>NZ_CP121196.1:5672714-5987865 GCF_039994875.1 Telmatobacter sp. DSM 110680 | reverse complement strand
CGCAGATGCATGGCGGCCCGCACGACCATCCAGGCGACACAGCTCCACAGTAAAAGTGACGAGGTCGTCAGAAATCTTATCCTCTGTCATTGAAGCCCCAGGTCTTGCACCAGAGACCTGGGGCTTTTCATTCCCCATCGGCTTTCACTTATTCAGGTCGATGCGGAAGAACCGAGAGCGCCGAGGACCTGTTGGAGCGCTATCAGCACTCCGTCAACATCTCCGAGTGCGTGCGGCGCCATTCCGCCGTGCAGGACGTGTCGATTGCGAGGCTGCAGCAAAGCCTTCGCAAGGAGAGAGTAGTCCTTGTTTTAAGCGAAGAATTCCCGGCGTGCGAAAAACAACGGGCGAAATAATGAACGGCGGTTGTGGCGGAGGCCGCTTGGTTTCCAAGCGTCGGGTCCCATAGCGATCTATTGCAAATTTCTTTGAAACCCGCGGTCCGAAGCGCTGCTCAAGCTTTACATTTAAATAGGTAAATCCCCGGCAGTTAGACGCCCAAAATGCATGCGGGATTTGTGTCGAAAGGAATTTTGATGGCCATTTTCTCCCTCGTGCCGAACTGGCGCGCCCTTGCACAGCGATTCCTGCTGATTACGTGCCTGTTCGCGCTTGCGTCGACGGCGACGATTGCGCAATCCACATATGGTTCGATCCTTGGCACGGTGCATGACGCGAGTGGTGCGGCAATCCAGGGAGCACAGGTGACGCTCACCAATGCCGGTACGGCTGCTACGCGAACAGAGGCGACCGACGCGGGTGGCAACTACGCTTTCAGGAATATCGATGTGGGTCTATACAAGATTGCGATCAGCGCGCAGGGTTTTCAGCCGCAGACGATGTCGGGCATCGAACTGACAGCGCGCGAGACGCGGCGTGCAGATGCGACGATGCGGATCGGCGGAGAGGTTCAGACGGTGGTCGTCGACGACACCAATTCCGTGCCTGTGATTACGACTGACGTTTCAAACCTGGCCGAGACGAAGATCGGGGATGAGCTGGTGAATCTGCCAGTGGCGATCTATTCGCGATCGACGGGATCGACAAGCCCGATATCTACGCTAACGACCGAAGCGGGCGTGCAAACGGATGATAGCGGGAACCTGGCGGTACTGGGAACGACGGCGGCACTGTTAAGCGTGACGGTGGACGGTATTTCGTCGGTCGGCGTTGAGTATTCGGGTCCGGTCAACGAGATGTTTCCATCGTTCAACTCGATTGAAGAAATACGGGTGAGCGAGTCGAATAACAATGCGGAGTTTTCGGGAGTAGCCGACATCACGACCGTCTCGAAAGCGGGAACCCTGCACTATCACGGCGGCCTGTTTGAGAATCACGAGAACACTGCTTTTAACGCGAATAACCCGTTTACGCTGGCGAAGCCAAAGATCATCATGAACGACTTTGGCGGCACGCTGGGTGGACCTCTACACATCAAACCTCTGTTTTCGAAGCAGAGCCCGGGGTTTTTCTTTATCAGTTATGAAGGCTTGCGACTGCCGCGCGAGACCCCAATCGTGCTGAGCGTTCCGTCCGTGGACATGCGCAACGGCAACCTGACGGATTACCTGGCAGGGCAGGGGATTAGCGCTATTTACGAACCCGATGGAGTAACTCCGATTGACCCGGCCCATGTGCCGGTGAGCGCGATTTCGGGGAGTCTGCTGGGCGCTCTGATGCCGATGCCGAATTTCGGACCAGCTACAGCGTATGCCAACAATTATCAGATCAATTTTCCTTCGCCCATCTCCTCAAACCAGGGCGATGTAAGACTCGACAAGAATGTCTCGGACAAGCAGTCGATGTTTGCGCGCTTCTCCTATAAGAACCGGCAGGTGATTACAGCGCCCTCCGCGCAGTGCACGTTTACCTATTGCGCTGAAGCAGGCAGCCCGCTGCAGGGCGGCTACAACACACCCGAAATCGACGAGGGGCTGACGTTTGCACATAACTACGTATTCAAGCCGAACTTGCTGAATGAATTTCGCGCCGGCTTTAACGAGCAGCATACGTCGGAGACGCAGTCTTATTCGACGACATCGCTACTGACGCAGACCGGGATCACCGCGGTTCCGCAGCCGGATACGGAATGGTCCGAGGCGCCGCAGGTGCTGATCAACGGATTCATGTCGACCGGCGCAGGCAATCCAGGTGTGCAGCGCGGTCAGATTATCGAGGCGCTCGACAACGTGACGTGGACGAAAGGAAAGCATGCGCTCAAGTTCGGCGCGGACTTCAAGCGGCTGGCCGATCACGATGATAACGTCTTTGGCAACTACCGTTCGGGTTGGTACGTATTCGACGGGTCGTCGAGTGTCGGAACAGCCATCGGTGACCCCTACACCGCGTTTCTTCTCGGCTATCCCGACTACACCGAGGTGAGCACTACGAACAATCCAACCATGGACGGCCTGGGTTATTCGTATGCGTTCTATGGGCAGGATGACTGGCACGTTACACCAAATCTGACGCTGAATCTCGGGTTGCGATACGAACTGCATCCGCCGCTCCGCGAGACGCACCAGAATACAGCGGCGTTCATGCCGGACTGGACAGGCGTGGGTACGGATGGCACGACGCAGGTGAGCGGCGCGGTAGTAGTGTCGAACGCCAAGGCGCTGGCCGATGCGTCTCCAGATCTCGAAACTGCAATTGCGCCTACGCCAATTCTGACCGCCGCGCAAGCTGGCATTCCGTCTGTGCTGCGTTACACAGATCACACCGACCTGGGACCGCGCATTGGATTTGCGTGGCGTCCTTACGGAAAAGATACGACCGTACTGCGCGGAGGGTGGGGACGGTTTATTGAATCTCCACTTGGATTCTCGCTGGTGTCGGGATGGGCCGTGGCGTCGAGCAACGTGGGTACGTACAACCAGGGCTACCAGGCAGATGGCGTCACGCCGGTGCTCAGTTTTCCGGATCCGTTTGATTCAAGCGCGGTCAGTTCTACCGGGACAGCCGGCTTTTATTATGCGTTTCCGATTCACTACAAGGATCCAACCGTACAGCAGTGGAACCTGACCCTGGAGCAAGATCTCGGACACAAGATCGGGATGCGCCTTTCCTATAGCGGAAGTCACGGATCAAATCTCGAGGCAATGGTCGACCTCAATCAGGTTCAGCCGAACACCATTGGGTACACAGCAGCGTCCGCCAATCTTCCGTATCCGGACTGGAGCATTATCCAGAGCGTGACGAACCTGGCGGAAAGCAACTACTCAAGCGGCACCGTCGAGTTTTCGAGGCATGGCGGCAACGGGTTGACATTCGACTCCAGCTATACATGGACGAAGGATCTGTCGGATGCCGGCGGTGCTGCGCCAAATGCGTTTGCGGTTGCTGGTGGCACTTATCTGACAACGCGCTTTCATCCCGGACTCGATTACGGCAATGTGATCTATGACCGCAAGCATCGGTTTCTTACCACGTGGCTTTACGATTTGCCGTTCGGACGCGGGAAGCGGTGGATGTCTTCAGGCGGCGTCATCAACGGCGTGCTTGGCGACTGGGAACTTGCTGGTGTCACGGTGCTGCAGTCGGGGCCATTCCTCACGCCGTATCAGCAATCGGTGGATCCCGCGAATACCAATATTCTGACTACCGTCGGGCAGGCGCGACCGGATCAGCTTTCGGGCGTGTCGGTGTATGCGCCGCAGCGAACCACAACGCAATGGCTGAACCCTGCGGCGTTTCCGTATTTGAATTTGCAGAACCCGGATGGGACCGGCATCGGTCGGTTCGGTAATGCTCCTGTGGGCGGTGTGGTTGGGCCCGGCACCGCAAACTTTTCTCTGTCCCTGATGAAGAGTGTGGCACTACGCGAAAAGGCGAAGCTGCAACTCAGCGTTGAGGCGGCGAATGTGTTCAATCATCGCAACTATGAACCACCAAACATGCAGGTGGATTCCTCGGGATTCGGGTCGATCACGGCACTGCAGACGGCCGAGGGCGCTGGGCCGCGTAGCCTCGAACTGACCGGGCGGATCGTGTTCTAGGCGAGAGGTAATTTCGAGAGAAAATGAACTACAGCCCCAGCGAAGACGAATTCCGAACCGCGCTGAACTTGGATGCGGCCGATCGTTATGAACACTTCATCCGCAAGGTGGCGGCGTGGGGTGAAGCGTGGACGCTACGAGGGCGAGGCGGGTTTGTGTCTGCGGAAGATCAGGACGGAGCGACTCTGCTTCCCATCTGGCCGCATGAGTCGTATGCGCAAAGGTGCGCGGTTCGAGACTGGGCAGACGCGAAAGCAGAGAAGATTCCGCTCAGCGAGTTGTTAGATACTTGGGTTCCGCGTATGGAGAAGGAGCGTATGAAGTTCGCGGTTTTTCCGTTGCGCGATGGGCCGTGTGCTCAGGTGGACCCGGCAGATGTGGCGGAAGATCTTCGCGCCCGGCGTGCGAAGATGGCCGACTAGCGAGCCGACTTCCCCCCGCCTTCGGTGATGGTGACGATGCGGTCGATGCCGGGGACGGTGACGTGTTCCACCTTGCCGCTGGGCCAGTGAATCTCGATGTCGTCGATCTTCGTCGCCTGACCGAGTCCGAAGTGCGGCCGAGGATCGTTGTTGGAGAGATAGCTGCCACCGCTGATCACGTCTTCGCGTTGCTTCATGCCATTCGCCGTTAGATAGACCGTCGTGCCGACTGCATCGCGCGGGCTCTTTGGGCCGCCGATAAACTTTAATTCAATCCAATGATTGTGATCGGGACTTACGTTGCGCAACAGTACGGGGTGGCCATCCATCACGCTGATAACCGCATCGATTTTGCCGTCGTTGAAAAGGTCACCCACGGCCATGCCACGTCCGGCGATGACGTCCGCCAGGCCGCTGCCTTCAACGGCCGGGACGTTCTCAAATGATTTGCCCTGAAGATTGTGGAAGAGCATGGGGCGCTCTTTCCAGCTTGTTCCCCAGTTGTATTTGTCGGCCTGCGGGTAGACGTGGCCGTCGGACATCATCAGATCTTTCCAGCCGTCATTGTCGTAGTCGAAAAACGCATCGCCCCAGCTAAGGAAGGGAACGGTAATCTCGCCGAGGCCGATGTGATAGCTGATGTCAGTGAAGTTGGCGTCGCCCTCATTGCGGTAGAGCGGCTTGTAATCGTCAGAAAAGGTGGTGTTGAAGACGTCGAGCATGCCGTTGTTCTCAAAATCGCCAACAGCAATGCCCATGGAAGCAGTCTCGCGACCCGCTTCGTTAAGTGCATAGCCCGAGGCGTAGCTCACGTCTTCAAAGGTGCCGTCACCTTTGTTCAGATAGAGATAGTTGGGCGTGGAGTCATTGCCGACCAGCAAATCCGGCTTACCGTCGTTGTTGATGTCGACGAAGACGGCGCCAAGGCCATAGTAGCCTGGCTTGTCGGCGACGCCCGCCGTTTCGCTGACATCGGTAAAGGTGCCGTCGCCGTTGTTGTGAAAGAGATGATCCGGCTCACCCTTCAACCCACGCGGACCGCAGGCGGTGGCTTCGCCGCGGAAGGTGCAGAACGAATTGCTGGATCCGCCTTCGCCGCCCTTGGCCGGAGGGTTGTCCCAGTCCCAGTGAAGATATCCGGCGACGAAGAGATCGGGCTTGCCGTCGCCATCGTAGTCTCCCCAGGTCACGCCCGTTGACCAGTTCCCGAGAGTGACTTTGGCTTGCTCGGCGACGTCAGCGAATGTACCGTTTCTGAGGTTGTGGTAGAGGCGGTTCTTGCCGAAGTTGGAGACGTAGAGATCGGGGTAGCCGTCGTTGTCGTAGTCGGCCACCGCACAACCAAAGCCCCAGCGGTCGTTCTGCACACCGGCTTTGGCGGAGACGTCGGTGAATGTACCGTCGTGGTTGTTGTGAAAGAGTGCGGCGTGGGGAGGAGCGGCTTTGCCGGCGAGTGCTTCCAGAGTGGAACCGTTGACGAGGTAGATGTCGAGCCAGCCGTCGTTGTCGTAATCAAAGAGGCAGACACCGGAGCCCTTGGTCTCAATGATGTAGTCCTTGGCAGGAGTGCCCATTTTGTAGGTCCACTTGGCGAGGCCGGATTTTTCAGAGATGTCTTCGAAGACGACGGGACCCGTTTTGACAAATCCTCCGGCAGTTATGACGCGGTTCTTATCGTCCAGCTGGACCTTGTGCGGCGACGTGTTGTCGGCCGTCGAGGCGGCATCGGCGGGTTTCTGCTGCGAGGTCGGAGCAGATGCATCGGCCGATTGTGCAAACAACTTGGGGGAAAGCCCAGCTACCAGAAGGGCCAGAAAAATGAACACGCGCTTCACCGGAAACATGGGGCAAGTATACGGGGCGACGCGTGAAACAGTCTCTCCTCCCTTTGGTGGAGCGACTGTTTCACGCGTAGGAAGAGAGACCGTTTGATCGCCTTATTGGGCGGGGTGCGGAGGGAGGACTGCCCAGCCACCGTTGGTGCCTTTGATCAGGGTGGCGGTCGCTGTCTGGATGGAAGTGTCGGCTGCGATCTTGGGGAACGTCCTCATCGATTCGGGAGTGGTAGCCCAGCCGGGTATGCCTTCAACCTCGTAGTGGTAGTTGACCGTGTATTGCGTCGGGTTGGAAGGGTCGTTGGGGACAGCGTTATCGATTGAGGTGACGTTGAAGTGGCCGAAGCAGAAGTTGCCATATCCAGGCTGGTCGGGATCGGCGGTCCAGGCGGAGTGTCCCTTGTCGGAGAGGTCGTACTGATTTACCTGTTTGGAGCCGACGAGAAAGCGCTTCTTTTCCGCGGTTCCGCGGACGAGCAGGCCGGCATCGAGGAGGGTGTCGTAGTCGCGGGTTCTCTCGTCTTTGGAGGTGTCTACCTCCGCAGGCAGCTTGATTGGTTCAGGCCAGACGCATTCGTGGCGTCCGGCGAAGGAGTTGTTGATCGCGGATTTGAATTCGGCTTTGTCGATGGCGTCATTCTTGCAGCCAGTGGGCAGGGCAACGATGGCGGCGAGCAAGAGCAGCGAGGCAAAAGTTTTGCGCATTCGAACACCTCGTTAAGTTGGATGCAGGAAGTTGCAGAGGCGTGAAGATTTCACGGCAGAATCGGCGTGGGCTGAGACAAACAGCTTTCTCAACTGGCCCGACGAGACTGTTTTTACTCCGCAAGGAAATCCGCACAGCCAGAATTTCAACTACCGTTCGGGGACTCGGATGGAGCAACAGGACCGCGATTTGCGGCCATGCTGGAGACAGTCACGCTCATCAGCACGTCAATCATGGCTCGCTGTGCACGTGCCCAGACCGGGTGAGCGGGGCACCAGGACTTACGCTCGCACTCCTTGCCACCGTTCAAACAAACGTTGAGGCAGATTGGACCGTCAATGGATTCAATCACCTCGCGCATGTTCGCTGCGCGGCCTCGATCCAGAATGGCGAAGCCACCTCTCTTTCCCCGCCTCGAAGAGATCAACTCCGCGCGCGTGAGAGCCTGCAACACCTTGGAGAGAAAACTCTCCGGCGCCGCGGTAGCTTTAGCCAGCGCGGGAAGCAAGACTCGGCTCTCGGAAGGCATTGTTGCAAGGTGAACCATTACGCGTACGGCATAGTCGGCTGCGCGCGTCAGTTGCATCGACGAATTGCCTGTCGGTGAAGAGTCGTTCAGGTAAATGTGTTTCATGAATGTGCTTTCGTTTTGCTGCTGTTTATCCGGACCGCGATAGTCCAATTGCCAGCGAGTTGACAGCAGAGTAGCTGAGAATGTCACCGGCAAATGTATCCACGGTCACAGACCTACGAGAGCTTCTCGGATAATTCTGTCTCTTCAAACAAATTGGAGAAAAACAGTCCAAAATGCTTTTCGATCTGCCAGCCTTGTTCGTTCAAAAAGGCACATCGAGATTCACTTTATCTATGTCGCACCGTGCTCCAACCGTGAAAGGGGCTTTTTAACGACCTCATGCAATCGTTTCCCGTTGTAGATCCCATTCCTCTGCCCGCCCCGATATGGCTGATCAAGCTGCTGCATATCGTGACGCTGGCGCTGCATTTTGTGGCGGTGGAAATGCTGCTGGGCGGACTGCTCATCGCTGTCCTGCTTAGTCTTTTCCGCAATTCGCCGCATGCTTCGGTCACGGCGCGCGCTCTGGCGAAGCGGATGACCGTGGTGATGACCTACGTGATCAACCTCGGCGTCCCCCCGCTACTTTTCGCTCAGGTGCTTTACGGCCGCGCGCTCTATACGTCGAGCGTACTGATCGGCGTGTACTGGATATCGATCATCGTGGTGCTAACGCTGACCTACTGGCTGCTGTATCAGTTCACAGCGCGACTCGAAGCGGGAAAATCTGCGTGGTGGATTGGGCTGTCGGCCTGGCTGCTGTCGGGTTACGTCGCGCGCATGCTTTCCACCAACATGACGCTAATGCTGCGCCCTGAAGTTTGGCGCGATATGTACTCCGCATCGGCATTAGGAGCATATCTGCCCACAGGCGACCCAACTCTCACGCCGCGCTGGCTCCTGATGATGACGGGCGGCCTGTTTGTCGGCGGATTGTGGCTCGTTTATCTGGCCGGCCGCAGCACGTTCACGGCGGATGAGAAGCACTTCGTCGCCGGTCTGGGCGGCAAAATTGCTGCGTCCTTCGGCCTTCTTTACCTGGTAGTCGGCATCTGGGCGGCTCGCGTGCAGCCGGATGCAGTGAAAGCCGGCTTGTCGACTCATCCGCTCTATCACTTCGCATCGTTTGCAGGATACGGCTGGATGACGCTGGTCGTAGTCGCGATCCTCGTCGCGGCACTGGCAGGAATCCGCCACGTCGGGTCGAACCTACTTGGCTGGGTTGCCGCAACCCTGACGCTGCTGATCGAACTCACGCTGGTGATCTATCGCGATGGTGTCCGGGATCTTTCGCTGCTGGCAAAGGGGTTCGACGTGTGGAACCGGACCGTAGTTACCAACTGGGGTGTCGTCGGCCTGTTTCTGATTTTGTTCGTGGGCGGCCTGGGCGTGGTTGGCTGGTTGATCTCGGTTGTGGCGCGTGCACAAAAGCCCATGGAAGGAGCGGTGCTATGAGCTCTCATATCGTTCTCGAAAAGCCGGCAATCAGGCCAGCAGAAGATGCCGAGAAATCAACGCGCCGTGCGTTTCTGGTTGCTGCAGGAGCAGCGGGGCTTTGCTATACGGCTGCGCTAGGCTATCCGATTTATCGTTACCTGGCTTCGCCTGAAGAAATGGCCTCAAGTGCGACGGCCGTCAAGGAAGTGGCGCTCAAGGACGCGCAGAAACTGCCCGCGGGTTCGGTGCTGATGTTCAAGTTTGGCACCTCGCCGGCGATGCTGATTCATCATGCGGATGGAACCTGGGCTTCGCTCTCGGCGGTATGCACGCACCTGGGCTGCACGGTGCAGTATGAGCCGCAGGCCGATCGTATTCACTGCGCGTGCCACGGTGGTGTTTACAACGCTTACACGGGCGCAAATGTGAGTGGGCCGCCTCCGAAGCCGCTCAAAAAGTTCAATGTTGCCGTCGGTGAAAACTCCGTAGAAGTATCGCGCTCGTAACGCGGCCGCGCGCCCATAAAGCAAAAGGACAACAGGCATGACTACAAAGACCGCTTTTATCTACGACTGGGTTGATGAGCGCCTCGGCCTTTCGGATCTCGCCGCGTTTGCGCGCAAGAAGACCGTTCCGGTACACGCTCAATCGTTCTGGTACTACTGGGGCGGAATCTCGCTCTTCCTCTTCCTGGTGCAGTGCTTCACCGGCGTTCTTCTGCTGGTGTATTACCGGCCGGGCGCGGAGTCGTTTGAATCTGTCCGCCAGATCACGTATGTGATGCACTTCGGATGGCTGATCCGTTCGGCACATGCATGGTCGGCGAACCTGATGATGTTCTCGATTCTCGTGCACATGTTTTCGGTCTACTTCATGAAGGCCTATCGCAAGCCGCGCGAATTCGGCTGGCTGAGCGGCATGGGCCTGTTGGGAATCGCGTCCGTGTTCGGATTCTCGGGATATTTGTTGCCGATGGACGAACTCAGTTACTTTGCGACCAAAGTTGGCCTGCAGATTCCGGCGGCGGTTCCATTCATCGGGCCCGCTATTGCGAGCATGTTGCGTGGCGGTCCAGACGTGAGCGAATTCACGGTGCAGCGTTTCTTCGCACTGCACGTGGTGGTGCTGCCGGCTGTGTTCCTGCCGCTGCTCGGCTTTCATCTTTGGCTGGTGCAAAAGCATGGCAATGCCGCACCTCCGAGCGAAGAGGCAAAACCGGTAATCGAACGCAAGACCATGCCGTTCATGCCCAACTTCCTGCGCAAGGATCTTGCGATGTGGCTGATCTCGCTCAACGTTCTTGCGTTGCTGGCTTCGGTGTTTCCGTGGCAGCTGGGCAAGCAGTTTGATTCGCTCGCTCCTGCACCGATGGGCATTCATCCCGAGTGGTACTTCATGAGTCCGTTTGAAATGTTGAAGCTGCTCGGCATGGTCAAGTGGCTGCAAGGCGAGCCCGGAGAGATCGCAGGCATTCTGCTGTTCACGATCGGCATCGCTCTGTGGGTAATGATTCCGTTCTACGACACAAGTCGCGACTCCGGAAAACGCGGACGCGCCGCACACTATTTTGGCTTGATTGCAGTCTTTGCGCTGCTGGCTACGACGGCGATTGGGTATTGGACGATTAGATAAGGCAGCCTCTAGCTGCTAGCTACCAGCTTCTAGCTCCATTCTGCTGAAACAGAGAGTTCAGCAGAAGGAGAAGAAAGCTAGGAGCTAGAAGCTGGAAGCTAGGAGCTCTGGAAATGAACTATCCGTTTTGGGATATACCGCATTTAGGGTCGGGATGGGTGATCGGGCTGATCGCCATCTATCACGTCATGATTTCGCAATTCGCTGTGGGTGGCGGTTTCTATCTGCCGCTGGCGGAGCGCAAGGCGATGCTCATGACCGATCCGCAGAATCGCGCGGACTGGCTAAAGCAGCTCGCGAGCCATTCGAAGTTCTTCCTCATATTGACCGCCGTCTTCGGCACCGTGTCGGGCGTAGGGATATGGTTTGCCATCGGACTCACGCATCCCGAGGCAACCAGCACCTTGATTCACAACTTCGTATTTGGATGGGCGATGGAGTGGGTCTTCTTCATGGTTGAGCTGACCACGATCGCGGTTTACTACTACACATGGAATCGCATTCCTGAGAAGCTTCATCTGAAGGTAGGTTGGGTGTATGCCGGCGCCTCTGCTGCCACACTCATCATCATCAACGGCATTTTGTCGTTCATGCTCACGCCCGGCGATACCTGGATCGGTGTTGCGGGAACAGGGCACGAAGCCAGTAAATTTTGGAATGCGTTTTTTAACCCGACGTATTGGCCAAGCCTTCTGCTGCGTACCTGTGTTTGCGCTTCCCTGGCCGGCATCTGGGCTCTCATCACCGCCAGCCGCATCGATGGGGACAAGCAGCCTGAGCTCAAGACCAGCATGGTGCAGTGGAGTGTAAAGTGGCTGGTTCCGTCGTTCGTGGCCATGCCATTCTTGATGATCTGGTACTACGCCATGGTTCCGGCATCGCAGCGCGCGCTGCTGACCCTGGGCATCGACACGATCAACTCCGGCACCTTCTCCACCGTCACCCGCATGGCGCTCATCATCATTGTGACCTCCGCGACGATCATCTTTGTTGCTTACTTCCTGGCCTATCGCAATCCGAAGGAATTCAATCTTTCGCATGCTCTGGCGGTTCTTCTACTCGCTCTGATGGCGACTGGCGCTGGCGAGTATTCGCGCGAGATGCTGCGCAAGCCATTCGTGATCGGCCGCTGGATGTACTCCAATGGCGTGCGCGTACCGTATGTGAGCAAGATCAACGCGCAGGGCTATCTCGCGAACTCGGCGTGGGTGTGGAATGGTTCGGCCTCAAGCTATTCGCGGGGAGAGGCGATCTTCCGCGGAGAGTGCGGATCGTGCCACACGCTACAAGGCTATCGGCCCCTGGCGCATCTATTAGAAGGGCGCGATCGCGCCAACATTCGCAACTTCATCGTGATGCTGCATGAGAACAAGGTTGACTCGCCGTATCGCAAGTTCATGCCGCCCATGGTGGGAACCGACCAGGATGTCAGTGATCTAACTGATTTTCTGAATGCGCAGGTCAACCCACTTGCTCCCAGTACTCAAAAGCCATTGCTAACGGCGCGGAAATAACGGTAATCCCCCTCCCCTTGCCACAAACAGCGAAGGCCCGCATAATGCGGGCCTTCGTTATTGGATCGGAAACCACGAAGTCGCGGTGCACAGACCGCCGTTGCGAAGTCTGCTCCAGCGAGCCAGTCAGCGCGGCATGGCGTACGGCGGGACGATCGCGCGTTCAGATGCCTTGGGGTCAAGTCCCCACTGGTTGGCGTAGGGTTCGCTGTCAAACAAGGTGAACACGAAAAGAATAATGCCGCCGATTAACGGGATGAAGGCGATGAAGTACCACCAGCCGCTTTTGCCGATGTCATGAAGGCGGCGGATCGTGACGGACAGCGACGGGACGACGAGTATGAGTCCATACGCGAACATAACGCCGAATGGAATCATTGCCGGTTTACCTTGATCAGAAAAGGCTATGGCAAACAGTCCAATGAATATCATCACGATGGCGTTGAATAGCTGGAAGTACCAGTATTCTTTGCGGCGGGACCGGCCGCTGAAGTCTGCGGCTCTCTGCCAGGCGAGAAGGAACCAGGACATGACGTTCTCCTGTTCAAGCGTGTATCGAGGATACCCGATACGCGGAGGTACGGCTTGGTTCTTTTGTGGGACGCAGAATTTCCCCGATGTCTCAGGATCCAGACAGGAACTCCGGATCTAAGGCTATTTCTCGCTTAATTCGTATGGGATCCCAAAGCGCCCGATTTGAATCACAGCTCTCGTTGCCGGCGGCCAGATGCGCAGGTTGGTTACGCCTTTGATCCCGGTCATCAGATGAGCATCCGCGCTGCCCACGAGAGCGCCGGTCGCCGCCTCGTTGAAGTGCACTTTCAACTCGTCGTCGCCATGAGTGTACCCGAGAACATATTCGCCGGGCTTTAGCTCAACACCGCCAACTCTGATGGGTGACTGCACCACAAGGAAATGCGAATACTTGCCCTCAGCGCTATATCCGGCGGTGATCAGTACTACGCCCGCGATGTAGCGCCCGCGGCCATCGACGATGCCGCTGGCTGTCCGCATCTCGGTTTCGATGTGTTCTTTGATGACGGGGGCACGCGCAGGCAGCAACGAGGCCAGTTCGGTATCGGACGCCTGGCGCCAGGTGGACTTCTGCGCCTGCGCGACGGCAGCCTTCTGGGCTTGCACAACGGGCACCTTCTGCGCGTTTGCAATGGTTCCTACAGATGCAACTAAGAGTGCAAGAAAAATAAATCGCTTCATGATCACCTGATTTATGGCTTTGGTTTTCGCAAAGATTCCAACGTGACGATGCCGCGCTGGATCGCGGCCGTGGCGGCCTGGGTTCGATCGGTAACTCCAAGCTTTCCAAGCAGGCTGTTGATATGAGTCTTGACGGTGGCCTCGGAGATTTCAAGCGCTGTAGCAATTTCCTTGTTGCTGCAACCGCCCACGATCTGCTCCAGAACGTCGAATTCGCGCGGAGTTAGTTCTTCTGTACCAACACGCTCTGCAAGCCGCTGCGCAATCGCGGGAGGAATGTGAGAACGGCCTGCATGCACGGTACGGATGGTGGCGACGAGATCATCGGTGGTCATCCCCTTAAGTAAATAAGCGCGCGCGCCCGCTTGCAATGCGCGGAATATATCCTCATCGCCATCGTAGGTGGTGAGCACGATGAAGCGCGCCGCCGGCGTCTCCATGCGAATGCGCTGAATAACCTCAACACCGGAAAGCCGGGGCATGCGCAGATCAATCAGGGTTACGTTCGGCTGGCATTTGCGAAACTGCGTGATGGCTTCGACGCCGTCTGCAGCTTCACCCACCACTTCGATGCCATCCACTACATTGAGAAGGGCTACGAGGCCCTGGCGCACCACGTGATGATCTTCCACCACGAGAACACGGATGTTTTCCTGAACCGCCATCAATTCCCCGACCTTTCCTGTGCGTCCTTCGGTGTCATCACTTGCAGGCGTACGGTTGTACCCGATCCTCTTTCGCTATTCACTTCAAGCGTGCCGCCAATCGCGTCTGCCCGCTCTCGCATTCCCGTAAGCCCGTAGTGTCCCGGAGGAGAATCAGCTCCGTCCTTAACTTCAAAGCCGCGTCCATCATCGCGCACCACCAGCGCAATCTCGGCCGGTCCATACTCAAGCTGAACGACGAGGTGCGTGGCCCCAGCGTGCTTCTTCACATTATGGATGGCCTCCTGCCCAACGCGCAGGAATTCGCGTTCCTTCTCCTCAGGCATTGGACGGTAGGCACCGTAGAGGCTGAAGGACGCCTCAATGCCGTTTCCGTTGGCTTGCTCGGTAGAACGGCGCAGCTTTACCGGAAGCGTGTTTTCGCCGGAATCCTGCGAGCGTAAAGCCCAGATCGATTGACGCGCTTCAGCGAGACCTTCGCGTACATGCTGGCGGGCAGTGTCGAGATGCTTGATCGCGGCTTCAGTCTTGTTATAGCGGAGCAACTCGGACAGCACTTCAAGTTGGACCGATACGCCCACATAGCCCTGCGCAAGAGTGTCATGCACTTCGCGCGCGATCCGGTTGCGTTCCGCCAGCACAGCGTCGAATTGTCGCTTCGCACGCAAAAGGCGAAGGCGCAGGATGAGGACAATGAGCCCGGCAGCTAGCGCAGCCAGCAGAATGTAGAACCAGACGGTCTGATAGAAGTGTGGGCGGAGGGTGAACGCGAGCGCTGCTCCGTCGCTGTTCCAGAGGCCGTCGTTGTTTGCCGCCTGCACGCGAAAGGTGTAGTTGCCCGGCGGAATGTTGGTGTAATAGGCGGAGCGACGCGCGCCGGCTTCGGTCCATTGGTGATCGAAGCCTTCCAGCATGAAGCGATAGCGCACTTTCTGAGGTGCGGTGAAACTCAGTCCCGCGTAGTCGAATTGAAAATGATTGTGTCCGGCCTGAACCTTCAATCGGTCTGTCTCGTACAACGGCTGATCGACATCGTCGGCGGCGAAGCGGATGAGCGCAACCGGCGGAGGCACGGTGTTGACGGGGAAGTGAGCGGGATCGATTGCGACCAGACCCTTGGGTGTCGCAAACCACAGCCACCCATCGCGTGAGCGCCATGCAGAAGGATGGCTGTTGGTGGCCATCTCGCGTCCACGAAGACCGTCTGCGGGGCCGAATTCCATCCAGTGCGAGCAGCCTCCGGCCATGTCGCAGTCACAGCGCGCGATGCCGTTGGCGGTGGCAAACCACAAGTGTCCGTGTTCGTCGTCGAGGATGGCGTGAATGGCGGTGTGATTCAGGCCGGTTCGCGCGACCGGAGAAAAATGCTGGCCGTCCCACAGATTCCATCCCTGGCCATTGGTGCCAATCAGCAGGGTTCCGTCTTGGCGCGGAAGCAGAGCGGTGATGACGTTGCTGGAGAGGCCTTCAGTCGCGGTGAAATTGCTGATGGACGGTTTGGTGCTGCCCTGAAGATGCGGGTCTTGAAGGCGCGAAAGTCCAGCAAGCGTAGCCACCCACAAGTTGCCGCGTGTGTCGCGGGCCATGGCGCCCACAAGATCGCTGCCCAGTCCCGTTGCCTGGGTGAAGATGTCCATCTGGTTGCCGGGTGAGCCGGGGTTCCAGTGGGCGAGGCCGCGTCGCGTGCCGATCCAAAGCGAGCCGTCAGCATCGACCAGAAGGGAACGAATGAATTCATCCGGCAGGCCGTCCGCCGAAGGGAAAGGACTGACGACGCCGTTGTGAATACGGTTCAATCCGTCGGGAGTCCCGACCCAGATATCTCCGTTGGGTGCCGCGGCGAGCGAAAGAATTACATCGCTATATAGTCCGTTGCGGACGTCTAGAGTTTTCACCTTTGTGAAGGAACTTCCATTGTGCGCGAAGGCGTTCAGCCCGCTGCCGCTGGTGCCAATCCACAGCGTGCCGGAATTGTCTTCGACAACGGTAGTCGTAGCGTCGGAAGAGAGGCCATCGCGCGCACCAAAGGTGCGGAAACGTTCATCGCGCAGGATGTGTAGGCCGCCGGTTTCGGTGCCAACCCAGATGTTGCCTTCGCGGTCTTCAAGGATGGAGAGGATGGAGGTCGTGGCGAGAGGGTCGGTAAGAGGGAAGCGATCGATCTTGTTCCCGCTCTTGTTTTCTGTCCAGCGAACAAGGCCACCGTTGGTGCCGATCCAGAGGCCGCCTTCGCGGTCGGCATATGCCGTCTGGATACGTGTGCCGGGGAGCTCTTTGCCGACAGCGAAACTCTGTTCTGTGCGGCCGTTATGCGATATCTCCACGGTTGTTTTATTGACGATCGTGTAGTATTTGTCGGCCAACTCCGCGCGAAGGAGCGCAGGTGGGCCACCCATGCGTTGATCAGAGACAGGTACGACGCGTGACCCCTCAATGCCGACACCGCCATTTTCGGTAGAGACGATGACCTCTCCCTCCGGAGATTTGTACAAAGAACGTATTGAGTTACTCGGCAGGCCGTTGGCGGTGGTGAAGGTCGTCACCGCGCCATCCTTCAGCCGCGCCAACCCGTCACTGGTGCCGATCCAGAGAGCCCCATCATCTCCGGCGAGAAGGCAGTGCACATCATTTCCAGGCAAAGCGGTTTTTGAGTCCTGATCGAAAAGGACGAAGTTGGTGCCGTCAAAGCGAACTAACCCGACTTCTGTGCCGAGCCACAGAAATCCGTCGCGGGTTTGCGCCATGGCCTTCACGGTATTTTGCGGGAGCCCGTTCTCCATGACCCAGGACTGACGTCCGTAGCCCGACAGGGAGGTGGTCGGCTCCAGGGCGGATATCGATAACGCAGAAACCGAGAATAAGATCAGGAAAAATGCTGCGAGGAATGGGGACGCCTTAAGTCGGGCCACGGCTGGTGGTTCACAGCCGGACGCCCAACTCAGAGTGCACGGATTGTTTTCGGTACGCGGCAAGAGGTCTCAATCCCGACCCAGAGACAAAGTATGGCGCTGCTGGAGCATTACTTTGATTATGAGGCCGGAAACGGGAGCCTCAGAAGTCCTTTTGATTCATTGTGCTGGTTCTAGAAACACCTCCACCCAATGGTGGATGTGGTTCTCGTCCAAATGACTCAAGACGGCAGATGGGCACGGCGCTACTCTAACCATGCCTCCTGAATTAGTTTTCCTGTACATCTCTGGCAAGAGATTTTAGGGCGGCCCGAAACCGGGCCGCCTCTTCATTTGTGCGAAGCTCGGTCGGGCGCCGAATCTGCTACCCTCGTTTCGCATGAAAACTGAAAATCTTCATCTGGAAAAACAGGGGACCGTAGCCACGGTAACTCTCGATCGTCCGAAAGTCTTGAATGCTCTAAATGCGGCAACGTTTACCGAACTGGATTTCGTCTTTGACGAACTGGCGGCAGACTCTGAGATTCGGGTAGTCTTGCTGACCGGGTCCGGCGAACGCGCTTTTGCCGCGGGTGCAGACATCCGCGAATTGGCGGCGGCGGAAGGCGGAGAGGGAAAAGCATTTGCTCTTCGCGGCTAGGCGGTATTTCGCAAGATTGAGACGCTGGGCAAACCCGTAATCGCGTGCGTCAGGGGATTCGCGCTGGGTGGCGGTTGCGAACTGGCAATGGCTTGCACCCTGCGCATTGCAGCCGACGATGCGAAGTTCGGACAACCAGAGGTAAAGCTCGGAGTCATTCCGGGATACGGTGGATCGCAGCGGCTGCCCCGGCTGGTAGGACGCGGTGCGGCTCTGAAACTGCTGCTGACGGGCACAATCATCAATGCCACAGAAGCGTTGCGGATAGGACTGGTCGACGAAGTGGTGCCGGCTGCCGAGTTGATGCAGCGCGCTGCAGCATTGGCTGCCGAGATCGCCGGCCAGGCTCCGCTCGCGATTGCGGAAACCTTGCGGGTTGTGGATGAGGGCCTGAGTCTACCGCTGGACCTGGCCCTGCTGCGGGAAGCCGAGAGCTTCGGCCACCTCTGCGACACCGCGGACAAAGCCGAGGGGACCAGCGCATTTCTCGAAAAGAGACCGCCGGTGTGGAAGGGTCGGTAAGCGGTCGATCCGCTGCCGGCTGATGAATCGAATCGCGTGTGCTGATATTCTTGAGACGTGATCCCCCCTTCAAAAGCTGCTGGCCTTGCAGCAATGTCCGTGCTATTGGCGGTTTGCATGGTCGCTTGCCATAGAGAAGAGCAGGCCGTCGTAGGTGTTGCCAAAAGTGCGGTCAATGCCGAGCAGAAGGCGCAGGTGGCCGCCCAGGCACGCGCTTCTACCCGCGATTTGCAGCGTGAGGCGCTCTCGCGCATTCCCCTTCCTACCAAGAGCCTGTACGTTGACGTGCACGATCCTGCTGCGTGGACGAATCCGTTTCTTGCGGTAGGGCCCGATGCCATTACTCTGCGCGTCCTGCAGGCTGATGCCAATACCAGCGACGTCGGCAAAGGAACCATGCTGCGTCCCGATGCGGCGCGGCGGCAGGAGATCGAGATCAGGCCCAAGGATCTGCCCGATGCGATGGTCGCCGTTCCGCAGAGCGCGTGGCACTACGGCCGCGTAGTGGCAGTGGCGGAGTTACCGGGAGCATCCGCGAAAGACCGCCCCAAGATTCGGCGCAACGTTGAGGCCGCAATTCAGCAGCTGAACGACTTGGGCATCGTGGTCGAAGAGTGGCCTACTCGGTAAGTCGCGCTACTATTCCCACGTGGACGTTTTCACGATTCTCAACCAGCCCCGCCTTGATCACGAAAGCTTCAGCAAGCATCGCGAGCTGGAAGCGAGACTGAAAACCCGGCTTCGCGGCGATGTGCTCTTCGACGCTGGTTCTCGCGCGCTATACGCGACCGATGCGTCAAATTACCGGCAGTTACCTATTGGCGTTATCCTGCCACGCGATGAAGCCGATGTAGAAGCGGCTCTCGCGGAGTGCCGCGCAGTGGGTGCCGCCGTCCTGCCGCGTGGCGGCGGCACAAGCCTCTCGGGTCAAGGCGCGAATGTCGCCGTGATCTTTGATTTTTCGCGATACATGAATGGGCTAAGCTCGATTAATCCTGACGCGAAGATTGCGGTCGTTCAACCGGGCATTGTGCTGGACCGGCTCCGCGACGCAGCGGAGAAACATCACCTCACATATGCACCGGACCCGGCAACTCACTCGCGTTGCACGCTCGGCGGAATGATCGGCAACAACAGCTGCGGCGTCCATGGGCTGCTCGGCGGCAAGACCGTGGACAACGTGGAAAGCCTCGACGTAGTGCTCTACGATGGCACTCGCATGACGGTGGGCCGCACGCGTGAAGAGCAGCTTCAGAGCATCATTCGCGCGGGCGGCCGGAAAGGCGAGATATACGCAGGGCTGATGCGGATTCGAGATCGTTACTCCGATCTCGTGCGCGCGAAATTTCCGCGCATTCCGCGGCGCGTCTCCGGATACAACCTCGACGAGTTGCTTCCGGAGAATGGATTCAACGTAGCGCGGGCGCTGGTAGGCAGCGAGGGAACCTGCGCAACCGTATTGTCGGCAACTCTGAATCTCACGGCGAGTCCGCCGTATCGCGTTCTCACAGTGCTGGGATTCGATGATCCGTTTGTGGCGGCAGATTCCGTTCCGCTTGCGCTGGAGCATAAGCCGATCGGCCTCGAAGGATTCGATCATCTTCTGGTGCAGTTCATGCGGCGCAAAGGACTGGCGCTCAAGGAACTCGATCAGTTACCGCCAGGAGTCGGATTTCTGCTGGTGGAAATGGGTGCGTGGACCGCGGAAGAGGCGCAAGCAAAAGCGGAGGCGCTGGCGCGTGCATGTCAAAGCTGGCGCAACCCTCCGGTTGCACATATTTGCACTCCAGCCGAAGCGGCCAGCGTGTGGTACGTCCGCGAATCGGCGCTCGGAGCGGTGGTATTCGTCCCGGGCGAGCCGGATCGCTGGGAGGGCTGGGAAGATGCAGCCGTGCCGCCGGAAAAATTGGGCGACTATCTACGCGCCATTTCAAAGCTGATGGCGGAGTATGGCTATTCCACTCCTCTCTATGGACACTACGGCCAGGGTTGCGTGCACATGCGCATCAACTTCGATTTCCGCAGTGAAGAAGGACTGCGCAACTTCCGCGAGTTCCTGGATCGCGCAACCGATGTAGTGCTCGATTTCGGCGGATCGCTAAGCGGTGAACACGGCGACGGGCAGGCGCGTGCTGCGTTGTTGCCGAAAATGTTCGGGCCGGAACTGATGCAGGCGTTCCGGGAGTTTAAGACGCTCTGGGATCCGGACAATCGGATGAACCCCGGCAAGCTGATCGATGCCGTGCGCGTCTACGACCCGATCGAGAACCTAAGAAAGGGTCACTTGCGGCGGGGCCAATTACCTTCGGCAGTTCCGCGCCAGAAAAAAGGCGCGGATGAAAGTGCGACCGCGGGTTTCAAGCCGCATTTTGCATTCGCTCGCGACGGCGGTTCGTTGGAGACCGCAACCGAGCGTTGCGTCGGAGTGGGCGCCTGCCGGAAGACCGATAGCGGCGTCATGTGTCCCAGCTATCGCGCCACGGGCGACGAAAAACACTCCACGCGTGGTCGCGCACATCTGTTGTGGGAGATGCTGGCCGGGTCACTTCACTCTGAGGGGTTCCAAAGCGAGGCGGTGCACGAGGCGCTTGACTTGTGCTTGAGTTGCAAAGCCTGCAAGACGGAGTGCCCGGTGCAGGTGGATATGGCCGCATACAAGGCCGAGTTTCTGGCACAGCACTATAAGGGACGGATGCATCCGCTACGTCATTATGTCTTCGGTTTCGCAGATAAGCTGGCGCGGATGGGTTCGATCACGCCGGGGATGACAAACGCTATCCTGACCGGCGGCCTCACCGGTCCGCTCATTAAACGCATCGCCGGCGTCGCTCCACAGCGTGCGCTGCCCCGGCTTGCGCAGCAAAGTTTCGTATCTGGGCATTACTTCAGTCGTGCCGAACGGCCAGCCGATAAGGACGGGGCTTCGGCCCCTGATGGATCATCCGCCCAAAAACAGGTTTTTCTTTGGCCCGATACATGGAATAACTACTATCATCCGCAGACGCTGGTTGCGGCTGAGTCTGTTCTGAATGCCGCAGGCTTCATCGTTGAGACCGAGCAGCGGCACATCTGTTGCGGGCGTCCTCTCTACGATTTTGGCTTTCTCGATCATGCGCGGGCATATCTCAAAGAGGTGCTGAATCGAATGGAGGCGCGGATTGAGGCTCGAACTCCAATCATTTTTCTCGAGCCGAGTTGTGCCAGTGTTTTCAAGGACGAGTTGCTTGAGTTTTTTCCCGACGACGATCGGGCCACGCGCATGAGCGAACAGGTCTGGCTGCTGGCCGACTGGCTCGCTGAGCATGCTTCGGACTGGGTGCCGAGCCGGCTGGAGGGCGCGCATGTCCTGGTCCACGGTCACTGCCATCACAAGGCAGTCTTCGGTGGACCAGCCAACGAGATTGCGCTGCTGCGTCGCGCGGGCGCGAATGTGGAGGCGATCAAGGCAGGCTGCTGCGGCATGGCAGGGCCGTTCGGCTTCGAGGCTGAGAAGTTTGAAGTGTCGAAAGCGATTGCGAGTGATGGACTCTTGCCGGCAGTCGAAGCCGCTGGCCCGATGACGGTCCTGCTGGCCGATGGTTTCAGCTGTCGCGAGCAGATTCAGCAACTCGGGAACAAGCAGGCCCTGCATTTTGCGGAACTACTGGCGCGAAGCTGCGCGTGCGGCGGGTAGATAAAGTGCAATTCCCAAACAGACCAGGAACAGCGGAACGACAGGGAACATTCGATTTAAGGGGAACCGTCAGGCAAACGCTGCCGTAGTTCTTAGCAAGGGCTACCAAAATGACAGGCGATCTGAGAGTTGCATTTCGGAAGTTGTGGAAGTCTCCTGGGTTTGCAATCACGGCGATCGTGACGCTGGCGCTGGGCATTGGAGCGAACGCGGTGGTATTCAGCATCCTGAATGCGGTGGTGCTGCGGCCGGTGAAATTGCCAAATGCGCAGAATCTCTACGAGGTGCAGCGCTTTCAGTATCCATCGCATTCCTATCCCGACTACGTGGATATGCGCGACCGGAACCGGACCTTCGACAGCATGGTGATGACCCAGATCATGGGCCCGGTCGGGGTGGATGTTGGCGGCAGTCCATCGACCGCGTGGCCTTACATGGCGAGTGGAAACTATTTTGACGCCTTGGGAATTCAGCCCTATCTCGGCCGCTTCTATCACGCCAGCGATGAGCAGGGGGCCGGCAGCGCGCCGTATGTGGTGTTGAGTTATGCGTACTGGCATGGCTACTTTCATGGCGATGCAAGCGTCGTGGGACGGACGGTCAAGATCAACAAGCATCAACTCACGATCATCGGAGTAGCGCCCGCGGAATTTCGCGGTACTGAGTTGTTTTTTGCGCCGGCAATGTGGATTCCGATGACACAGCAGCCCACGATCGAGGGTTACGACGTACTCAAACAACGCGGCAATCACAACGGGTTTGTGGTGGGAAGACTGAAACCGGGAGTCACGGCAGCGCAGGCGACGGCCGACCTAAATGCTCTTGGAGGCTGGCTATCGAAGACCTATCCCGGCGATGACGATGGTGTGAAGTTCACCCTGGCGCGGCCCGGGTTGATCGGGGATATGCTGGGTGGTCCGGCGCGAGCGTTCATGGCGGGACTGATGCTGCTGGCGGGTCTGATCCTGCTGGCGGCGTGCGCAAACCTGGGAAGCCTTTTTGCGGCGCGTGCGGCGGATCGCGCGAAGGAAACGGCGTTGCGGCTGGCACTGGGATCGCGACGCGGCATGATTCTGCGGCAACTACTGACGGAGGCGGTGATGGTTTCGCTGGCCGGTGGAGCAATCGGCCTCGCGGGTGGCGTCGTGATATTGCGCATTCTCAGTACTTGGCAGCCGATTCCTGATACGCCGATCAATGTGCCGGTGAATCCGGATACAGCCACCTACGTGGTGGCGCTCGTGCTGGCGCTGGCGAGTGGCTTGCTTTTCGGGATGGTGCCGGTGCGGCAGGTGCTGAGGTCCGATCCGTGGCAGGTGATTCGCACCGGTGCGGCAGGTGTCGGCGGGTTGCGGCGGTTTACGTTGCGCGACGTTCTGCTGGCGGTGCAGATTTCGATTTGCGCGGTGCTGGTGACCTCGTCGCTGGTGGCGGTACGTGGACTGGCGCGTTCGATGCATAGCAACTTTGGATTTGTGCCGCAGAACGTCACGCTGGCTGGGACTGAACTGCACATGTCCGGATACACAGACGACCGGGAACTGCAGATGCAGCAGCGCATGCTGGAAGCGGCCGAGAGCATTCCGGGCGCGACGGCTGCTGGCTATGTGGACCACCTTCCACTAGGCCTGGAGGGCGGAGACTCGTTCGTCTACGCCGACAGCACCACGGACTACCGTCCGACGAATGTGGCTGCGGATGCGATGGATTATCACATTTCGCGGGGCTACATCCAAGCGGCAGGCACAACCCTGTTGGCAGGCAGAGACCTGAGGATGCAGGACGACGCGAAGGCGCCGAAGGTGGCGCTCGTCAACCGGCAATTTGCGGTCAAGGTTTTTGGTTCGGTAAGCAAAGCGATTGGCGGGCATTTCAAGTTCAATGGCGGTCAGCGTGCGGAAGTAGTTGGCGTTGTAGAAGACGGAAAGTACCGCACACTCACCGAGGATCAGCAGCCAGCGATGTTTTTCTCGTTTCTGCAAGAGCGGTCGAGCAATACGTGGCTGTTGGTGCGATCAAACCGCGATCCCCAGGAGATTTCGGCGGCGCTGGAGAAGGCTTTGCACGGGCTCGATTCGGCGATGCCTCTTGCTGTCAGGCCGTGGACCGACGCGATGGGTTCAGCGTTATTTGCCGCACGGGTGGCGTCGGTAGCGCTCGGCGTGCTGGGCCTTCTGGGGGCTATGCTCGCGGTGACCGGAATTTTTGGCATGGCTTCGTACACGGTGTGCAAGCGGTTGCGCGAACTAGGAATCCGCATGGCGCTCGGCGCGAGCAGGAAGAGGGTGCTCCGTGCAGCCCTGGGTCGCGCGTTCATGCTTCTTTCGGTGGGTTCACTCGTGGGGCTTGCTCTCGGACTGCTGGCGACGAAGGTGTTGTCCTTCATCGTCTATCAGGCCTCGCCAAACGACCCCGTGGTTCTGGCCGGAGTTGTGTTCACCATGCTTCTGCTGGGGCTCGCGGCTGCGTGGATGCCGGCGCAGAAGGCGCTTGGCGTGAATCCGGTCATCCTGATGCGAGAGGAGTGAGCAGGCTTTCGTTCTTCGAGAGGGAGGTAGATTCTCAGCATTCCCGCGCATGAGCATGGCGTCCCTTTGCGCTAACATTGAAGAAGAAATTGAGGGCGCATGTTCGTGGTGGTGTGGCAGTTTGAGATTGCCGAGGAAAAGATATCTGCTTTTGAGACCGCGTATGGTCCTGATGGGAATTGGGCGCAGCTCTTTCGCAGTTCGCCGGACTACCTTGGAACTGAGCTGTTGCGGGACGCTTACGTTCAAGGTTCGTATATGACGATCGATCGCTGGGCCAGCGAGCAAGCCTTCCGCAATTTCAGAAAAGAGAACGATGCTGCTTACGAATCTCTCGATCGCACTTGCGATGCGCTGACTTCGCGCGAAACACGCATTGGCGCCTACACCGTCTGAATAGGGTTTCTCCGGCCGAAAGTCCAAAAAAGAGATTGCGCAAATTGCAACGTGATGGCGGCCACAGGGGTGCCTAAAGCTTCACCTTTTCTTCGCTTTTTATGTATCTATTGAGTGTCGCATCCTGCTACAATCCGTTCGAAATACCAATAGCCGCCGCGTGTTTTCTGTCGTTCCCAACAATCCGCGCCAAGCGAGCATACCCAGAGGAGAGATACCTATGCCTATCGCCGACGAGCGCGCAAAAGCAGTCGAATTAGCCCTTTCGCAGATTGAAAAGCAGTTTGGAAAAGGGTCGATCGTTCGTCTTGGATCGCGGGAAGCGCTGGTTCCGATCGCGGTGATCTCGACGGGATCGATCAGCTTTGACGCGGCGCTGGGTGTGGGCGGCGTGCCGCGTGGAAGAGTGATCGAGATTTTCGGGCCGGAGTCGTCGGGCAAGACGACAATTACCTTGCAGATTATCGCAGAGGCGCAGAGGGGCGGGGGGCTGGCAGCCTTTGTGGATGCTGAGCATGCGCTGGACCCGATGTATGCGAAGAAGCTGGGCGTGGACGTGGATAACCTGCTGGTTTCGCAGCCCGATTCTGGCGAACAGGCACTGGAGATCACCGAAGCGCTGGTGCGTTCAGGAGCGATCGATGTGCTGGTGGTGGACTCGGTAGCGGCGCTGGTGCCGAAGGCTGAGCTTGATGGCGAAATGGGCGATTCACACATGGGCCTGCAGGCGCGACTGATGTCGCAGGCGCTTAGGAAACTCACCGGCACCGTGTCAAAGTCACGCACCTCTCTGATTTTTATCAACCAGATCCGCGAGAAGATCGGGGTCATGTTCGGCAACCCCGAGACCACTACCGGCGGTCGCGCGCTGAAGTTTTATTCTTCAGTTCGCGTCGACATTCGCCGTATCGCCGCCATCAAGGAGGGCGATGTAGTCACAGGCAACCGGACCAAGGTAAAGATTGTGAAGAACAAGGTAGCCGCTCCATTCCGCGAGGCCGAGTTTGACATCCTCTACGGCGAAGGCATCAGCCGCGAAGGCGACGTGCTGGACTTGGCGGTGGCGAACAACATCGTGGAGAAGTCCGGCGCATGGTACAGCTACTCAGGCGAGCGCATTGGGCAGGGACGCGAGAACACGCGCAATTTCCTTAAGGAAAACAAGGACATCTTCGCCAAGATGGACGGCGAGGTGCGCAAGAAGCTCGGCATTGGAGTGGCCAAGGCCGAGGTGCCCGAGGTTCCGGCAACAGGCCCTGCAGAAGCCAAGGAAGCAGTGCGCGGAAGGCGTGGTTAGGAACTGCGAGCGGTCGAATTGCGTAGATACCCTTGAATCATCACGGGGATGGAAGCGATCCTGAACTGCCGAGATTCCATCCCTGTCGTGCTCTAATTCTTGTTGAAGCATGCATATTCATCAACCAGCGGCGGGGCGAACTTTTCCGCGAGCAATCCTCTGCTGGCTGGCGCTCGTCTGCTTATGCACTCCGCCCTTGTCTGCGCAACAATCCCCGCCCGCAGCCAGTGCTTTCGGCAGTGGGCCAATTCTCCAAAATCGTGCGGTTACGATTCTCGACGGCCAGTGGCGCTTTCATGCAGGGGATGATCTTCGCTGGGCCGATCCGGCATCGAACGACTCCGATTGGCCTGTCGTCAACCTGAGCACTCCTCTAGTCGAGCAGGGGATTGACTCGTACAGCGGTTGGGCATGGTACCGGCTGAAGATTCAGCCGCAACAGATCGCCCAGATCGGCAATCCTCCATCGGGCCAGCAGCTCTCGTTGATGGTCAGCGGCACCTCCGTTGGCCAGATTGACGTGTTTGTAAATGGGATCGAGGCAGGCCACACCAAGGGCATGACGGAGTCGCCGTCGGAGTATCAATCGCCACCGTTTGTGGTTCAGTTCAATCCGGCTGGATCAGGGCCGACAGAAATCGCGATTCGAACCTGGGCCGGTCCGACCGTCACCATTAATCGCGGGCTGCTGGATAAAGTGCAACTCGGCGCGGTCGATGACGTGGCCGCTTTGCATTCGATGGCGATCGGGCATCAGTGGGACGAATATGTGATCGCCGACATGGTGGTCGCATTCATGTTCATCTGCGTTGCGATCCTGGGTGGCTTTCTATATCTGGCGCAGCGGAATCATATCGAGTACCTGTGGCTGGGGTTACTGTGCCTGTCAGTAGCCGCGGGGGGCGCAGCAGATTCAGCATTCGGGCTCGCGATCATGCCACTCGGAATGTACCACGTCTTCACTATGTTCTCCGGCCGCATCTTCATGGCCATCACACTGGAGTTTGTTCTTCATTTCACGGGAACGAAATCGCGCAGGTTCATTCGTGGAGTGCAGATCGGCGTGGTGCTCGTCCCCTTCGTCTACTTTGTCCGACTCATACTCGTCTATCAAATACTGTCGGTCGCTTCTGAAGTCTTGTTCTGCGGGTTGGTCGTTGTTCTATTGTTCCGCGCGTGGCGGGCCGGCCGAAGCGAAGCGGGCGTGATGCTGCTGCCGTTCTTTCTGGCGGCCACTGCGGATTCTGCGAATACGGTGCTTGATTTTGCGGCGAGCCGGCATTGGCTGCCCGATCGGTTTGCTTCGCATCGCTTTTATTTCGGACCGATCGAATTCGGCATCGGGACCGTAGCCTATACCGTGTTTCTGGGAAGCTTGATTGCAGTGATTCTCTACCGGTTTGTGCGTATCAGCCAGGAGGAGCAGCGCTCGGCGGCGGAGATCTCGGCGGCACGCAGCGTGCAGGCTCTCCTGATTCCCACGCAACTGCCGTCGAACAGAAACTTCATGCTCGAAAGTGCGTACCTGCCCGTCAACGGAGTCGGCGGAGACTTCTTCCAGGTCCTGCCGTTGAAGGACGATTCTCTGCTCATCGTGGTGGGAGACGTGAGCGGTAAAGGACTGCAGGCCGCGATGAATTCAAGCACGCTCGTTGGTGCGCTTCGCAATGAACTTGCCCACGATCCCGCGACGGTTCTGAATCATCTCAATCATGTCCTGATCGGCGCAGTCGCTTCGCCGGGAACAGCGGTCAAGGAATTGGATTGCGCCCCATGTTTCGCCACCTGTCTCTGTGCCCGCGTCTACCCTGATGGAACGATCACAATCGCCAACGCAGGCCATCTCAATCCCTACCGCGATGGGCGAGAGATTGCGCTATCGGGAAGTCTCCCACTCGGCGTAATCGCAGATGTGGAGTACGAACAGGCAACGTTTCAACTGAATCGTGGCGACCGGCTCGTGTTTCTTTCTGACGGTGTGGTGGAAGCGACGAACTCCGACGGCGAGTTGTTCGGATTTGAGCGCACCCAGCAGGTTAGCAACGAATCGGCGCGGTACATCGCACAAACGGCGCAACGCTTCGGTCAGACGGATGACATCACCGTCGTCTCGCTTTACCTTTCATCGCGCACAGCCCAGCCCAGTAAGGAAGAACTTGCGTACAGCAAATGACGGGCAGTGAAAACGCCCTCGAATTTGTCGCGATTCGTTCCGGTTCTACGGACGGAAGTCAGTTCGTAAAATTTCATCTTCCGCCTCTTTTCATCTCACCTTCTGACTGAGCAAACACGCCCAAATCTCTGATTTTGATTGACACATAGTACGAAACGTACTATAGTACGTTTCGTACTATGAAAGCTTGCTCAACTCTCGAAATGGCGCTCCTGGGGCTGGTTGCGCAAAAGCCGCAATCGGGCTATGACCTGCGCAAGACCTTTGCAACCACAGCGATGCGCCACTATAGCGACAGTCCGGGGTCCATCTATCCTGCGCTGCGTCGGATTGAAGCACGGGGATGGATCGAGACGACGGCAGCAAAAGGCGACTTAGCCGATCCGCGGCGGAAGCAGGATTACCGGCTAACGGATGCGGGAAAAAAAGTACTGATCGCTTGGCTGGAGCTTCCTGTCGGTGCCGAAGATGTGCGAACACGGCAAGCGGAACTGATGCTGCGATTCGCGTTTATGGATGGGAATGTTCCTCGGGTGACAACTATCCAGTTTCTTGACCAGTTCACCCGGGAACTCGCTATTTATGCGGCAGAGAGTCGCACCAAATGGACGCAGATGCGCGACCTGATCGCGAAGGCGAGGCCTGGTCGCAATCCGATTCACACTGGCCTGCTGGCCTTCGAGTCAGGGATCGAAGGTATGGAGGCGCAAATCAGATGGGCGCGGAAAGTGCGCACCGAGCTTATGGAGGATTCACAGTGAAAGACCTCTTGACGGTTTGTGTTTTGACAATGAGTTGTTTGACTGCGGCGGCTGGCCAAAGCCCTTCTACGAATCCCAGTCCGTTGCACCGGCAGTATCGCGCGGGAGAAACCCTGGCATACCAGATGCACGGATTGAATGAGTCGTGGGAGTACACCATCCGCGCGGACGGAACGGTAAAGCAAGATGCGAGCGGCAAGTTTTTCGAAGAGTATCAATGGTCGAAGATGCAATCGGGCGGCCACGCTTTGCCACTACGGGCGGATACGCCGGAATTCCGCCAGCGAATTTCGCTCGATCCAGATACCATACCGTCCGCTCCTGATTTGACGAAGGTGGATCCGACGCTGATTGGACCAGTAACCGACTTTATGACGTTCTACGTCGACTTGTGGCTGGCGAACAAACTGGGACAGCTAAAGAAGGCGGGAGATCATTTTTACTTTCACAACCCCATGCCGGCGTCATCATGGGCCGATGGGACTCGCGTGATCCTCGGGCAATCGGCCATTGACTTTGACATGACGCTGAAGTCGGTGGACACTGCGGCGGGAACCGCGTTGCTGGAGGTGAAGCATGTGCCGCCGGAGAAGGTAGCCGTGAAGCTACCGGCGGAGTGGATGCAGACTCCGGTGGGCGCCCTGCCAAACAATTGGGTTGCGGTGACGAAGCAGGCAGATGGCAGCTACGTAGCGGCAATGGGAGAAGAGACATTCGATGCGCTGATCACGGTGCGCCTGGCGGATGGGGAGGTTCTGTCGGCCAACATGAACAACCCCGTAAAAACCGTAGAGCGAACCTGCAAGGATGAGGCGCTCACGCAATGCGAAGCGGCGAAGCCGCATTTAATCGTGCGAAAAATCGAAATAGAGCTCGTGAAATAGCAGAGCAGATGCCATCCTTCGGCAATCACTCGTCCCAGAACGATCTCCCTCCCTATCTGGATGATTCTGGGACGGTTCATTGTCGCTGTTGGTTCTAAGCGTGTCTGAGTCCCAATCCTGCGGCGGTTGATACGGGGGAAATCCCGGTAAAATCAAACCGGAGCAGACTCGATGAGCGTGAAAGCCCTTTATCCCGGGACGTTCGACCCTCCCACCAACGGGCACATCGACCTGATCCAGCGCGGGGCAAAACTCTTCGAGCACCTCACCGTTGCCATTTTGAAAAACCCCGTCAAGAATCCACTTTTTACGGTTGAAGAGCGCGCCGAGATGTTGCGGGAATCAACCGCCGCCCTCGGCAATGTGAGCGTGGCAATCTTCGACGGTCTGATGGTGGACTTTGCGCGCCAGCTTGGAGCTACGGCGGTATTGCGTGGCATCCGCGCCATCTCCGATTACGAACACGAATTTCAAATGGCCCTGATGAACCGGCGTCTGGCGCCCGAAATCGAAACAGTTTTTCTGCAACCGGCAGGACGTTATTCGTTTGTAAGTTCGCGCATGCTCAAGGAAGTTTTCAGCTTTGGCGGCGAGGTCGCCGGGCTGGTTCCCCCCAATGTTCTTAAGCGCCTGCGCAGCCGCATCAGCGCAGGCTGAATCTTTGAACGCTGCGCCGAGGCGCAGGAGGTTCAGTTTGTCGGACTTTGTCGCACTCAATCCCACATCGATACACCGCGAAATCCGCAATACGCTTTTCGGAGATGTGCCATTGGCGGAGCTTGTGCGGGCACATCCGAAGGTCCCGCTAGCTGAGCCATGGTTATCATTCCAGCGTGCACGGGATCTGAAGGAAACCGGCGACATTGAAGGCGCGAAGACAGCGGCGCGCAAAATCGTTGAGATGCCGGATCTCGACACGCGCATTCTTCTGCAGGCGTGGCACACGCTGCGAGAACTGGGCGACAAACCGCCGCAGGGGCGCGAGAAGGAAGTTCTCGGCGTCGTAGTGGAAATCGGGATGCCAAAGGGGCTTGACCTCGTGGCTGCATACCGGGACCATCGCGCACGTTACTTCAATTACAGCGGGGCCGGGGTGCTGTGGGAGCGGCGCGACGATTCGTTGGATGCGCTGATCGACGAATTGCTGCAGGCCGGAACCGTGGTTGCGCAGGCGATCGGGCCGTGGACAAAACCGAAACCGCCAGAGCCAAAGAATGGCGACGCCCGGATTAATCTGCTGACGCCCAGTGGAATCCACCTTGGAAACGGACCGGTAGAAGCGCTCAACCAGGACCCGATGGGCGGTCCAATCTTGTCCGCCGCCTTCGGATTGATGAAGCGCCTGGTCGAACTCACGAAGAGGGCGTCGGAATAGGCTGCCGACCAGCTGTTCCTCAACAAGTGTGATAATTCCATCTCGAAACTCCTGGAGAGTGTTAGTTGACCCAAGACAATCGCAGCATCGTCAGAGACTTTATTGAAGAGGTCATTAACCAGGGTCGGTTTGACTCCGCCGCGCGTTATGTCTGGGAAGACGTGGTGGAGCAGGTTCCATTTCCGGGACAAGGTCCGGGGCTCGAAGGATTGAAAGATGTTCTGCGCGGGATGCGAACCGCGTTTCCGGATTTGTATTTCGGCGTTGAAGAACAGATTGCCGAAGGTGACAAGGTGCTCACCCGCTTCGAGTGGACTGGAACGCACCAAAGCGACTTTCTCGGCGTTCCCGCAACCGGACGGCCGGTAAAAGTCTGGGGCATGGTCATCGACAGGCTGGAGCAAGGAAGAATCAAAGACACGCGCATCATCATGGACATCTTCGGACTGATGATGCAGATCGGCGCGCTCGGCCCCAAAGGATAATTCAACTTTCCGGTTTGAAGTTGAGGAAAGTTCGAGGCGAGCGGAAGTGCGACCAATTGACTAGTGCGCAGATCTAGCTGCGTCGGTCTGCTTTTGATGCCGTGGCGGGAAGCCTTGGCGAATGGAAAATCAGCTTTTTACCGGGAAGCTCTGATTCTGGTATTCCAGAGTCGTCCATTCAGTGCGTAGCGGACACCCTTTGTTCGCAACTCCTGGCAGGCTTCGGAGGAAGTAGAAGAGGTTCGCACGCGTATCGACCTGAGCCTGATTGCGAAAATCATGGATGGGATCGGTCATGGGGGTTTCAAGCCTCGTTCTAGATTGTCTGAGTTCTGGTGTACCTTCACCCTAGACAATCCACGCCTCGCATGCTGATCAAAAGCGCACACATCAGCGCGAATTTGAAAAGACGCTCAACCCTCGGCGAGGCTTCCACCCGAAGAGTGAAGAGTGAGCGATTCAAGGTCGGACTGCTCGCCGGGTCTCAAGTCGCAATAGCAAAAGCAAAGGGCCGCGCTGCGCGCGGCCCTTCCCTTCTTCAATGGCTACGAATCCCAAAACTCAGAGTCGGGCGGTGGCCGATGGCCCTTCGCTCTCCGTGCTACTCGCGCGAGGTTCCACAACACAACGCCAAGGAGTATGAAATTCATTGCAACGATTCCCGCCTGCACGCTTGGATTGCTCAGCATGAGACTCCTCCATCTACATTCGGATCCTAGGTCCAAAACTCTAAGGGGAAACCAAGGACCTTCTAAGGCTTTCGTAAGAGCTTGCACGCGTGCCTGCTCAATTGGCACCTTCTTTTCCTCAGCAAATGGTCACCATGGTACCGTCCAAACTTGGCGCGCACCTGCGAACCAAGACACTCTGCAGTCACAAACTGTCCCGCCGGTGTCCAAACAAGTCAAGACACCGCAAAAATGCCAGTATTTAGCGGCCATTGGATGCAAAAGCCAAAATCTGTGAAAATAGAACCATCATGACAGTTGCCGCTCCTGCGAAAGTTTTTGCTGACCGAATTGGCCGTATTGAGGTTTCTGCAACCATGGCAGTCGCCGCCGAGGCCGCCAAACTGCGTGCCCAGGGCGCGAACCTGGTGGATTTTGGCGCCGGTGAGCCCCATTTCGCCACGCCGCGCCACATCAAAGACGCAGCGATTGCCGCCATTGAGGCCAATTTCACGCGCTACACCGTAGTGCCCGGCATTCCCGACGTGCGCAAAGCGATTGTTGACCGCCATGCCTGCGATTTCGGCTCTGACTACAGCATCGACGAAGCCATCTTCACCACCGGCGAAAAGCACGCCCTCTTCAACGCCGTCCAGATCCTGGTCGATCATGGAGACGAGGTCATTCTGCCCGTCCCTTACTGGGTGAGCTTCAAAGACATCATTCAATACGCAGGCGGCAAGGTAGTTTTTCTTGAAACCAGTGAAGCTGAGAATTTCCGTATCACCGCTGACGCCATCGAGAAAGCTATCACGCCGCGCACCAAGGCGATCATCCTCAATTCGCCTTCGAACCCTGCCGGATCAATCGTCAGCGCCGAGGACCTCGAGCGCATCGTCCGCCTCGCCCACGAGCGCGGCATCTACCTCTTGCTGGACGAGTGCTACGCATACCTCACCTACGTAGGTACACCCGTCTCCGCCGGTTCCTTCACGTGGGCCAAGGAGCACATGGTGATCCTCGGATCGCTTTCCAAAACCTACGCAATGACAGGCTGGCGCGCAGGCTTTGCTCTCGCCCCCAAACCCATCATCGCGAATCTTTCTAAGCTGCAATCGCAACAGACATCAAACGCCACCAGCATCGTTCAGAAGGCCGCTATCGCAGCCCTGGCTGGTTCGCAAGAGTGCGTGTCTCAGTTTCGCGCGGAGTTCGTTGAACTGCGGGATTACATGCTTGCCAAACTGGCCGAGATTCCCGGCGTCACGTGCACCAAGCCCGAAGGCGCGTTCTACGTGTACCCCAATATCGGCGCTTTCATCGGCAAAGGCGGCATTAAATCTGCCACCGAACTGGCGACGCGGCTCCTGCACGAGGCGCACGTCGTGACGGTGCCCGGCGAGGCATTCGGCACCAGCGAACACATTCGCCTTTCCTACCCGGTGACTAAGCAGAACATCGACGAAGGCACGCGGCGTATGGGCGAATACCTGGGCAAGCTGACCTAAGCCCCACAGAACAATCGCAAAAGGAACAGGCCCGGGAAACTGGGCCTGTCGTGTTTTTAAGCTGAAGTGCGAGCTTATTTCGCGGCCACTTCACCCGACATCACGCCCACACCGGGCACATAGCCGACCTGCCATTCGCTCACTGGATAGGATTGCCGGCAATCGAGGCAAGCGGTCCTGTCAAACCGTGCCGAACATTGCGGGCAGACGCCGCCCGTCTCGAACGTGTCGAAGCTGGTAGCGCATTTGTTGCAGCGCCAGATTGCTCCGATAGGCGGCGCCGTCCGGCAACTGGGGCAGGCAAATCCCTGGCGGCGAGGAATCTTCTCAAGCTTGCGCAACGCCCGCGCCGTCTTGAAGCCATTCCAGCAGTTCATCCCGGCGTAGGCAGCAATAAGGCCTGTCCACACGGACTGCGTCCAGAGAGCAAGAGCCAGCAAGCCGGCAACCCCGACGAACCCGAAAGAGGCAGCAACCAGCAAACTGCGAGCGCGGCCCAGCGGATACCAGAGCAGCGAGCGCAATATCTGCCCGCCATCAAGGGGATAGATGGGCAGAATATTGAACAGCAACAATACGATGTCAGTGACAAGGACGGCATAAATCAGCTGATAAGCGTCAGGCATTGAAGTGCGCCAGCCCGCCGACTGGGCAGTCGCAAATGCCACCGTCAGTGGAAGCGCCAGCACCACATTCACCAGCGGCCCCGCAGCGATGCTCCACAACGTAGCGCCCGGCCGTTGCGGCGGATTGACATACGCCACACCGCCAAGAGGCCACAGCATAATCTTGTCCGCCGTCCCGCCGACCGAACGGCATGCCAGCGCGTGTCCGAATTCATGCGTGAGAACGATCGCAAAGAGGGCGAGGTACTCGACCACGTTCCACACTACGGAACTGTACCGGCCCTTGCGGGCCTCGATTTCGTACAGCGCGACTAGGAACCACGTCCAATTAAGAAAGACGTCGATTCCGTTGATGCGGAAGAGGCGGAAAGACCCTTGGCCGATGCCGAACATGCAGCTAGCTTACCCGATATTGCCCTCTCCCATTCCCGGGATATTGAACTTGCCTGAACGAAAGTGGTGCTCGGCTTGTCGACCGCCCGCATGGTGAAAAACCGCCAGAAAGGGATGCTAACCTCTTTTTACGCAGGCGAGTCTGCCAGCTATAGGCTTGTTGGACCTAAAAGTATCGCCCATCACTGTGCAAACCTAGCTTCTGTCGAGTAGGATGTGTTTTCCATGCCGAACTCCATAGATTTTCGTCCAGTCATACTTGCCGGAGGTAGCGGAACTCGCTTCTGGCCCCGCTCCCGCCGCGCCCGGGCCAAACAAGTGCTAGCGCTCGATGGCGAGCGCTCCATGATTCAGCAGACGGTGGAACGCCTGAAGCCCCTCGCCTCGTTGGAAAAAACTTGGGTGATCACCAATGAGTTCCTGGCGCATGAGATCGCCGATCAGCTGACCGGAGTTCCGCGCCACCAGATCATCGAGGAGCCGGTAGCTCGCAACACCGCCCCGGCCTGCGGTTTGGCCGCCTTCCTCATCGAACGCGAAAATCCCGAGGCTGTCCTGGGCGTCTTCCCGTCGGACCACGTGATTGCCGACGAGCCCCGGTTCCTGAAGGCTCTGCAAAAGGGCATCGCGCTGGCTGCGGCAGGCGACAACATTATCGTTCTGGGAATAGAGCCGACTCGCCCTGAAACGGGATATGGCTACATTGAGACAGGCGAGGACGATGGCGCCGAATCTGCTCTCCGGGTTCGTCGATTCACTGAGAAGCCGAATCTCAACCGTGCCCAGGAGTTTGTCGCGTCAGGAAATTATTACTGGAATTCGGGAATGTTCCTGTGGTCGGCAAAGACATTGGCTAACGCTGTGCGCGAACACCTGCCGGAGACCGCACCACTGCTCGAAAAGATTGCCGCCAGCTTTGGAACACCTGAATTTGAAAATGTATTTCGCGATCTCTATCCAAAGTGCGAGAACATCTCGGTGGATTATGCGGTGCTCGAACCGCGTTCGGCCAAAGGCGAGCACGCATCCCATCTTTACTGCGTACCGGCGGAATTTGCGTGGAACGATCTTGGCTCGTGGGCCTCGCTCTACGAGTACCAGATGGAGACGCGGCTGCGCGGCGACGGGGACGGCAATGTTGCCGAGTCCGATGGCCACCTCACCATCGAAGCCGGCAACAACTACATCTACAGCCCCAAGAAATTTGTTGCCCTCGTCGGCGTTGAAAACCTTGTCATTGTCGATACCGAGGATGCGCTGCTCATCGCGCACCGCGATCATTCGCAGGACGTAGGCAAGGTGGTCAAGGAACTGGGACTGTCAGGGCGAGACGAACTGATTTAGTTCCCTACTCGCAAGGTTACAGTCTGCGTCTTTATCCGGGCACGTCTGCAGCATCCTGCAATCGCCCAAACACCCAACGTGTCATCCTGAGCCCCGCACGCTTGGGGTCCCATGAAATGGGGTAAGCGGGGCGAAGGATCTGCTTTCTTGTTCCTCGCCATATGCGATGCCCCGCCGACAGAACCCTCCAACCTCCGTTATCCTTAGAAATTCACGGAGAGTAAGGGACCAGAATGCCTCACCCACAAATCAAGTTCGGCACCGACGGCTGGCGCGGCGTCATCGCCGATGACTTTACATTTGCCAATGTCCGCACTGCCGCTGCAGCGATAGCCGCATACGTCCATGCGCAGGAGGATCCCGCAAAGGGCCTCTGCATCGGCTACGACTCGCGCTTCGGCTCCAAGGCATTTGCGCGTGCCTGCGCAGACGTCGTGGCGGCTACGGGCATTCCCGTGGCACTGGCTAACGACATCACACCTACCCCGGCACTGAGTTACGGCGTGCGCGGACGCGGCGCAGCAGGCGGCATCATGATCACGTCGTCGCACAACCCCGCGCAGTGGAACGGCGTGAAGTACAAAGCGTGGTACGGTGGATCGGGCAAGCCGTCCATCATTTCTGCTATCGAGACTTATCTCGACAAGCCGGTTTCACAAGCTGCGCAGCCGGCTGTGATTGAAGAAGTCGATTTTCTTCCGCCATATCTGACGGCCATTGAGAGCTTTGCCGATCTTAACCTGATTGCGAAGTCGGGAATGAAGTTTGCCATCGACTCGATGTATGGCGCGGGGCGGACGATTCTGTCGGATATTTTTACCCGCATCGGGGTTGATCACGTGCAGATTCGCGGCAATATCGATCCGCTGTTCCCGGGTATCAATCCTGAGCCAATCGAGCCGCACATTCGCGCGCTGGGCGAGGCGGCGGTGGCGCACAAGTGCCACGCAGGCTTGTGTACCGATGGCGATGCTGACCGTATTGGAGCTACGGATGAGAATGGGAATTTCGTCGATCCGCACAAGATTTTTTCAGTGCTGCTGAGCTGGGTGTTGCGGCGCAAGGGCTGGACGGGCGCGGTGACGCGGGCATTCAATACGACGAAGATGCTGGACCGGATTGCGAAGAAGCATGGGCGCGAGCTGATCGAGCACGGTATCGGATTCAAGTTTGTGTGCGACTACATGCTGGAGCGCGAGATTGTGATGGGTGGCGAGGAGTCGGGCGGCATTGGATTTCAGCGACATCTGCCGGAGCGTGACGGATTATTGAACGCGCTGCTGCTTGCGAATGTGATGGCGGAAGAGAAGAAGACGCTGGGCCAGCTTGTCGCCGATCTGCAGGCCGAATATGGCGAGCATCAGTACGGGCGCATCGATCTGCACATTCCCGACGCCATCAAAAACGCGGCTATTGCGAGGGCGAGAGCGTTGCACATTGGCGATACATCGATCGCGGGCATGCCAATCCTGCGCCAGGAGACGCTCGACGGCGTGAAGTTCTACCTCGACAATCCCGAAGCGAAGACCAAGCCGAATGCGGCAGAGACATGGATACTGTTGCGCGCCAGCGGCACCGAGCCGCTCATGCGCATCTATACCGAATCGACGTCGAAAGAAGCAGTAGCAAAACTACTCGAGTCGGGCCGAGCCTTCGCGATGAGTGCATAGGCGGACGCGAAGGATTGGCCCTGAGAATTCAAACGGATACATAGCGAGGGTGCCCCATCCAAACGCAGCTTGGGTGGGAAAGCACGATCTCAACCGATCTCCAATGTCTCGCTCGGCGTCACACACCATGCATGACTGCGCTTGTCCCTTTGGTTGTCTTAGCAGCACCCGTACCTGATGTGTCATCCTGAGCCCCGCACGCTCGGGCCCCCTTGAAATGGGGTAAGCGGGGCGAAGGATCTGCTTTTCTCCGTCAACAACCACCGCCTGTATCATGACAACGAGGGATCTTCACCTTGTTCATCCACATCTTCGGATTTCGTTGGAAAGAGCATGCGACAAGCGCCGAGAAAGAGCGCGCAGCGCGTGACATTCGCGCATTTCAAGGGCAGATTCGGGGCTTGATTGACGTAGCTGTAGGCGAAAACTTGTCGCCGCGAGGGCAGGGATACACATTTGCTGGCTTGATGAGGTTCACAGAAAAGGCTGCCTGCGACGCCTACGCCATCCATCCATCGCATCTCGAGCTTCTCGAATGGCTCGTACCGCTGATCGATCCAGTTGAGCTGGATTTCGAAGTATAAGCAAGAATTCCCCGTTCCTTCAACAACTCGCTCGATGTCAACACTCGCCCGGCGTACTTTGCTTCCAAGTCCTTTATTCCATTGCGCAAAAATCCAGCTTCAGATTGCATTGAATTTCGTGTCTTGGGCGCACAATGTCCGAGTAGGGAAAGGAGCAAAGCATTGAAGAACGGCTCAAACTTCAGACAATCGACCACTCTCCCCGCTCAACCTTTAACGGAGGCCCCCACCCCTCCCTATGTAGATACTCCTTTCCTTCGCCTATGCTGGCACATACGACTGATAAATAAGGCGGATATCATTTAAAGTGCACCTAAAAACTGCACTGTAAAGTGTGCACTCTCCACTTCCTTACAATTCGATTTTTGCGGCTGCGCAATTGAATCTTCTTCTTCACGCTGTTTCTCTCCTTGACTATTATGTTGTGTTAACACAACATAATGTGGTGCCTGAAAATAATAGCGCACCATCTCTCGGAGAAAGCGGACTCTTCAACCGCATTGCCGTGTTGCGCGCCGAACGGGGAATCAGCCGTCAGAAACTGGCAGATGCGGTAGGGGTAAATTACCAGACAATTGGCTTTCTGGAACGAGGCGACTACGGACCGAGCCTGAAGTTGACTCTTCAGATTGCGGCATTTTTTGGCCTGCCGGTTGAGGCGATTTTTTCCCTTGAGCCGTTCAAGCCGCTGAGTGAACAGGTGTATGGGACCAAAATGGAGAGTAAGCGATGATCCATGAGAGGCGGCATCTCACGGTCCTGGAGGCGAACCGCAACACCCGACGATGGATGGTGGGGAGCTACTGGTTGATCGTTTTGATCCTGCTTGCATTTGCAATGCAGTGGAACAGCGTCAGCGACCGGGCGTTTGATCGTTATTCCTTTTTCTTGTTTATGCTCCTCGGATTTCCGATTCGCATATTAGGCGAGGCCATAGTTGACCACCCCACGCGCCGGATGTACTGGCCGACGCGAGTTACGCCGCCAGCAGATTGGGTCGGCGACCAGCCAGTACGTCCGATTTACGAGGAGTGGAAAGAGGATTCCAGTGCCGCGGACGAGCGCGAAGAATGGGTGCGAACAAATACCTATTTGAAAGCGTATGGAGTTATCCGCGGCGTAGTCTGGATTGCCGTGATTCTGCTCTTCGCGATGGACATGCGATTCCTAAAAGAACTTGCATTCCTGCGCGAGGTCGTTGTGTGGCTCCTGTTTCTTGCCGTATTCAGCTTGCCTCCCTCGATTCGTCTTGGACTGAACCAGATCCTGTGGAGGGTGAATGAGAGCTGAACTAGTTTTGATGGGGAAGCGACTGGACATGGCGGCGCGGGTTCACCGTCGTGCGCTAGTGGTCTCGATTTATGCGGGGCTTGCCATCCTCATGGCTGCGCTGTGGTCGGTTGATCGTTGGCATACGTCGGGCGTGTACATGATCTTCGCTACCTTCCTTGTGAATCGGCTATTTCTGGGTGGGTACAACTTCGGCGGACTTGTGAAGCCATTCAATGGAAAAACGCCGGAGCAATCCACCTATCGAGAGACGCCCTTTTTGATGCTGGCGCTGCGGGTTTATCAACCGGCACCGGAGGAGAGTGAGTACCGTAACGATGAGCGCGAGGTGCACCAGCGGGATCGCGCGCATTATCAGGCGTATCAAGTGCTCACGATTGCGCTGACTGTGCTCTGGCTGCTGGCGGACTGGAAGATGAAGGCGCCACGGCTTCTGGCGTGGATGCCAGTTTCGGCGGATGTGCTGCTGTATGGGCTCGTGTTGATGGCCGTCGTCGCGGCGGTGACGCTGCCGCAAGCGATTCTGTTGTGGTCGGAGCCGGATATGGAACGGACAGACTGAACTGCTGCTCAGACGATCTTGTCGTCCGCATGATCCTCTTTCGCGTCGGCGTAGTGGTGGCAGCCGAAAAGGCGAAAGTCGGAGACGTTCTTCAAACGGAACTGCTTGCTCTGCGCGCGCTGCGGGAATTTCACGCGGAAGAAGTCCGCGCCATCAACATCGTCAAGATAAAAGGCCGGCCGCGCATCGGCGGATTCAGTTGCAATCTCGACGTTGCTGAGTTCGACATTCTTTGCGTGACGGATGTACATGCCTGTCGCGGGAAGATCGCCGAACATGGTGGGCTCGGGGTACTTGTCGGCGTTTTCGGCGGGCTGAATCGCCGCCATGTCAGCACTCGCGCCGCCAACCTGGTGTAGATAAACGTCGCTGATCTTCAGGTCTTCGATAGGGTGATCGGAAACTCCAGCGATGATCGAGGGCAGTTGTGCGGCGCCTGAACTGACAAGGTTGCTGAGCACGATGCGCTTCATGGATCCGACTACGGTTTGAGGCTTGGGTCCGCGGAGGCGTGCGCCAAGACGGAGGAAGAAGGGCGCGTTGACGTCACGCATCGTTACGTTGGAGAAAGTGATGTCTTCCACAACAGCGCCATCGACGGACTCAAGCGCGAAGCCGCGACAGCTTTCAAAGACACAGTTGGAGATGGTGATGTTCTTGAATCCACCGTTGGTTTCAGTGCCAAGTTTAATGCGGCCGGTTCCCCAACGGCCTTTCGGCATCTCCATCTTCTTCCAAGTGCCGTCGAGGACGGAACCGAGTTCGTAGACACCTGTGACGTAGCAGTTGGTGATGGTCAGATTTTCTGTCGCGCGCGCATAGCCGAGGGCATAGGAACTCTTAGGGCAGATACCGTCGTCCCACGGTGAGTTGACGGTGCAGTTGGAGACGCGGACGTTGCGGCAGCAGTCGATGTCGATTCCGTCGCGGTTGGTGTCGATCTTGAGGTTGTCGATGGTGAAGTTGTCCACACCGGTGGCAAGAATGCCGAACCATCCGCCTTGCAATATGGAGAAGTCGGAGAGAATGACGTTGCGGCAGTTCTTGAGCGCGATGGCTTTGTTGCCTACACCGGGCGCCGTGGTGTTGGGGAGAACTTTTTCGTCGTGACCGCGGCTCAGACCTTTGCCCCAGATGAGGCCCGGGCCGAAGATGCCGAAGTTGTGGATGTTTTCGCCCCAGAGAAGACTATTGTGCCAGTGATTGTGGCCGTAGTCCTGGTAAGGCTCCCACGAACCTTGTGGCTCGGCCGAATCGTAACCGCCGGCCGTTGTTCCGTCGTATGGAGTGGGAGCGGCGAGGATGGTGGCGCCCTGTTGGAGAAAGAGCGCGACGTTGCTCTTGAGATGGATGGAGTAGCAAGCGTAGACGCCGGCGGGGAAGATGACGGTGCCGCCACCGGTGTTAGAAGCAGCATCAATAGCGCCGTTAATGGCGGGCGTGTCGATGGAGACGCCGTCACCTTTTGCTCCGTAGGCGCGCACATCGAAGTACACAGGCTTCGCCGATGTGGCCAGGGACGCGGCTGGTTGGGACTGCGACGTTGCGCGCGAAGGGTTGAGAAGCGTGGTAGCGCTGCCGGCCATAGTGAGTCCGGCCATCTTCAAAAAGTCCCGACGAAAATCCTGCACGAGTTATCTCCGGACCCTGAGCGAGTCCCGCATCGATTCTAAGACGCGGACCTTATCGGGCGACCGTACAGTCTGTATTTCCCTCACAGATGAGGTTGCTCTGCCGTTGCGGCGTTGAGGTTTTTCAACATCGTAGTGATCTCTGGATTGGCCATGAAATTCTTCCAGACAAGCCCGGTGCGGTAGTTCTCGATCATGACCACGATGGGCGCCTGATTCAATCCCATGTAAATGGGCGAGATCCAGTTAGCACTGGGATTGATGGCATCGCGCAAGCCGTAAACGCCCCACATCGTATCGCCGTAATCGCGATAGTAATGCTTTAGTGCGGCCATGGAATCCTCGGGCGTGTAAGGGAACGATGCGAGCGCTCCGGTGGGCGTGATATTGCCGATGTCGTCTGCCTCGTCTGGCGCCTGAGCAGCGTAACCGTGCGGACCATCGCTGGCGGTAAGTCCCCAGGCATCAGGTCCGTAGCCTGCGTAATGCTTGGGATTCGCGATTGAGTAGGCGCGGTTGATGCGAGCGATGTTGCGATTGTTTTCAAAGTACGACGTAGTGAAGCGATCGTGGAAACTGTGCGGGTCGAGGCCCATGAACGAGTAGTGCGTAAAGAAGAGCGGGCCGCCGGGACCGACTCCGACATCGAGCTTGATGCCGTAATACGTATGGCCGTTACCGTAGTGGTTGCCGTCGGTGCTGCCAGACCATCCCTGGCGATATTGTTGCGCCATCACTGCCTGCGAAGACCAGCCCGAGTAGTACATGGAAGCAGGCACGCCATGCGTGGGAGAAGCGATGGCGAGCAGATAAGTCATCATCGTTTCGTTGAAGCCGATAAGTGGATGATGAATCTGAAAAGCCCACTGCGGAGACCAGTGCCAATAAAGGAAGTCGCTGTCTGGCTTGTCGCGATGCCAGTCCCACTCGACGGTCTCCCACAGGCCGGTGATGCGGCGGTACAGAGATTGTTCGCCTGAATCTGATCCGTGGAAATACTGGCGCGCAGCGAGAAGGCCCTGCATAAGGAACGAAGTTTCGACGAGGTCCCCGCCGTTGTCGTACATACCGAAGACAGGCATGGTCTTGCCGGTAGCGCCATTCATGTAATGCGACCAGACACCGTGATAGCGTTGCGCGTGTTCGAGGAAGTCGACGATTTTAGTGAGGCGCTCCACGCCTTCGGCACGCGTGATGAATTTGCGATCTACGCCGACGATCAGCGACATGATGCCCATGCCGCTGGCTCCTGTAGCGACGATGCGTTCATCGCCGGGAATATTTTCCCGGGTCATGCCGGAGTGGGGATCGGCGCCCTCCCAGTAGTAGTGAAAGCAGGCCTGCTGCATCATGGTGAGCATTTCGTCGTCACTGAGTTCGCGGGTGGCGGCGGCAGCCTCGTTCGATTGCGGGGATTCGTGATAGGCCCAATCGGCGGCAGCGACTTTATAACGGGCATTCACGCCCGACTTGCCGAGGAAGTCTTCGTAGCGGTGAATGCCGGGGATCTGCGTACCGATCGGAGTGAATTTGTTGCCGTCTTCGGAGCGGTAGATCACATAACGGGCGAGACCAACGGAGTCGGGCGCGGTCCATTCAAGCTCGACGTGACGGTCGTAACCGGTCGCGCGGAGATTTTTAGGAGCGGAAAAAGAGCTGTGCGTGGCGGACGCGTCGGCTACGCGGATCTCATCGACGATGAGAGTATGACGGATGTTGTCAGCCCGGTTCTGATAGAAGATGAGGCTCTGCGTATATTCCGGGCGGAAGTTGTAAATGGATGCGGATTGAATGTCGGCGAGCGGGATGCGGACTTCGATCCAGCGAGAGGCGGGAATGTCGCCCGTGTACTTGCCGAGGTTGAGAGGAGTGCTGAAGCTGGCTGGAAATTCGGCAACCTGCAGACCTTCGCTGGAAGTGGAGAGAACGAGCAGGGGCATGTCAGCAGCCGCTATGGGTTGCGGCGTGTAGATGGAAAAGTAGAGGTTATGACCGTCGAGGCCGGGGCGCCGGTTGCGGAAATCGAGTACCGAGATTTCCGCGTTCCATCCGCCTGCCGGCGCGGATTGCCATTGAATGCGAATCGCGTTGGGAGGCGTGCGGAAAGTTTTTGCGTCGACGGGGAGCCGGCCGTCCTGCTGCTCAACGAAGCTTGGACCATTGGCCTGGGCGTGGCTGAAATAGTATCCGTCCTTGTTGAGGCTGTTATCGAAGATGACATGGCGGTAGTAGTCGGATTGCGCGCCAACGTGCATGGGAGGCATGACAAGGATTGCGGCCGCGATGCAAGAGAGAAGCGGAACGAAGCGAGTTTTGCGTGATGGGCGAATGGTGAACTTGTTCATTGTGTTTCCTCGATCCACGTTGGTAGGGAGAAATGGGAACAGAGCTTCATCTCCTGATCACTTGCGATTGTCTGTGCAGGAAACCTGGCAGATGGCGTGGGCAACGTAACCGGCGGCGGTAGCAAAGGCGCGGCCCGCTTGATCCATGCGTGCGGTGGTGGGGTCGACGCCTTCGGTGATGATGCCGCCATCCCAGTTACTGGCCAGGAGAATCTTGAGGGATTGATCGCGACCTGCAGTGAGAAGCAGATTATCGGCGATGCTCCATGCGGTTGTGAAGGGAACGCGGTAACTTCCAGGCAGTCCATACGGCTGATCGAAGTAGGAATACTGATAATTCTTCGAGTGCAGCCATTGATAGGTGCGCGTAAAGGTTGGATTGGATTCAGGAACGAAGCCAAGAGCCGGCAGTTTGAAAAGAGAGCCGGGCGGAATTTCAGTGAAGACATAATTCTTGCCGTCGGTGGCAGTGGCGAAGATAGGACCTGCGGAGTTTGGCGCTGTGGTTGAGACGCAGTGAGAAAGAATCGCTGCGTGCAAAGAAGTGGCACGCGCAGTCATTTCTTGCGATTCGCTGGAGTTGTTCAAGCGCTTTTCGAGATCCGCAAGATCGGTGAGTGCGCGCCATACCAGGACATTGTCGTATGTGATGAAAGGCAGCTTCTGGAATTCGTCCTGCGAGTCCTGCAAAGAAGAATAAAGGCCAGTGGCGGGATCGAACCGGCTTTGAAGGCGATCGCTCAGCGTAGCGAGCGCGGCGCTGTGCGCGGAAAGAAACGCTGTATCGTTGGTGCGCTTTTCGTACGCGGCGAGAGCGAGGAGGGGGGCGGCGGCCTCGTCGAGTTGAAAGCCATCTTCGAGGACGATGCCGTCGATGAAGCGGCTGTGCGTGCCGGTGTTGCGGAGCTGTGTGGTGAGCGCGTATTCGAGCGCTTCGCGTGCCATGGGAGGATCGATGTCGAGCAGTGCAGGGAAGCTCCACAGCATGGCATCACGATCCCAGTACGCGGCGGAGACGTAGTAGCGCGGGCTGCGTGAGGTGACACCAACGAGTTGCTCTGTGTCGATGGTGCGGCCCCACGCGTAAAGCTCGGTGAAAAGAAAGTTGCGGTTCATCAGCAGATCGAGGTCCGCTTGATTTGAGCTGCGCGTGCGTTTCAGCAGCCAGGCTGCGGTCTGCTGAATCATCGCTTCAGCGCCGTTGCGGTCAATCTGCTCGCGCAGAGCCCGAGCATTGTGCGCAGCGCTGAATTCCTCAATCCCGGCGGCGAGCACAAAGATGGATTCGACCGATTCGCCAGGCGCAAGTGTTTTGGTTTGGCTGGCGTTGACTGCGGGTGTCGCGGTGGTTGGCGGAGTGGTGATGCTGGCCTTCGATCCAGGATGAAGGAGGGTCCATGCAAAATCGGTGTCTGTGGTGATGTAACTGAAGACTTCCGCCGGATCCACCCAGGGGGCAACGCCAACCGTGCGCTCGCCGCGCAGTTCCACGGGCACGTAGGTGACGCGTTCAATGGAACCGAATGATGCTTTCACACCGAGTGAGACTTCAACTGGAGCGGTGCGGTGATTAGTCAGCGTCATGCGCAGAAACGCTGCGCGCGATTCGGGAGGAGCGCAATACGTCAGCGTCGCTTCGAGACCGTCGACGGCCAGATGGGCGGTGGGGATCCAGTAGGCGATGAGTTCCCAGGAAGGTTTGTGAAATTCGAGAGGCTTGCCATCGGCAGTGAAGTAAGGCTGAAGGACAGGGCCACTGTGCTCGCCGCTGATCTGGAGCAGCCCGCGGTGGCGCATGGAGAGGACGTTGAAGGTGCTGAGCGAGCCATTATCAGCCCGTATGTCGGGCAGAGAGATCCACTGGTTTCCGGTGGGAAGAACGTCATCGGGACGCAGGGAAATGGGAACTCGTCGGGCGAAGGACTGCGCCAACGCCACTGTCGCGAAAAGGAAAAGAAGAGATACAGAAATCGTGAGTTTGCCGACAAAAAAATTGTGCGACGAAGGCGAGATTGCAGGTTTCAAGACAGTGTGCTCCCAAGAAGATTGCCGGTTGCCAATCCCGCCGACCAGCATACACGCGAAGCCTTGCACCTCATCGGCGGGGACGATTCGGGGTGGGTCGGGCGGCATCGAGATCCGGGCAGGTTTCTAGGGAGGCATAGGCAATGCAAAAACGAATTAGTAGAGGGCGGGCGACGCTTGGAGAGGAGTCGATTTTTGGTGATCCTGATCACAAGTAAACTTCATTATTGACAGTGATATAGAGACGGTGATACCTATTTATTCCGTTGCGCAATCGTTTGCGCAAGCGCCCGATTCGAAATAAGAGTTCCCTTTGTAACCGACTTTCAGGAGATCGTGATGCCGAAAAATGCCGTAAATAGCTCTATGCAACCCCGGAGAGAATCCGGCGGTCGCGTTCATGCAAGGAGCGGGTGGTGGCAAATCGCAGTTGTGCTTTTTGCCTTGTACGTTCTGCCCGTTCATGCCCAATACCGAGCGAGTCTTCAGGGAACGGTTGCAGACTCACAGGGAGCGATGGTTCCGGGAGCGCAACTCTCGCTTACCGACAAAGAGACCAACCACGTAGTGAGTACAACGAGTGATGGAGAAGGCAACTTCAATTTCAACGCACTCGCTCCGAGCACGTACAAACTGGAAGTAACGCGTGATGGGTTCAAGACCAAAGTTCTGGACGGAGTCCACGTAATTTCCGAACAGGCAAACGCGCTGAACGTCGTGTTGGAGATTGGTGGCAAGTCAGAGACGGTGACAGTGAACGCCGCAGACGCGGCGGCTATTGATACTGAGACCGGTGATGTGGGCGGCACGATAAGCCAGGAAGACTTTGCGAAGATGCCGGACTTTGGCCGTGATCCGCTGCAACTGGCCCAGTTGGCTCCAGGCATGTTTGGCGACAGTTCGCAGAACGGCGGTGGCGGAACTCAATCTCTGCCCGGCAACCAGGGCGATGGCAGCGCGGGGTCAAGCACGGGCCCTTACATGACCGAGAACAAACCGCAAGTGTTTGGTAACGGCGGAAGGAACGACACCAACGGAATCATGATCGACGGCGTGCAATCGACCAGCGTGACCTGGGGATCTGCAGCAGTCGTTACGCCAAACCCAGACACCATCAAAGAAATGAAGGTCGTCACCAATCCCTATGATGCTGAGTACGGACGCTTCAGCGGCGCGCAAATTCAGATCATCTCGCAGAACGGCACGAACCAATACCACGGCACTGCTCTTTTTAAATTGGATCGTCCGGGCCTGAACGCATATCAACGCTGGAATCCCAATGGCGCCACGGCGCAGCAGCGCGATGAGGCCAAGTTCAATGAGTACGGCGGAACGGTCGGCGGACCAATCATCCATAACCATCTTTTCGGGTTTTTTGGTTATGACACGATCCGCAACAATGGAACAAACATCAATTCGGGCTGGTACGAGACGGCGAGCCTGGATGGAGCGTCTACATCCGGCACGATTGCTAACAAATTCCTGACTGTCAAAGGTGTAGGCGTACAGTACAAAGCGATCCTCGAGGGAGCTGCGGATGGTCATGATTGTGCCTCCGTCGGGCTGATTCAGGGAGTGAATTGCAACTGGATCCAGGGACAAGGTCTGGACCTTGGTAAGCCATTAACCATCGGGGTTGGCAAGCACGATCCCTCTTATGCGCCACCGCAAGTCGTTGGAGGGAACAAGATCTTCACACCCGGCCTGGGTGGCAATGGGGACGGCCTTTATGCGGACAACATGGATGGCAATGCCGACATGTTCTTTGTACAAACAGAAGGACCGAACAACAACGTCAACACACAGTACAACGGCCGCGTGGATTATCAGTTGTCTGCGAACAACCTGATTGCCGCGAATCTCTACTATGTTCCGGTCAACAACGTCAGCTTCACTGACCGGCCGCAGAATATTTTCCACCACAACGCCAAGAACTACTCGGCGGGTCTGCTCTTCAATCACACCTTTTCCGGTACGATGCTGAACGAAGCACGCGCCGACATGGCAGGCTGGAAGTGGAACGAGTTAAAGGACAACCCTCAAGCACCGCTGGGGCTGCCATACGACAACATCTACCTGCAAAACGGCAATAACTCGTTCGCATCTATCAATCCGGCATCGTTTGGCCCCAGCATCGGAAGCATCTTTGACCAGTGGACTCTGAATTTCAAGGATGTGCTGACCAAGGTTTACAAGAGCCACAACCTGAAGTTTGGCGGTCAGTATACGCGCCTCGCTTATCTTGACTCCGCGACGTGGGCGGCAAGCGCCAACTACTACTTCAACAACTACTGGGATTTTCTAAACGATGCACCGCAGACGGAGTCGATCAACGGCGCCAATCCGCTGACCGGTGTGCCAACCGATTCGCGCAAAGATGACCGGCAGTACATTCCAGCCTTCTTTGTGCAGGACGACTGGAAGGTTAAGCCAAATCTGACTGTCAACCTGGGCATCCGCTGGGAATATTTTGCGGGCATGACGGAGAAGAATGGCAATAATCCACGGTTGAACCTCGGGACTGGCGCGAACACCTTCACGAACCTCGCCATCGTTCTCAAGCAGCCGCAGGTGGATGCGCAGAAGGGCAACTTCGGACCCCAGATCGGGTTTGCGTGGAGTCCGGCGCACGATAACGGGAAGCTAGTGTTGCGCGGCGGTGTGGGTCTCAGTTTCAACGGGCTCGAAGAGGCAATTACCACCAATACGCGCTTCGATCCGCCTTTTGCCACCAACAGCAATACGCTGACGGACGGCCAGATTGTCTATGGTACAGCTTCCAACATCTATCAATACGGAGCCTTGCCGGCCAATCCAGCGCTGATTTCGACCTTCAACTCCGCCAATCTGCCTACCAACGGCCTCATCGGCATCACCGGTGTAGACAACAAGCTACCCACCAGCCGTGTCCTCCGCTATTCGCTGGAAGCTCAATACGACCTGGGCCATGACTGGGTAGCAACACTGGGATACTCTGGCAGCACGGGTCGCCACTTACCATTGCAATACAACCTCTATGACAAGTACGCCTCGCAGATCATCGCCGGCCAGATGGCCTTCAACCCCATTGTTAATGGAATTGACTGGTACGAAGACACAGGCACATCGAACTTCAACTCAATGCTCGCCGAGGTGCGGCACCAGCTTTCGCATACCTTTGAAGCTGATGTGCAGTACCGCTGGGCGCACTCGCTGGACAATGGCTCCGGACCCTATTCAACGTCAGATTATGAGTATTTGCCTGGCTTCAACTGGGGTTCATCAGACTTTGACTCGCGCAACATGATCAAGATGTTCGGCCTTTGGACTCCAGTCCTCTTCCACGGAAACGCCTGGGCGGAGAAGGTAGCTGGAGGCTGGACATTCAGTCCGATCTTCAATTTCCACTCTGGTTTCCCGTGGAATCCAAATTTCAGCGGGCTTGGTTGCAACGCGGTCTTCAATTCGAGTTGCGGCAATGGAGGAACCGGAAATCTGCGTCCCTCTTCATATCTGGGAGGAGGAGGCCACAGCCAGGAGACAGATTCGTTCAAGACCGTCTCGGGAGTTCCAGGAGAAAATTTCTCTAAGGGCGGCGCGGCTTACTTTACAAAGCCGGCTGAGGTAGATGGAATGTCTTGGAGCAATAACCAGGTTGCTCCTACTCCGGGCCCACTTCCTGGTACCCCGGGCATCGGCCGCAACGCTTTCATTGGTCCGCGTTACTCGGATCTGGACCTGGCAGCAACCAAGGCATTCGGGTTGCCCTCGATGAAGGTTCTGGGCGAGGGAGCGAGGCTTGAGATCCGCGCCAACGTCTTTAACCTTTTCAACAAGCTGAACTTGGCAAACGTCGACAGCAATGTCACCGACTCTGGCTTCGGACGCGCAACTTCTGCGTTGGGTTCGCGTACGATTGAAGGCGAATTCCACTTCAAGTTCTAACTGGCCAACCATTTCTCCCCGCTCTACGGAGCGGGGAGAATGCATAATTTTTAGCCGTCGGCGAAGCGCCGTAGTCGCAGACGCTCGGCGACGGCTCTTTATTTCGCCTTTAAACCAAAATGTATTCGGTCAAAAGGGGTTTCGAGGTTAGATGCGGGGATCAGGTTCAGCTCGTGCAGCGCGGGCAATTGGTGCAGCGGCAACACTACTAATAACGATGAATTTTGCACTCGTGAGCCGACCATCCCAGGCACAATCTCGAAGTTCCGCTGCGACACATTCCACCACAGAAACGAAGACATTTGAATCGCTATCCAAGAGCGCCGATGAAGCACGCGACGCCGGACGGCTGGATGATGCGGTAAAGCTATATCGCAGGGCGCTGACGCTGAATCCAAAGTGGACCGAGGGATGGTGGTCGCTGGGAACACTTCACTACGACAGCGACAGGTATCTCGAAGCGCAGTTGGCGTTCGGCAAAGTAGTGGCTCTTGATCCAAAACAGGGAACGGCGCGCGCGATGCTCGGGCTGTGCGAATTCGAACTAGGCAAGTCCGAGCAGGCATTGAAGGATATCGAGGCAAGCAAATCGCTGGGCGTCCTCGAGGATAAACAGTTGCGCGACGTGGTGGTTTATCACGATGGAATACTGCTTCAGCGAGCTGGCCAGTTTGAGGCCGCCAAAGCGGCCCTGACGTCGTTGTGTCTGAATGGCGTGCGCAGTAGCGAACTGGCGGGAACCTTTGGCATGGTCGCTCTGCGCATGCGCGACGTGGCGGCTCCCGACCCGAGCACAGAAGCCGGAGAGGTCGTGCAGCACGCAGGGCGGGGCGCGTGCCTGAATGCGGCAAAGGAATATGAAACGGCGAAGACGGAATTCGATCAGGTGATCGCGCGTGCACCCCATTTTCCGCTGGTTCACTATGCCTACGGATGCGCGCTTGTTGACGCGCGCGACATTCCAGGAGCGATCAAAGAATTCGAGGCGGAGATCGCGGAGCAGCCTAAGAGTGTGCTGCCGCGCCTGCACATCGCGGTCGCGGAGTACAAGGTGGATTCAGCAGCGGGGCTGAAGTACGCCGAAGAAGCGGTTCAACTGGATCCGAAGTTACCCCTAGGACATTATCTTCTGGGGCTTCTGCTGCTTGATACCGGTGCGTACGAACGAGCGGTTCCGGAATTGGAGACAGCGCGCAAAGCGTTTCCGCAAGAGGGAAGAATTGACCTCTCGCTCGCAACCGCGTATGCGCACGTGGGCAGGTTGCAGGACGCGGCGCAGGCACGGGTCGAATTTGCGCGCAAGAAGCAGGCGGAACAAGCGAAGGCCGAAGGCGCTGTGGAGATTACCGACGCGATGAACGCGAGAACGAAGCAGTGATGGAAACGCTAAGACTTCGGCTCTTCGATCGTGAGAATTTGATCTGCAGGGATATTGGTGAGGCGTTGCACGGCGCGGCTGGGCCAGGTGATCTGAATTTCTTTGACGGCGGTGCTGGAGCCCAGGCCAAAGTGAACGCGCGGGTCGCTCGAACACGCGTAGCCGACGGCGGTCGTGGCCTCGTTCCATTGCGAGCGGCCATCGGGAGTAGTGATCTTGATTTGCGCACCAAGGCCCATGCGGTTGCTACGCGTGCCGACAAGATGCAGGAGAAGCCAGTGCTGACCGGCGGCGCCAATATTGCGGAAAAGTTTGATGGGCTCGTTGAGACTACTAACAACGACATCGATGTGACCGGTATTGAAGATGTCACCGAAGGCTGCGCCGCGATGTGCACCGGGGATCTGGAAGCTGGATCCGGCGCTGGAACTGACGTCCTGGAACTTGCCGTTGCCGAGATTACGGAAGACGGAGTTGGGCTCAGGGTAGGCCTCAGCGGGGATGGCCTGCTGGATGTTGTCCATCACATTGGCACGCGCGACGAAGAGGTCTTTCCATCCGTCGTTGTCGAAGTCGTAAACTCCGTTGCTCCAGCCAGTCATGCGGTTGGTGAGTTGACCAAGGCCGCTGGTGTTGTTGGCGTCAATGAAGATGCCGCCGCCCTGGTTGATGTAGAGCGGGAAACCTTCGTGCTCGACTGCGTCATGCCAGATGTCGGGCAGCCCGTCGTTGTTGATGTCGCGGAAGTCGGAGCCCATGCCGGAGAGAGCATCGCCGTCGGGCGAATAAGCAACACCTGCAGCGACGGCGATCTCTTCGAACTTCTTTCCGCCAATGTTGCGGAAGAGGAAGTTGGGCATGGTGTCGTTGGTGACAAAGGCATCGAGAAAGCCGTCGCCGTCGAAATCTGCAAACGAGACGCCCATGCCCTTGCCATAGAAGGCGTCGATGCCGGTTTCATGCGAGACGTCAGTGAACGTGCCATCGCCGTTGTTGCGATAGAGAGTGTTATGCAGGGGCAGGTAGAGATTGGGATGACAATAGGCGCGCAGGCCTTCTTTGAGCGCGCAGTAGGGATCCTTGTTGACCTCCCAATGGCAATAGTTGACAACGAAAAGATCGAGCAGGCCGTCGTTGTTGTAGTCGAACCAACCCGCGCCGACAGACCACATCTTCTTTCCATGGGCGTGTGCGCCTGCGACACCTGCTTTAGCGGTGACATCAGTGAACGTACCGTTCCCATTATTGCGGAAGAGTTGGTTGCCGGTGACGTTGGCTACGAAGATGTCGGCGTTGCCATCGTTGTTGAAGTCGCCGATGGCCACGCCCATCCCGTAGCCGGCTCCAGCAACGCCAGCCTTCTCTGTCACGTCGGTGAACGTACCGTCATGATTGTTCCGGAAGAGTCTGTTCCAGTAAGCTGGCGAGGTTTTTTCGAGAGAGGGGATTTCAGCGCCGTTGACACAATAGATGTCGAGAAAACCATCGTTATCGTAGTCGAACAAGGCTATGCCGGCGACCATCGTTTCCGGCTGGTTCTTGTTGGGTGTCGCACAATTTCGGGTGACAAAGTTGAGTCCGGACTGTTTGGCGATTTCCTCGAAACGAATACCCGCAGAGAGTGGAGTCGCGCCGGCTTGCGCGGGAAAAGGCAACATGCGACGCGGCGCAAGTGCAGATGCGGTGACGAGGCCAAGGGCTTTGAGAAAGCCGCGACGTTCAACACACGGGATTTGATTGAAGGCCATGAGAGCGTGCGGGACTGCGTGGTGACGATGAAGTCTACATGCTTGCAGCGAGCGAGCGGCAACCGGCCAACTCGATCACAGAGTCCCCACTACTGTTATAGAACGGCAGATCGCGGAAACCCAGATCGAAAGAGAGAGAACGCGCGATGAAGATTCAAACGCTGCCTGTTTTTGTTGGTTTGATGATTGCCACGATTGCATTCGCACAGTCTCCAGTGTCGGTGACGGTCGATGCCAAGTCGGCTGCGCATCCATTCCCGCATTTCTGGGAGGAGACGTTTGGATCGGGGCGCGCCATACTCGCCCTGCGCGACAACTATCGCAAAGATCTGACAGATGTGCACGATCAGGTGGGGATGCGCTATGTGCGCTTCCACGCGATTCTGCATGACGAGGTCGGCGTCTACGACGAGGATGACAAGGGCAGCCTGGTATACAACTTCACGTATGTGGATCAGATTTATGATGGGCTGCTGGAGCGAAAAGTAAGGCCGTTCGTCGAGATCAGCTTCATGCCGCGGAAGCTGGCTGCAAAGGAAGCGATTCATCCTTTCTGGTACAAGCAAAGTGTTTCGCCGCCCAAGGATTATGGCAAATGGGACGCGCTGATGCGCGCGTTCGCTGAGCATCTGGTCGAACGTTACGGCATCGACGAAGTGTCGCAATGGTACTTCGAGGTGTGGAACGAGCCCAACATCGATTTCTGGGCGGGCGACCCGAAGCAGGCCACCTATTTCGAACTTTATGATCACACAGCGCGAGCACTTAAGGCCGTGAACTCACGGATTCGCGTGGGTGGACCAGCAACAGCAGCCGCCCACTGGGTTCCGGAATTCTTAAGTCACGTCAAAGAGCAGCAAGTCCCTGTGGACTTTGTTTCCACGCATGGGTATGCCGACGATTCGGTCGAAGATATGTTCGGCTCGCATGAAGAGATTCCGATGCACGACCGTGTCTGCCGGGCAATTGCGAAAGTAGATGGTGAGATCAAGGCGTCGGCGTTTCCCTCGCTGCCGCTGATGTGGACGGAATGGAATGTGCCCTCGTACGACAAGTTGAACGCGCGCGATAACTGGTATGTGGGGCCGGCGCTGGCGCGTGATATCCGCCAGTGTGACGGGCACGTGAACATGATGTCGTACTGGACGTTCGACGACGTCTTTGAAGAAGGCGGAGTGAAGACGATGCCCTTCGACGGAGGGTTCGGCTTGATTGCTCCAGGACGAATCAAGAAACCAAGCTTCTACGATTTTGCACTTCTCCATCAACTCGGAGATATGCGGCTTGAGAATGCTGCAGACAATGTATTGGTGACGCGCCGAGAAGACGGGACGCTGGTACTGGCGGTATGGAATCTGGTGGACATGGACAAGCTGGCACAAGGATCTCCGCTGACGATTCATTTGAATTTCAAGGGAATCTCGGCGAATGCGACTGTATCGATTCAACGCGTGGATGAATTGCACGGCAATCCAATGACGCTGTACAAGTCGATGGGGAGTCCGCGTTATCCGACGCTGAAACAGGTTGCCGAGTTGAACCAGGCGTCCGCCTTGCCGGCGCCTGAGAAAGCGGAACTCAAGCGTGGCGAGCTAGATCTTGTTCTGCCTGTAAACGGAATGGCATTGATTGAAGTTGCAAGCAGGAAATGAGCGCGTGGCTGCACAGAAACTGGAGAGCAAGATGAAAAATCGAGTATCGATGGGAACGATGATGAAGAGAGTTTGCGCAACTTCAGCCGTGACGATGGCGGCATTGCTATTTTCAAGCGCAGTCGCGATGCCTGTTCTGTTTGGCCAGATGCGAAACGGCTCATCGCGCCATGCTCCTTCGAATGCGCAACTTGCTTCGCCGGCAATTGAGAAGCGCGTGGAAGTCTTGCTGAAGCAGATGACGCTCGAAGAAAAGCTGGGGCAACTGGTGCAGTACAGCGACAGTGGCTACGACGGTGAGGCGCAGACGGCGGCGGAGGCGGCGGCAGCTCCGGGCAAGAATCCAGTGGCGAAGGACAAGGTCGATGCCATGCAACTGGTGTCGACGGGGCGGCTGGGATCAATGCTAAACACGGTGGGTCAAGCGCGCACCAATGCTCTGCAGCACGCAGCGGTCGAAAAGAGCAGGCTTCATATTCCGCTAATGTTCGGGGCCGACATTATCCACGGATACAAGACGGTCTATCCGATCCCGCTGGGGCTGGCAGCGACGTTTGATCCTGGCCTGGTGACCGCGCTCGGTCACATTTCAGCAACGGAGGCAAGGACTGGCGGCGTCGACTGGTTTTATTCGCCGATGGTGGATATTTCGCGCGATCCGCGATGGGGAAGGACGCAGGAAGGTGCAGGCGAGGATGCCTACCTGGGAGCGGCAATGGCGCGCGCGTACATTCGCGGGTACCAGGGAGACGATCTTTCGCTGCCGACGAGCGTTGCGGCTTCGGTAAAACATTTTGCAGCGTACGGTGCGGCTGAGGCAGGCCGCGAGTACAACACGACAGACATGTCGGAAAGCCGTCTTCAGCAGGATTATCTGCCACCTTACAAAGCCGCAGTGGAAGCGGGCGCAGCTACCATCATGAGCGCGTTCAATCCTCTGAATGGCGTTCCAGCGTCGGCGAACCGGTATCTGTTGCAGGACGTTCTGCGCGACCGCTGGGGATTTGACGGGTTCGTGGTGAGCGACTACACGGCGGTGATGGAACTGCGGAATCACGGTATCGCACTGGATGCTGCGACTGCAGCGCGCAAAGCAATCACAGCCGGGGTGGACGTCGATATGATGTCGCATTACTACGACGCAGAACTGCCTGCACTGGTGAAGTCAGGCAAAGTCCCCATGAGCGTGATCGATGAAGCTGTACGTCGCGTACTCCGGGTAAAGTTTGCTCTGGGACTGTTTGAGCATCCTTACGCAGAGGGCCCCGAGGTGACGACTGCGGTGGCGGAACACCGGCCTCTGGTCAGGAAGGCCGCCGAAGAAGCGATTGTGCTACTCAAGAATGATTCGTCGCCAAGTGAACGGCCTCTGTTGCCGTTGTCAGAGAGCATCAAGAAGATCGCGCTCATCGGACCGCTAGCGGATAACAGCGGTGAGATGACGGGTTCGTGGGGAGGAGACCGTCGAGATCCTGATGTCGTGACGGTAAAGGATGCCTTAGAGGCACGGGCGAAGAAGAACGGCGCTACCGTGGTGTATGCGAAGGGCACCGAGATTCTGGGCGATTCCGAGACGGGGTTCGCGGAAGCCGTTGATGCTGCAAAACAGGCTGACGTTGCGGTGCTGGCGCTGGGCGAATCGAGCGAGATGAGCGGCGAAGCAGGATCACGCGCGCACTTGGATCTGCCGGGCAATCAGGAAAAGCTGCTTGAGGCCGTTGCCGCAACCGGCCGCCCGGTTGTACTGCTGGTTTTTTCGGGACGTCCGCTGGCGTTGACTTGGGCCGCACAACATGTACCCGCGCTGATGGAAACGTGGTTCCCGGGAACCGAAGCGGGCTCAGCGATTGTCGATTTGCTTTATGGGGATGTTGCGCCGAGTGGAAAACTGCCGATGAGTTTTCCGCGTGCAGTTGGACAGGAGCCGCTGTACTATAACCACTTTCCAACGGGACGACCGCCGATTGGGCTTGATCTAACAAAGGCGCCGAACTTCGATTCGCGTTTTTTCTCTCGCTACATCGATGTTCCGAATGCTGCTTTGTTTCCGTTTGGATACGGGCTTAGCTACACGCAATTTGCTTATCAAGGCGTTACGGTATCGCGGAATGCGATTCCATTTGACGAGGCCAACCATAACGATGCACGCAACCTAATGACGGTGACGGCGACGGTGCGTAATACAGGTAATCGCGAGGGAACCGAAGTGGTGCAGTGTTACGTCCGCAACCTTGGCGCAAGTCTCGAGCAGCCGGTGCGAAGCCTCGAAGGATTTGAGCGCGTAACGCTCAAGCCGGGGGAATCCAAACAGGTCTCATTCAAGCTGGGATTTCCGGAACTATCGTTCTATGACAACACCGGACGTGCGGTGATCGAGCAGACAGACTATACGGTGTGGGTGGGTGGAAGTTCTGAGGCAGCGGAGCATGCAGAGTTTCGCATCGTTCCATAGGCAGCAAACGAAGCGAGTCAAAACGAGGAGCAATTCCCACTCGATCAGGAGCGGCACCGCTCAGGATTGGAATAAATCACAAAGCGACGATCGCGAAGAAATCCGACAAGCGTCAAGCTCATTTCACGCGCTAATTTAACTGCGAGACTGGATGGAGCAGAGACGGAAGCCAGAAGCGGAACACCGGCGGCAAGAGCCTTCTGAACAATCTCGAATCCACCGCGGCCACTGACCATCATGGCGCAATCCGATAGCGGGAGAAGTCCTTTCACCAGCGACCAGCCTATGACTTTATCAACCGCGTTGTGGCGTCCGATGTCTTCTCGAATGACGAGAAGCTTTCCGGCGCTGTCGAAAAGGGCTGCCGCATGCAGTCCTCCGGTTCGTCCGAAGAGTTGTTGCTGGTCTCGCAGTAGCGCGGGAAGTGCGCAAAGCAGTTCAGGGTCAATGCGGAAGTCGGCGTTCGGATGAGTCAGACCGCGTACGCGAATCGCGGCAATAGATGCTTTTCCGCAAATACCGCAACTGGAGGCTGCAAAGAAATTGCGTTGCAGGAGTTCAGGATCGAACGAGTGGTCGCCTAGTTCAACGCTGACGATGTTGTCACGCGCCGCGTTTTTCACCGAGATTTTGCGAACTTCGACGATCTGGCCGGGCGATTCGATCAGGCCTTCGGTCCAGAAGAAGCCAGCGGCCAGTTCCTCGTCGTGCCCCGGAGTGCGCATCGTGACGGTCAGAGGTTTTCCGTCGATACGGATCTCGAGCGGCTCTTCGACCGCCAGATGGTCTTCAATTCGGCGATCGGTCCCGTTTAACCACTCGGTTACATGGGTCAGTTCGAGCGCTGGCTGGACTCTTGGCACGCATTGCTCCCTGACGTTCAGCGTAAACCGTAAACGGCAGGCGCGTCTGCTCGAGGCGAACTTAGCGAGGAGAACAACCGGCGATCGGCTGACTAGTCGATGAAATAGCCGATATCGGTCAATACACTGTCGCTCAAGTTCACGCCCAGAAGGCGAGCACCCAAGGGAGTGTAGAGATCTTTTTCAAAATTCTGTAGGACGTAAGCGGGCAGGTCCGTTTGCCGCCGGAGCAAGCGCAAAAGCGCCGCGCTATCGGTGGGGCACTCGTAGTCGCCGGGTAAGCCGCAAGCTGGGCGGATTGTCAGCGAGAGAGGAATCGTACCTGGTCCTGATTGGGGGCGATCGGCTGGTCGGGTAATAAGGTTGACTCGCATGCCGGAATGGTGACACCGGTTCCAAGAAGGCTCAACGGTACCGATGGGTTATTTGGAATCCCAATCGGGGGAAATGGCCTATTTGTTGAGATTTAGCTATTACTAAAGGCTCATGGGGTATCAGCTGCACGGTTGATTTTGCAAAATGCCAAATTCTTGACCACATCTCCGAGATTGGATTGCCACATTTACGCGTGCGTCGCGGCTGATCGTTGCATCGAAAGGCAACACCGCGGTGAGGCACTTTCCGGATAAAAAGATGCCTGTCCAAGGCAACCGCGCAAAGATGCCGCACTGTTATTTCAGCGCAAGAAATATATGGACCGAGAAAGCGAGTCTCTGTTTAGATTGCAATTGATTGGACGAGGATTTATGCGCAGTGGCTTTGGCTCAATTAAATCTCTTCTTTGCACTTTGACCTTTCTAGCCGGAATCAACGCGGTCCATAGCCAGAACACGCCGCCTCCCCATGTTGTAATTCCCAATCCGACTCCGCGACAACCCGACCTGGAAAAGGTGTACAGCGAGAACTCGGATGATCAGAAGCATAAAGCTGTTTCGATTGAAAACCAGCTTCGCGCACGAGAAATCTGGCTTGAGTCAAACCAGATACTGTTGCTGGCGCAAGAGTTGCAGCAGGAGATCGTCTCCGGAAAGAAGCCCGCCTCGCTAAGGGTGAGCGCCGCCCAAGCGGGACAAATTGAAAAGCTTGCACAAAGCGTGCAGAAGAAAATGAAGGTGCAGTAGCTTGGGTTTTGGTCAGGCAGCCATGCACTCTCAATCGTTGAAGCTTAGGGAAATCTTCATGGCATGGATTCTCGAAAATCCGCGACTTGTCCGGGTAAACCTACTGACCCTGCTGTCCATAATGATTTTCGTCGTTCCCACGGGCGCCCAGATTCAGGAAACGAAGCTGAAGCTTGCTGAGCTAAAACCGGGGCTAAGTTCAACCAATCTTGGGTCAAATCAGATCCCCACACAAGATCCAAAACCTCAAGTGTCCTTTGGAACCACGACTGAAGAAATGAGACAGGCTCAGATAGAAGACGACACTAAGAGACTTTACCAATTATCTGCCGAATTACGGGCGGAGGTGGCCAAGACGTACAAGGAGAGCCTCTCTATCCAGGTACTCAAGAAGGCGGAAGAGATCGAGAAGTTGTCGCGAAGTCTCAAGGCGCTCCTGAATCAGGAAGCGGCTGGACACTAAGATCATTCATTGAAATATTCTTGCGGTACTCAGTATCGTCAAGTGGGGCCGCTCGAAATGATTCACTTCAAATCCGTAACTCCTCTCCTCTTTGCTCTGCTCTGTCTTGCACAAGTTGCAACAGCAAATCAATCTGCGCAAGAAGGCGAGTTGAGGGAACGGCGAAGCGGCTATGCAGGTGCCGCGAGCTGTGCCTCATGCCACAAACAGACAAACCAAAACTATGAGCACACACCTCATCGTTTAACGTCTCAACTCCCGACATCAGCTTCTGTTCTCGGCTCATTCCAAAATGGCAGCAATACGCTCACAATTACGGATCCACTGCAGTCCGCCGAACCGGGACTTCAGTTCTTCTTGGAATCGAAGCCGGCTGGCTTTTTTGAGACGGCGCAAACCGGCTGGGGCTCACAGAGCTATAAGAGGACCGAACGCATTGACCTGGTGACGGGCTCCGGCGTGCGCGGTCAGACTTATCTTTTTTGGCGGGGCGACCGACTTTTCGAATTGCCCGTGAGTTATTGGAGGGACGGGCATCGGTGGATAAACAGCCCGGGCTATATCGATGGAACCGCAGATTTCTCGCGAACGGTGAATCCTGCGTGTCTTGAGTGTCACGCAACCTATATAAGAGCACTATCCGCTGACCCGAACACGAATCGTTATGACCGGAAGAGCCTTGAGCCTGGCATCTCGTGCGAAAGCTGCCACGGGCCCGGAGCTAATCATATTCGAATTGAAATGGAGAAAAAGACTAACTCAAACGACTCTTCAATCGACGGCATCTTGAATCCCGCGAAATTTTCGCGGGACAGACAGGTTGATTTGTGTGCCGAGTGCCACAACGGAATCCAGCGGGTAGGACTGAAACCGAGCTTTTCTTTTATTCCGGGCCGGCCACTTGGCGAATACTTCAAGGCGCTTCCGTCATTCGACTCCGAGCATCCGGATGTTCACGGAAATCAGGTCGGATTGCTTCAGCGGAGCAAGTGCTATCTTTCTTCAGATAAGATGAGTTGCTCGACCTGTCACGATGTTCATACCAGCGGACAATCGCTCGAGTCGTATTCACTGAAGTGCCTCAATTGCCATAATTGGCAAAACTGCGCCATCGCGAAGAAGATGGGACATCAAATTGCGAACCAATGCATCGGCTGCCATATGCCCGTCGAGGAGACTAATGTGATTGTGTCGCAGACCGCAGGCCAGGTGGTTCATGCGAAGATGCGAAACCACTGGATCAAGATTTACCCGACAGGCACAGGAGCGAAACCTGAGTAGTCGAACAAGCGTCAGGGAACTGGAGTTTCAGTAGAGCTGAGTACTTCTTCGAGAGACGGATTGCTTCGCGACGCCAGGCCTTTGGCTTTCTGGAGTTCACCATCCACCGCGCTGCGCTGATTCGTGGTCTGGTAGAGCTTGGCTAATTGGATATGCGGTTCAGGGTCTTCAGGATCGGCCTCAATTGACGTTGCGAATTCTCGAATGGCATCTGCTGCGCGTCCGCTGTTGGCATAGATGATGCCAAGGTCCCGATGAAAAAGCGCTTCGGACCGTGCGCTGGGAATGAGCGGGCTCAGCACTGCCAGAGCTTTTGCGAATTCATTCTGCCGCACCCATGAATCAGCGAGATATATCTGGGCGTTGATGAACTTTGGATTGATTTGCAACTCTGACTCAAACTGGGCGGCACTTTCACTCCATTTGCTCTCGGACCATAGGAGATAGCCTAGCCCGAAGTGAAGCTGGGGCATTCTTGGATCTTTCAAGATGGCTTCTCGGAATTCCTGCTCTGCAGCGGCTCGGTCGCCCATTTCTGCGAGTGCTTCTCCCGCGAGCATATCGGCCTCGGCAGAATCCGCATTGAGTTCCTTAATTTCCTTGTGCGTGTCGAGCAGAGATTGAAACTGCCTGCTTTGTAGACAACTACGTGCCAATGTCATGCGGAGGGTGACGTTCTGCGGATCGCGTTTAGCGGCGCGCTGTAAATATGGAATGGCAACGAGATAGTCTTTCATCCCGTAGTGCGCCATGCCGAGCAGGATGGTGAGGCGCGGATCGCCAGGATGTTTTCTGATTTCAGCCGAGAAGAATTTGATAGCGTCAGGAAACTGTGCGGCTTTGAATGATGCCAATCCCATGTTCATCTGCAGTCCCAGAAGATTGGGATTGATTGCTAACGCGCGGCGGTAAAAGTCGATGGCTGCGTCGTAATGTTCTTGCCGTGCCGCAAGCAAACCAAGATGTGCTAGCGCTTCCGCATTGCTCGGATCGGCTTTAACAATTTCGCTCCAGATATGTTCCGCATCTTCATTCTGTCCCTGTTGTTCCAGAGTCATCGCTTGCGAACGGGTAGTTGCCGGATTTTGCTGCCCCATTAAAGTAGAGTTCCCGATCACTGCGAACACAAGCGCAGAGACAAGCATAAGGGCGCAATGCCCTTTATCTCGCGTTGAGGTCACGGGAGAAATCATTCTTTAAAATTACGCGCAAAATGCGAAACGCGGCAGGTTATCCTGTCGCGTTTCGCATTTACTGGTTGGGTTTCAGTTAGAAGATGAGCTTGCCGCCGAGTTCAAGTGCGCGGGGATCATAGAACGAGGTAACCGTTCCGAAATTCGAGTTACCAAGTGTGTTGCCTATGCCGTTGGGTTCGGTGTGGTTGAAGGTGTTGAACGATTCGACGCGGAACTCGAACCTGGCCTTTTCGGTAAACGCAAACGACTTGTAGAGCGAGGTCGTAAAGTTCACGCGATTTGGTCCGGGGAGCGAGTCTTTGCCGGCGCTGCCAAAGCCCTGGTTCGGGCCGCCAGCCCAAGCCGGAATCGGGTTGCTGAAGACGGAAGTGTCAAAGGCATGTGTGATGCTTCCGCCCTTTTTGGACTTGCCCGACTGGTTAGGACGGTTGGTGTAGCCGCCGTCAAGACCAATCGTGTCGTAGCTGAGCGAAATGCGTGGAGTGGTGGGTACACCGGTCTCATCAATGACCGTACCAGCCAATTCCCAGCCACCCAGGACTGAATGGGCGATTCCCGCTTCCTTGAAGATGGGCAGCTTGTAGATGTAGTTGATGCTCAGGATGTTGCGACGATCGAAGCCTCCCGACCCCTTCATGTATTTGATGAAGAAGGGATTGTCGATGCCCGAGTCGTCGGTGCTGGTGATATCGATTTCGTGCGAGTAGGTGTAGTCGACTTCACCGCTAAGTCCCCAACGGTTCTGAACACGGAGACCGGTCTGGAAACCGTTGTAATTGCCGTTGGTGTTGTTTTCCTGCTCGGTGATACCGCCGAAACCATCGTAGGTCCGGAGTTGATCCGTGTTGGCAATAGTCATCCCACCCGGATTTGTTCCCGAATGGTTATTCGGGTCTCCTGCGTTGGCACGAACGGCGTTAGAGGTGTTGATTGGGAAGTTGTTAATGTTGCGGCGAATGTTCTGATGCCATGCCAAATTGCCAACATATTGAACAACCCAGATGACCGATGGAGCCACCTGGTTCTGAAGGCCGAGGCTGAACTGGGCGACCGCGGGAGCTTTGTAGTCCTGTGCGAGAGTCGTGCTTCCCTGCGCAAAGAAGGGGGTAGCTGCCGCCGCGCCGGTTACGTAGCTGGTGTGCGGATCGGTCAGATAGACCGTATTGGCTGATGGTGTATTCGCAAACGGCGCAGCGGTGGCGACGTCGTAGATGTCGTTCCCCTGGAGCCGTTCGTAGAAGGTTCCGAAGCCACCACGGAGAACGGTCTTGCCGTTCCCGAAGACGTCTTCAGAGAAACCAACGCGCGGTTGCAGCGTGTTGTAGTCAGTCTTGATCAAGTTTCTCGGTGTTCCACCTTGGCCCGCCAGGTGAACGCCGTTCAGATAGAAGCGGCCTCCATTGACAGTTTGGAATCCCGGACCATTCGGATCCAAGGTTCCGCTTGGGAGCCAATTTGGAGCCTGGCTGCTGAGGTAAGTCGCAGGATCGAAGTTAGCGACTTGGTTGGAGCGCTCATAAGCGAAGGGAAGCGCATCGTAGCGAAGACCGTACTGCAGGCTTAGGCGATTCGTCACCTTCCAGGTATCCATCGCGTAGACCGAGGGGGTCTCGTTGACGTAGTGGCGGATCGGAGCAGCCTGTGACTCTGAGTAGTTGGAGGACAGACCCAGCAGCATGTCCATGAACGGGTCGCCGGTGTTTGTACCAAACGTAAAGCTTCCTTCCGCGTTTAGGAATAGCTTCTGGTTCTTGGTGTAGCGGTTGTAGCTTGCGCCGAACTTCATGGCGTGCTTACCCATGGTGTACGAGACATCCACCTTTGGCTCGTAGTCTTCGGCGGCATTGTGCCAGGGAGCGGAACCCGGGTTCTCCTGAACGCCATACACCCCACCCCAGTTCATGCTGGGCGCTGACTTGGAACCGTTGTTGAAAAACTTGTTGACGGACATGCCGGATGGCAAGTTGCCCTTTGAACTGTTCACGATGTCGATGATGTTGCCGTCGTAGTTCATGCTTGCTTCAACCAGCAGATTTGGATTGATGGTTGCCGTGAGCTTGACTGCGGCGCTGTTCGAGGGGTTGTTCAGGGTGCTGGTGATCGTCGGCCAGCTACCAGTTGACCAACCGACCATCGGCGCTGGGAATGCCTGCGAAACCGAATCGTGCAGGTAGTGGGCGAGTATCTGGTACTTATCATTGACGCGGTGATCTACGCGAACCACATCGTCGCGTACATTGATAGGGAGACTCGCCTGACCCAGGAACTGATCGTTGGCCGCGTTCGGCTTGGGAACGATTCCAGAGGCGAGATATGCAAGAGCGTTGGCATCAAACAAGCCGGCCGGGATTACTCCACCGGGGAACGGCTGGCCTTGCACGCAGGTGGGGCAAGCGACAGCCAACTTGGCAGCAAACGCCGGATCACCGACCGTCGGAACATTCAAGACGATTGGCGTCTTGGCGAATCCAGGCGAAACGTACGTAAGGTTCTGCCCAGCCGTCGGGAAATCTGCCGCAGGCAGATCATTCTGCAGGTTGGGAGGATTGCCCTGAATCAGCTTGCGCCATTCTTCATTCCAGAAGAAGAATGTCTTCTTCCGATCCTTGTTGTACATGCCGGGGATGAAGAGCGGTCCGCCGATATTCGCACCGAAGATGTTGTAGTTCAGCTTAGCGCGTGCAGTCGGGGTTCCAGATGTGTTCTTGTTCTGCCAACTGTTGGCGTTGAACGCGGTGTTGCGATTGAACTCCCATGCTTCGCCGTGGTAACTCTGGCTGCCGCTTTTGAGGGAGAGGCTGATTGTGGCGCCGGAAGAAATACCGTAGTCCGGCGGATAGTTGGAGGAGAGAGTTTCAAGCTGAGCGATAGCATCCTGCGAGGGCAGAATATCGATGCCGCCGGCGCCGCCGCGATCATCGGCTTCGCCACCGTCGATCAACCATATGTTGTGGCTCTGGCGAAGACCGTTGACGCTGATGTTTGAGCTTGCACCTACCGAGGTTGGCGTGTTGTTGTCCGGCAGGGTTGAACTGACGCCGAGTCCAAGCGCCACCAGGGATGCAAAGTTGCGATTCTCAGTAGCAATTTCGGTGATCTGCTCTTCGCTGACCAGCGTACTCACCACGTTCGAGTCGGTTTGCACCGAGAGAACGTCCGATTGCACGGTTACAGTTTGATCGACACTGCCGACTGTCAGAGTTGCATCGACGCGGGTTGTCTGGGAGACGTTGACAACGATTCCCTTTTCGACGTATGCGTCAAAGCCCTTTGCCGTGGCCTTGAGATCATAGGTTCCGACGTTCAGGCCGTTGAAAGTGAAGTTGCCACTGTCATTGCTGTTGGCTTTGGATACGAAGCCCGTCTGTTGTTGCGTGAGGGTTACTTCTGCTCCTGGAACTGCTGCACCGTTCTTGTCAAGAACAGTACCGGTAATTGTTGAATTTTGCTGGCCGTGTCCAGCCAGGCAGACGAGAAGCAGAACGAGCGATAACAGACTACTTCTGTATCTCGCAAGTATCGCTAAAGTCACTTTCATGCGTCACTCTCCATTGAAGCTTGTTGTGCATTGATAGAAGCGCCATGATCCGTTGCCGACGAGGCACAGTCATTGCGCCGCGGTGTTAGTCCCGCTTTTTCTCTGCCCAGGGCGACCATAAATTAAGCCGCCAACTTGAGCGATTACTGATCCCGGGTCGCAAGTGAATCAAGGGGGAAGAAGACCAGACCCCTCGCGTTTTATGTCTAAGCAGGTGGTGAGCAAAAAATCAGTCGAGGCTGAACTGCCGGCCCCGAGAATGATGAACCCGAAGGAAATCATGAACCAACAGCCTCAGAGACCGTTCCCGGGGAAGCATCTGAGGCGAGTTGACAGACTGATAAAACGCTTTATTGATTCGGTTGTGAATAATATTGAGCCAATGAATGAGTGTCAATAGGAAACTGAATGGCACCGTTTAGCGTTTTGGGGCAAAAAAGTGACTAGGACAGCCCCAAAGCACTATCTAATGCCAGCGGGCCACTGAAGTCTGTGCATGCTGGCGCCCTTAAGCGAGGAGGGAAAGGCACACGCTTCAAATGCGAGTCAACCCCTTCCTCGCTTATGAGCAAGAGAGTCAATTCACAATCCGCCGATAACGCACAATTAAAAGCGTGAGATCATCCGCTTGCCCCGCGCCCCGAGAGAACTCCTCTACAGCATCCAGAATCGTCTTCATAACCGTCTCGATCGAGACCCGTGCACATTGAGCCGTCACATGGTTGAGCCGCTCGAATCCGAATAATTCGTTCTGTGTGTTTGCAGCTTCTACAATGCCGTCGGAGAACAGCACCAGCACGTCGTCGGGTTCCAACTGGACCCGCGTCGCTTCAAATATCGCCTCTTCTGACAATCCGATAGGAAGCGTTCCTTCGGTGTAAAGCTCAGTGATCATGCCGTTGCGAATTAAAAGGGGCGACGGATGCCCTCCATTGAGATACTCGAGCCTTCCCTCCGCATCGATCCGGCCGAAGAACATCGTGGCGCAACGCCCAACTGACGCGTGCTCGCATAGGAATCGATTGACGTGGTTGAAAACCTTCGCTGGATCCACCCCGAGTCTCATCCCACTCAAGGCGCCTTGCAGCATCGTCGTGAGCAAGGCCGCGCCGAGCCCCTTGCCGGTCACGTCAGCAACCAGGAACGCTGTCGACCCGTCGCTGAGTGGGAACACATCGTAGTAGTCGCCACCCACTCCGTGACAGGCGAGATGTACGCCTTTGATCTCCAGATGAGGAAATTCGCGCAGTCCCTGCGGTACTAGCCCTTGCTGGATTTCGCGAGCAATTGCCAGTTCCTGCTCCATCCTTCGTTGCTCGCGTTCCTTCTCCACGAGCCGCGCATTATCCAGAATGCTCGCCGCCTGCGCGCTCAGCGCGTCCAGAATCTGCCGGTCAACATTGGAGAAAGCGGTCGTGCGCCGCGAGTCGAGATAGAGTGCGCCAAGGAGCCGGCCAGCCGTAGCTTCACTGCCGTCGGCATTCGCGTGGGATACGGCATACAACGGAATGGCGACAACCGCGCGCAGGCCCTGAACAACTACGCTTTGCGCGCTCTTCAAATTGAGGTCGTCAAGGTTCAGGTCGTCGGTGATGGCCGCTGAGCGTTTGCTCACTGCCTGCCGGAGTGCGGTCTGGCTGGGGGCGATGCTCTCTGCGGGCAGCGCCTTTCCACCTGTGCCGCGCGCCAGCCTGACGGTTAAAACGCCATCGTCATCCGCCTCGAGCAGCAGTCCGCGCTCCGCGTTGGTCACGGACATCGCATGATCGAGCATGGTGCCCAGCACCGATTCCAACGGAAGGGCAGAGTGGAGCAGAGACGTGGCTTCGAGAAGCAGATTAAGCTTGCTCAGGCCCCCCGTCGCGGCGGTTGTTTCGATGGCTGGCAGCGAGCCCAGCCGAGTGAGCATGTTTTCGACATACTGCTCGGCCGGCCGCCAGCGGAAAACGATCTTCGCGCTATTTTCAAGTCCGAACTCGATCGTGTCGCCATCCATGAGCACCATCTGTGCGATTCGGCGCCCGTTTACCCAGATGCCGGGACGATGTCCGCGATCCCTCAGAAGGAAACCGCCGTCGACTTCCTCGATGACGGCGCAGCGCCTGGAGATGCGAGGATCGTCGAGCAGAAGGTGATTACCGGTGTCGCTGCCACGCCCGATGAGAAACGGGTTTCGCGAAACTACAACCGATTCAGGCGAGCGGTTCGGTTGCGCCACTTCGAGAATCGTTTCGTAACCCTGCTGCTCATGCATAGCTTCCGATCTTAAACTGCATTGCGGACCTGATCCTCGAGAATCGATAACGGAGCATGCTTATTGCTTCACCAAGAATGTCGCGCAGCATATTGCAATGTTATCCGCGGTCTGCACGCAGCATGTCCGCCGAAGGCGCGTCACTCGCGCAGGTGCAGAGTCCTGGGCGAAGATATGAACGGCATAGGTGTGCGCCACTCATGTTCGCGGTTGCCTCAAATCGGTAACCGCAAGCGATTACCAAAAACCTCGCTTGATTTCCCGAACTTTTGCGCGAGATGCACCTTGCGCACGTTACACTTACGGCTCATCACCCCACAACACGGCTCGTACCAATCCCCAGGAGATCGCAAGCATGACCAACCAGTCCACAGGTTCGGCCTCTCACGTGAGTGTGCCTTCCGCACGTTTGTCTGGTACTTTCAAGAACTCGGGAGGGAAGAATCCGCGCTCCGCAGGATTTCTGCAGCACCTCATCGTGGCTCTCGGTGGACTGGTCGCCTTCGCCTCGCATCCAAGCGCGGCCCAGCAGGTCACCTACTACGACTTCAATACAGTCAGCGCGAATCCAAACCTGATATCGACCGCCTGTACCACCAACTCGGCTCCATCCGGCGTGCTCTTCTGCTTCAATAACGCAAACGGTGGTCTCGGCTTCGTCCAGGACAACTCGTACACCACCATCATTGATCCCAATGCGACCACTGGATCGGCATATGCGCTGCAATTGACGCAGCAAAATGTCCAGAGTCAATCGTCAAGCGTGTGGTACTCAACCCCGCAGAACGTCGCGGGCGGCTTCACCGCCTGGTACGCCTTCAAGATCACACCAGGATCCTCTCCTTATGGCGATGGGCTCGCGTTCGTCATTCAAAACTCCCTCGGCGGCGGAACAGACACCATCACCAATACGTTTTCAACCGGCGGGGGTCTGAATATCCTCGGCGGCTCAGGCGGTGGTCTCGGCTATGCCGCGATCGACAATAGCGTCGCGCTTGAAGCCGACACGTTTGCAGACTCGTTCGATCCGTATGACATTTTCGCGGGCTACTACGACGACAGCCACCTGGCTTTGCAAAGTTGCGGGGCCGGGCTCGCGAACTCACCTGCCCACTATACGGACAACTCCGTCAGCCCTCTCGTGCCGACGGGTTGCATGGTCAATCTAGGCGGCATCTACGCCATCGCCTCTTATCCCACCGCTTCGTCCGGCGCCGGCAGGGTCACCATCGCGGATGGTAGCCCGCACCAAGTTGTCGTCGTTTACAACGGTCCCAATGATTCGCCGGCGAACTACATCTACGTCTATCTCGATCCGGTCTTCGTTCCTGGGACGCATACGCCCGTCTCCGGCTCGACGCCGATCATCGCAGGTCCTTACAACATCACCAATTCGATCAATCTGAATAGCGGAAATGCGTACATAGGCTTCACCGCTGCCACCGGCGGAAGCTTTCAGCAGAATGAGCTGATGGGCTTTTCCTTCACGCCTCACGGTTTTGGCAACATCAACGTTTGCCCATCTGGGCAGTCCACGCCGTCGCCATGCAGCAACACGCTGCCGGTGAACTTCACCTTCGCGTCGAGTACGACCATCGGCTCGGTCAAGGTGGTGACGCAGGGTACAACAGGCCTCGATTTTCAGCAGGCCAGCGGCAGCACCTGCTCAGCAGCCGTAACCTCTTGCACTGTAAACGTCACCTTCGCACCTCTCGCGCCTGGTTTGCGCATGGGAGCGGTGCAACTCCTCGACGATAGCGGCAATGTGTTGGCGACCCAACTGATCTATGGCACTGGTCAGGCGCCAGAATTGGTCTATAGTCCGACGATTAGCGGCGGTTCAATTCTCGACGGCCCGTCTCTAGAGAACGTAGTGAGCATTCCGGGTTACGCTCCCCCCACTTTCAACGCTCGAGCCATGGCGACGGATGCGGCGGGCGATCTGTTTATAGCGGATCCCACTAACGGACGCGTGGTTGAGCTTCCTGCGAATGGCACTACCAGTACCGTGGGGGTTGGACTCGGTTCACCGCAGGCTCTGGCCGTTGACGGCGCGGGCAGTCTCTTCATTGCCGACACCGGTTTGCAAGAGGTTCTGGCGGTTCCGGCCGGTTGCACCTCAAGCGCCTGCCAGACAGTGGTGTACAAGGCGGCTGTAGGCGCCCCTGCCGGCGTTGACCCTGTCGGCCTGACCGTGGATGGGATGGGCGATCTCTTCATCGCCGACGGAATCGCCGGAGTCATAGAGATTCCCGCAGGTTGCGCAACCAGCAGTTGCCAGATTTCCGTGGGTAGCGGATGGTCCAGTCCGTCCGGCTTGGCGATCGATGCCGCCGGCGATCTCTTCGTCGCTGACAGTGGCCTCGGAAAGGTCCTGGAAATGCCCGTTGGCTGCACCGTCAACAGCTGCCAGATTGCAGTAGGCAGCGGATGGCTTTATCCGCACGGTGTGGCAGTGGATGCGGCAGGCGATGTATATGTTGCGGATTCCGGGCTAGGCGGCGGCGAGGTGCTGGAAGTTCCGGCCGGCTGTGCTAATAACACCTGCGAAGTTGCATTGCTCAGCGGAAATGTGTCGTATGACGTAGCTGTGGATGCAGCCGGTGAAGTCTACGTCGCCAATGCGACCACTAACCAGGTCCTGAAGATCAACCAGGCCGGGACACAGACGCCGAGCGAGACCTTTCCGAGCGAGGCTGACGGCATGGTCAGCAGTCCGCAATCCTTCACCATTCTGAATGCTGGCACTCAGACATTGAACTCGTCTGGGATGTCGTTCCCGTACTTCTGGTATCAGGTCGACCTCAACGGCAATCCTCCCGATTGCAGCACTAGCTTTTCGCTGGCGCCGGGTCAAAGCTGCAACTTCAGCCTCGTCTTCGCGGCGAAGGACGGCGGCCCCGGAGACCCTTGGGTAAGCGCTATTTGGATCAATGACAACAATCTGAATGGCAGCATTTCCACGCAGCAGTTCCTTGTCGACGTTAGCGGCATTATTCCGGCAATCGACTACACATTGACGGTGGCGGAAGCCGGCTCCGGTAGCGGCACGGTGACAGACGATTCGAATCAGATTAGCTGCAGCGGCTCGAATGGGAGCACCACCGGAACGTGTTCGGGAAGCTACGAGAACGGGACAATAGTCACGCTGACGGCGAATCCGGCAGCGGGATCTACGTTTGCGGGCTGGGGCGGTTCATGCGCAAACGCAGGCATGACCCCGACCTGTGCCGTAACCGTGAACGGAGCCTCAAACGCTATCGCCAATTTCGCGCTCGTGTCGAATGTAACGCTTTCCGTGACCGAAGTGGGCACCGGTTCGGGAACAGTGGCCGACAATCTGTCGAGGATCACCTGCAGCCAGGCCAACGGGGTCATCACCGGAACATGCACCGCGAACTATACGAGCGGAACAAGCGTGACGCTGACCGCGACGCCCTCCGGAAACTCGATATTCGCCGGCTGGGGCGGCGTATGCGCTAATTCGGGCGCGAACCCAACTTGCAACGTCACAATGAACTCAGCATCGAACGCCACGGCGAGCTTCGTTGCTCCCGGAGCAACGCAGTCCGGAACCCTGAAGCCCATCACTGCGGGCGTAGTCTATGGGCAAAACGGCAGCTTCACCAGTTCCACCGGATACGGTGTGACCAGCGCCAACAGCTTATATCAACCAGAAAATCTCGCTGTGGACAGCAACGGCAATCTCTACGTGGCCGACTTACAGAACAGCAGAGTGCTGTTCTATCCCGCCGGCAGCACTACCGCGACACGCGTCTACGGGCAGGGCGGCAGCTTCACCACCGGAGGCGGGAACTACGATGGAGTCAGTGCCGACAGCTTGAATAATCCCTATGGTATTGCCGTTGACAACAGCGGCGGTCTCTATGTCGCCGACGAAAATAACAATCGGGTGCTCTACTATTCTGCCGGCAGCACCACCGCCACACGGGTCTACGGGCAAAACGGCAACTTCACCACCAACTATCAAAATATGGGCGGCGCGCCCAGCGCCAACAGCTTAAATGGCCCGCAGTCTGTCGCCTTGGACAGCAACGGTAACCTTTACGTGGCCGACACTCTTAACAGCCGAGTGCTGTTCTATCCCGCTGGCAGCACGACCGCGACGCAGGTCTACGGGCAGGCCGGCGACTTGACCTCAGCGGGGCCGAACCTCAGCGGGATCAGCGCCAGTAGCTTGAATAATCCGTTTGCCCTCACCCTGGACAGTAGCGGCAATCTTTATGTGGCCGACAGCGATAACAACCGGGTACTGTTTTACCCCTTCGGCAGCACCACCGCGACGCAGGTCTACGGGCAGAACGGTAGCTTCACCAGCGGTGCGGCGAACAACGCCGGGGTTACTGCTAGCAGCTTAAATAACCCGCAGTCAGTCACGCTGGACAGCAGCGGCAATCTTTATGTGAGTGACTACAATAACAACCGGGTACTGTTCTATCCCTTCGGCAGCACGACCGCAACGCGAGTCTACGGGCAGGGCGGCAGCTTTACCAGTTCCGGCGCGCACACGAACGCCAACAGCTTGTCTAATCCGGCAGCAGTGGCTTTGGACAGCAGCGGCAATCTCTACGTGGCCGACAAGTCAAACAATCGCGTGGTTGAATACGGCCCCTTCGGCAACGTAAATGTTTGCTCTTCGGGCCAGAGTTCTCCTGCACCGTGCAACAACACCATTACTTTGAGCTATTCCGCTCCGTCGGCGACAACCTTCGGCGCCACCCAGGTTGTCACGCAAGGAGCAACTGGGCTGGACTTCACTCTGGGCAGTGGCAGCACGTGTGTTGGTAGTGTGTCCGCCGGCAGTTCGTGCCTCGTCAACGTGAAGTTCGCACCGCTTGCACCGGGACTGCGCATGGGCGCAGTGCAAGTTCTCGACAATGGCGGCAATTCTCTCGCCTCCGCGCAAATCTACGGCGCCGGTCAGGGGCCACTGCTCGCCATCGGTTCTGGAACGCAGACCACGGTGAATACCGGAAACATCTCTCTGGCAAAACCGAACGGCGTGGCGGTGGACGCGGCGGGCGATGTCTTTATCGCCGACAGCATCAATCAACAGGTGGTAAAGGTTGCAGCCAACGGCGCTACGTCTACGCTCGGCGTTGGGCTTCAATATCCGCAAGGTCTCGCAGTGGATGGGGCGGGCGATCTCTTCATCGCAGATAACAACTTGAATACGGTGGTCGAGGTTCCGGCTGGCTGCACGAATGCCAGTTGTCAGAAAAACCTTACTGGTAATCCGCCGGGCGCACAATTGGGAGTCGCTGTCGATGGACTGGGCGATGTATTCGCTGCCAGTTTCAACGGTGAAGTCGTCAAAGTTCCAGCCAACGGCGGCGCTCCGAGCGTCGTATACAACCCGCCGGGTTCCAATCCGATCGGTTTAGCGGCGGACGCCAAGGGCGATCTTTTCATCGCGGATTTTGGTCTTGCAAAAGTAGTGGAGATTCCCTCGGGTTGCGCAAGCAGCAGTTGCCAGATCTCGGTGGGAACTGGATGGGTTCAACCAGAAGCGGTGGCAGTAGATGCGGCGGGGAACATCTACGTCGCAGATGAAGCGCCCAAGGTAGTCGAGGTACCAGCCGGCTGCAATAACAGCGCCTGCCAGATCACGATCAGCAATCTGCTTGCATTCGGAATCGCAGTGGATGCGAGTGGCGATATCTTCATTCCTGAAGAGACGGGAAACCAGGTCGTCAAAATCAGCCGGTCGCAGACGCCTTCATTCAGCTTCGCCACGACAAAAGTGGACAGCACCAGCACAGATAGCCCGCAGTTGGTTTCAATTCAGAATATTGGCAACCAGTCGCTGACGGGTTCACTGGCCTTGAACCTCGGTGGTGGTTTCACCCAGAACAACAGCACCGATTGCGCGAGTCAATTTCCCCTGGCTCCAGGTGCAGTCTGCAATGAGAGCTTCAGCTTTACGCCACCCTCCGCTACCTATTTCACGGGTACTGCGGTCTTCACAGACAACACTCTGAACGGCAACCCTCCGGTTGCACAAACCATCAACTTGAGCGGTACTGGCCAAACCACCCAGGGTGTCAGCATGGTGGTCGTGCCGGATGTGGTCGGGCAGACGCAGACAGCGGCGGCGACGCCTATCTCCGGAGCGGGCCTGGTGCTGGGAACAGTCACGACTCAATCCAGCGACACCGTGCCTTCGGGCAGTGTGATCAGCGAAACCCCCGCAGCCGGCACTCAAGTCAGCGTCGGATCAGCAGTCAATTTGCTCGTTTCAACGGGACAGCCGCAACCACCCTCACCGAACCCGCTTCTGCTCGAGAACAACTACTTCGTCACCGGCGACTACGCCTCTGCGGGCGTCACGCTGCGCGGAACCGGCATCGGCGGCGTTGCTACGGGAAATATCACCATCACCAGTGGGGGCCAGGGTGTTCCAGACGGCGCCGACATCATTGATGCTTTCCTGTATTGGGAGACGATCGAGAATACAGCGTCACCTTCGTCTGCCAACGGAACCTTCCGCGGATACTCCATCACCGGCCAGCAAATAGGCACCGACATCCCGAACTATACAGATGGAGTGCTTACGGGCACGCTGCGTATGTATCGCGCTGACGTGAACCTTTATTTTGCTGCGCAGGCGAATGGCGTGCGCTATGCCTCGGGTACGCACAGTGTCTCTTTGCCTGATGGCGGGGGAAGTGCATTGCCGGTTACAGAAGGTGCAAGTCTGGTCGTGATCTACCGCGTGCTCTCCCCGAATTTCCCACTGAAGTCAGTGGTCATATACGACGGCTCTGCCGTGCCAACGACCGCTGGAATGCAGGTTGTGCAGGGGTTCTATGACGCCGTCGGCGGAGCGAACGGAGCCGGCAAGAATACGAACATCTTCGCGAGCGGTGGAACGTGGAACAACAGCGTTAATTCGGTGACGCTTGGACAGGCGAACCAGTTCAACGCGACGTTGAATACCGGCAGCGCTTATGAAGCTGTAATTCTCAGCACTCTTGTGAACAACAGCGACAACGACGGAATTCTCGATGCATGGAAAGCCGGCCCAGCTGCGGGTGATTTCCATGCGGGACAGCCGGGGTACTACGACGTCAAGAGTGGATCGTGGGTGCCGTTGCCGGGAGCAAAACACGGCGAAAAAGATCTGTTCGTTCAACTCGACTACATGTGCACTACTGTGAATCCTGACGGTTCGTGCGCTTCCGGACCAGGACTGGAGAATCTATTCCCCTCGCCCGACATCAGTGGGAATGATCCACTGGCGATGGTGCAGCAGGCATTCGCTGCGAGCGGCGTGCAATTGCATCTGCAAATCGGAAATGCTGTGCCCGAGGATACCTGCACGGATGCTCCGGGGCAGCCATTGTGCCAGTTCCCCAGCCAGCCGGGAGTGATCGGCTGGAAGAATAGCTTGGAGATCTCAAAGTTGTGGCCGCGCAATCTTGCCTCATGCGTTACAGGCGGCGATTGCACCACACGTTTCGCGTACGGACAAAAGGATAGCTATCACTACGTTCTGTTCGGCCATTCGTTGGCAGTTCCAGCATGGAACACGCGCTATGGAACATTGACGTCGATTCAAGTGGCAAGCGGCGTGACAACGATAAGCACCGCCGACCGAGGCACCGGAATTAATCAATGCCCGAGTCGTGTCACGATCTCCGGCGTGTTGGGGAATCCGAGCCTCAACGGTGTCTACAACACGACAGGCTGTGCTGATTCGAAAACCATCAGCTTGAATACTCCTGGTGTTCCCAACTGGAGTTATCCGAATAACTCATTGCCTGAACCGGTAATCGGACTCACTTCCGGCACGATTACAAGCATCTCCGGCTATTCGGATCTCGGCGGCGCTGATTCAGCTGTCACGCTGGGCCTGTGGCTCACAGCTCCGAATCAGGATATGAGCAAGAAGGCCAATGTGATCGCGGGTACGTTGTTCCATGAGATTGGCCACACACTCGGCTTGAGTCACGGTGGGCTCTACTACGACGGCGCTATCGGCAATTACGTTCCTACGTTCGAGGCTAATTGCAAGCCGAATTATCAGAGCGTGATGAATTATCTCTTCCAACTCGATCTGGTCGGGCCGAGTCAGGCCGTCGCGTTTTCAAACCAGACTCTGACCACTCTGAACGAGAGTTCGGCGGGTTCGATTTCTCAGCTCACTGATGTCTCAAGCGCAGCGGCAACATTCCCAACGTCGGCGTGGTATGTTCCTGTCGCTCCAGGGATTTCGGCCAGTCCCGCGACGCGGCACTGCGACGGAACGCCTCTCGCTGGCGACTCCTCCTATCGTGTTGATGCGTCCATTGCACCCATAACGCCGCCGTGGTCGAACGGTCAGGACATCAACTTCGATGGCCAACTGAATGCCCAGATGCGCGGTTTCAACGACCTCACAAACATGGACCTGCGTCAGGTCGGCGCAACGGGTGGAGAATTCGCGTCGTTGGCGAGCGTGCTTTCATTCGGATCCTCTGCCGCTCCGTTGAACATCGGCGCCGGTGGAAATGTGGTTCTCGGTAGCGGTGGCACGGTTGCTTTAGGCAGCGGTGGCACCGTGACTCTTGGCAGCGGCGGCAACGTGACTCTGGGCAGCGGAGGGACAATCACCCTGGGCAGTGGTGGCAACGTCACGCTAGGAAGCGGCGGCAATGTAACGCTGGGCAGCGGTGGTGTTGTAACCCCAGGCAGCAGCGGAATTGTGACTTTGGGCAGTGGTGGCAATGTAACGCTGGGCAGCGGTGGCACCATCACCCTGGGCAGCGGCGGCAACGTCATTTTGGGTAGCGGTGGCACGGTCACATTGGGAAGTGGCGGGACGATTGCTCTCGGAAACGGTGGCGGCACGGTCACGATTCCTTCGACTGGCGGCTCTTACACCCTCGACAGCGCGGGTGGCACCATCACGCTGGGCAGCGGTGGCAATGTCACGCTAGGCAGCGGTGGCAACGTGACGCTGGGCAGCGGTGGAACTATCGCTCTCGGCAGCGGTGGAAATGTGACGCTAGGCAGCGGCGGCAACGTCACTCTTGGCAGCGGTGGAACCATCGCGCTTGGCAGCGGCGGAACGGTTGCGCTAGGCAGCGGCGGGAACGTCACGTTGGGAAGCGGCGGAACGATCGCGTTGGGCAGCGGCGGCACAGTCACGCTTGGCAGCGGTGGCAATGTCACGTTGGGCAGCGGCGGCACAGTCACGCTTGGCAGCGGCGGCGATCTTTCCGGCAGCGGCGGGAACGTCACTCTTGGAAGTGGCGGAAACGTGACCCTTGGTAGCGGCGGAACGGTGACGCTTGGGAGTGGTGGCAATGTGACGCTTGGCAGTGGCGGCAACGTCACGCTTGGCAGCGGTGGCACCATCACACTTGGCAGCGGCGGCAACGTCACCCTTGGCAGCGGCGGAACAGTGACGTTGGGCAGTGGCGGCACGGTCACGCCGAGCGGTGGAAGTCCGGTCGTGATCGCAGCCGGAGGTTCGTACACATTCGGCAGCAGTGGCGGTATCGTTGCACTGGGCAGCGGCGGCAATGTGACGCTCGGCAGTGGCGGCAATGTGACGCTCGGCAGTGGCGGCACGATCACTCTTGGCAGCGGCGGAACTGTCACTCTTGGCAGCGGCGGCAATGTGACTCTGGGCAGTGGCGGAGTTGTTGCGTTGGGCAGCGGCGGCAACGTAACGCTTGGCAGTGGTGGAACCATCGCGCTTGGCAGTGGCGGCAACGTTACGCTCGGCAGCGGCGGCACACTCTCAACCGAGCTGACCTACGAAACGGCCAACTCTGTCGTCCGGCCACCATCTGCTCCCACTGAGACACCCATATCCCAAGGCGTAAGAGTCGACTGGAATGCGCCAGTGTTTGGCGTGGTCCAGACCTACACGATCTATCGCAGTTCTAATGGCGCGACTCCTATCGCAATTGGCAGTGTCAGCGGCAACCCGCCGGCGACGGAGTTTATCGACACCAATCCGGACCTGACTTCGCAGACCGTGGTCTACACGATTTCGACGACGCTCGCGCCGGTAACACTGGATCCGACGCAACGCCAGAGCCCACCGTCACCCCCGGCGGTGCTGAAGAACGATCAGACCATTAACATCGGTCCTCTGCCGAGTTCTGTTGTTCTCTCGGCAACACAAACCATCGTCACGGCTACCTCGATGTCGGGAGGCAATCCGAATGGGTTGCAGGTGAGTTTCAATGCGGCGGGACCTTGCGCCATCGTCAACCAGTCCGTCACGCCAATCGCAAGCGGCGGCGTCTCCTCGGCAACGGTCGCACTCAACAACACGGGAAGTTGCACGATCACCGCCTCGCAACCGGGCACAGATGTCTTCAATGCAGCCAATTCTGTGTCGGGAACATTCATGATTCTGCCGGCAGGATCCAATACATCGGCACAAACGATCACCTTTGCGCCCTTACAGAACTCGCAGTATGGCAATTCGTTCTTGTTGAGCGCATCGTCATCCTCCGGGCTTCAAGTCAGCTTCGCGGCATCAGGTCCGTGCACGACGAGCGGCAAGATCATCGGCGTTGGTGTTTGCAAAATAACAGCGTCGGCTCCGGGGAACGGCACTTACAGCGCTGCATCGGCGACACAGTCATTCATCATCTATCCTGCGGTGCTTAAAGTGACCGCGAATAGCTTCACGATTACACACGGGCAGTCGCTTCCTGCGTTGACCTATACGTACAGCGGCTTTGTGAACAGCGAAACGCCTGCTGTGGTGAGCGGCGCCCCCGCGCTCTCGACCACTGCCACATCGGCGAGCAATGCCGGCGCATATCCGATCACGGTGTCAACCGGATCTTTGGCTGCGGCCAATTACTCGTTCCTTTATGTGAGCGGGACTTTGACCATACAAGAGTCAGGTCAAACGATCACATTCACGACCAATCCTCCGGCGAGCGCCGCATTCAACAGCATCTTCACGGTCGCTGCCACAAGCACCAGCCAGCTTCCGGTAGTCTTCACAAGTGCGGGATCGTGCAGCAATGTGGGCGCCACCTTCACTATGACCAACAGCACTGGAACTTGCTCGGTGATCGCCAACCAGCCGGGCAATACGAACTACTCCGCGGCGCCGCAGGTGACGAAGTTTGTAAATGCGACCGGACCCGTAGTCACCGTATCTCCAGCCAGCATCAACTTTGGCACCGTACCTCAAGGAAGCATCACGACCAAGGGCATCACGGTGTCCAACGTCGGAACGGCACCCGTCACCATCAACCAACCTGTTCTATCGATCGTGCAGGGAGGAAACTCCAACGAATTTGTCGCAGTGAATCTCTGTCCGAATCCGTTAGCCGCTGGGAAAAGCTGCACGATCACGATCGCTTTCGTTGCGGGTCCGTACTACACGCCACAGTCTGCGACCCTGCAGATTATGGACAATGCTCCGGGCAGTCCGCAGCCGGTCATGCTGAGTGCGTTGGTTCTGATCCCGCAGACGATCACGTTCGTCACCAATCCTCCGGCCAGCGCTGCCAACAAGAGCAGCTTCACGGTAGCGGCAACGGGCGGTGCGAGCGGGAATCCGGTGACCTTCACTAGTTCCGGGGTCTGCAGCATTACGGGTACGACGCCGGGCACGGCAACGTACGCGATGAACAGCAGCACTGGATCCTGTTCGGTGATTGCCAACCAGGCAGGCAATTCCAGCTACGCGGCAGCCGCACAGGTTACTAAGACTGTAACTGCGACCCCGATCGCGCAGGCCATCACGTTCACAACCAATCCTCCGGCGAGTGCTGTTTACAAGAGCAGCTTCATCGTCGCGGCTACGGGCGGCGCGAGCGGAAATCCGGTGACCTTCACAAGTTCCGGGGCATGCAGCAATGCAGGTGCAACTTACACAATGACGAGCGGCATGGGAACATGTTCCGTGATCGCCAACCAGGCGGGCAATGCCAGCTACGCGGCGGCGGCGCCAATTACGAAGACTGTAACCGCAACCCAAGCCGCGCAGACAATAACCTTCACGACTAATCCTCCGGCGAGCGCTGTCTACAAGAGCAGCTTTACCGTGGCGGCTACAGGCGGCGCGAGCGGGAACCCGGTGACCTTCACGAGTTCGGGGGCTTGCAGTAATGCAGGTGCAAACTACACGATGACCAGTGGCGCGGGAACCTGTTCGGTGACTGCCAATCAGGCAGGGAACTCGAACTACTCAGCAGCTGCGCCAGTGACAAAGGCCGTAAACGCGGTCTATGCAGTTGCGACCCTCTCTCCAGCAAGCCTGAGTTTCGGGACGGTCACTTCCGGCAAAAGCAGCTCACCCAAAACTGTGACCCTCAGCAACACGGGAACAACGCCGTTAATCATCATCAGCATAGGCTTCACGGGTGCGAACCCAGGCAACTTCGTGCAAACTAACACCTGCCCCAGTGCGTCGAGTTCGCTCGCTGCGGGTAAGAGTTGCACCATCTCGGTGACATTCAATTCTGGAGGAAAGGCCGTGTCCGCGAACCTCTCAGTCACTGATAACACCCAGGCCGGCACGCAGACTCTTTCGCTCTCGGGAAACTGACCGTGCAGAACAGCAGCGCGGATCGAGCATGCAACCGAGCTTGGAGGCTAATAACGACGAGTGCCGGTAAGCACCGGCACTTTCTTTTGACGTCATCTCTCAGTTTTTGGAGTATTAGCGAGTAGATAGATATCTCGTATCGCAATCTCAAGTCGACTCGCATACCTTAGTTCTCAGCTGCGGCCGTTTTTCCGTCATCGGATTGAGCGGGATAATCCCGCATGAGCCGCGAAAATCGAAGAACCCAACAACTGCCCTGTTGCAAACATCTCCAGTTTAGTTGGCTTATTTGCCGATGCGACGGTGAATTTCTTGAACCAGTGGATCGTCAAGCGACTGCCCGCGAATGCTGAGATAGGTTTTATAAAAGTCCGCGAACCCCTCGCTCTTCATGCCTTCACGCACGCGGCCCTGATAGTAATACACGGCCGGGAAATAGGAATAAGTCGGCACGTTATCCATGAAGAGTTCGATCGCCTCGCCGCGCCGCTTTGCGCACTGATCAAACTCTGAGTCAGCCTCTGTGAATGCTCCTGCTTCAAGATAGGCGCGTCCCAAATCAAACCGGCCAATCCAGGTATCGAGCAGATTGTTTGCGGCCGTGATTTGCTTAACTGCCTCATTCGGATCTTTCCGCTTGAGAGCGATCAGCCCCGCAACGATCTTGCCGTAGGCTTGCGACTCGCTGGTGAGCGCAGACGAGAGGCTGGTCGCAAGCTTCTGCGCTTTAGGCAGATCTCCGGCATCGACATCGATGCTTGCCGCGAGGAACTCAATCTGAGTCGACTGGCTGTTTGCCAGGGCGCTTGCAACTTCTGAGAGCGCTGTAGCATGGTGTCCCTGCAATTCATCCATGTTCGCGAGAGCCGCATATTTCCTTGCTGCGTTGTCAGACATCTTGGCGGCCAGATCGGCAGTGGCTCCCTGTGTCAGGAGGCGTGATGCCTCTTCATACTTCCCTTGGTAAGCCGCAAGATCGGCGAGTCCAGCGTTGGCAGTAGATGCGCCCAGCGGTCCAGATTTTTCGAGCTGGTGGTAAGTGTCAGCAGCTTTTTCGACCTGCCCCTGTCCAAGTTGTGCCTCGGCGAGCGCGAGGTACCCTTGCGCGGCCGACGGACTGATATCCAGGGCCGTGCGCGCTTGTTTTTCACTTGCAGCAAAATCGCCCGCGAAGGCGCTGATAAAAGCAAGATTCAGCCGCGGTCCCACTCCTTTTGGCACAATCTCAACGGCGTGTTGCGCGGCTTCCAGCGCCTTTGGCGCGTTGCGAACTTGCGTATAGCAGCTTGCAAGGTTGTTCTGTCCTACGCGATCAGCGGGGTAGTGAGTGACGAGCTGAGAGTACTCTTGAACGCACTTTTGCCAGTCGCCGGTGGTCAGGTAGTACAAGCCGCGATTGCGATAGCGTTCCCGTTCGGTCATGCGGTCTACGTGTTCCATCGCCAAGTTCATGTATTTCACGGCATCCCCTGGCCGTCCTAAGTTCTGGGCCATTGCCGCCATACCGGTGTACGCTCGCGCAAACTTTGGATCCAACTCTGCAGCCTTCTGGAACGAATCGAACGCCTCCTGAAACTTGCCGGCGAACTGCTCGTCAACACCAAGAGCATCCTGGTGAACTGCCTCGAGGGATGCAGCGGTAAACCCTCCGCTCACCTCACCGAATTGGACAGACGGCGCCGTGGTGTCGCCTAAAGCCTGGCGAAGTGGCGCAGCCACCTTGGGAAGGTCACTCAAGATCTGCTGCTTGTCAGCAACGGTGACCTCGGCTTTTGCGAGCACTTTTCCGCTGACAGCATCCAGCGCGACGGCCGAAATTTCGTATTGATCACCCCGCAAGCTAATGTCGCCCGTGATAACCGCGTTGACACCCTGGTTCACGGCCACCAGTCGGGCAGATTGCTCATCGAGCTTGTCGGAGGGGTTCGGGAGCTTGCCCGCCTGCTTGCGCGCGTCCCCGCGGCTATAGGAGTTGATAAAACTGGCGCCCTCGAGGGCCACACCCAGCATCGGCTCAAGTGTGTTATCCAAAACCGGATCGCCCGTATGATTTGCAAAGTCGCCAACCAGAACCGAGACCGGGGCATGGGCCAACAATCTGGCGGACGGTTGTCTCTCGATGACGTACCAGGCAATTCCGGCTGCAATCGCCAAAATCAAAATACCTGCAATAGCGAGGCGAGGCCACGGAAGCTCTCGAATGCGATTCAGGCGCAACTGCGCGGAGGAAGCGGAGACTTTATTCCCTCCCCCTCTGCCTTGCCAGGCACGGAGATCGGCATCAAGTTCCTCAGCATTTTGATAACGGTTTGCCGGATCCTTCTCGAGACATTTGCTGACGATGTTGCTCAGCTTACCGGGAATGTGCTTGTCCACTTCGGCCAGTGGTACGGCGCGTTGCTGCGTGCGCTTCAGTAGACTTGCGATCGCGCTTTCCGCATAAAATGGCGTAACTCCCGCCAGCAGCTCATACAGAATCAAACCGAAGGTAAAGATGTCCGAGCTGGCCTTCAGTTCCATTCCCTGGGCTTGCTCGGGGGACATATATTCGATCGTCCCAAGCATGGCGCCAGCGCGGGTCATACCATCGCCGGAAAACGTGCGTGCGAGTCCGAAATCCATCACCACCACGCGGCCACTCTTATCGCGCATGATGTTGCCCGGCTTCAAATCGCGATGGATGATTCCTTCGCGGTGAGCGGCGGCCAATCCGCAGGCCACCTGCTCCATGATGCCGACCGCTTCGGTGATCTCAAGCTTTCCCCGCGCGCTCAGTATCTGATTGAGGTTTTCGCCTTCCAGATACTCCATCGTGATGAACTTGATTCCTCCCGCTTCGCCGATATCGAAGATGCGGATCACATTCCTGTCCGTGACCTGGCGGGCAAGGATCAGCTCTTGCTTGAAGCGTTGCAGTATCTCAGGATGATCCGCCATCTCAGGCTTGATCACTTTGAGCGCGACTTCCCGCTCCAGTTCAAGATCTCGAGCCTTGTAAACGGCTCCCATGCCGCCCTCACCAAGCAACTGCAGGAGCTGATAACGGCCGCCGAGCAATTCACCGAGCATGGTTTCGGCGGCACTGGCTTTAGAGTTGGCGATCGTGCCGGGAGATGGAGATCGCGGCGACGGGGAAGGTCGAACGAAATTAACTGGCGGAACTGTGGCGTTCGCGTCCGGCTTCTTGACCTGAAAATCAATGATAGTGGCATCGGCATCCACGAACTGAGCTGCGGGATCGAATCGGGATGTGGTGTCGATGATGGTGGCGTTCGGATCGAATTGCGGCGGGTTCTCTTGACTCGGGATGTTTCCTGGGGAACTCTCACCCGCAAACGGGGTCCCAATACCCGGTGGACCGGGCTGGTTGGGGACAGGTTTCTTATCCGACCGCGTGGAATCACTCATGTTGAGTTTTCAGAAACTGCCCGAGGGACGAGGAAGTCGCAAAAGACAGCTGGACACGAGTTAGAGTCGTGTTGACATCCTTCTGAAATGATATACCTTGCGCCTAACGAAGCTTTGCCGTGCACGCAAGTGAGATGCCCCGTTTGCGCGATCCGGCGATCCACTTTTTCGGGCCGACTTGAATGAAGTGACCGGACTTGAGGGGCCGATTCGTGGCAGTCTCCGCTGATACATTGTTCGCGGAGAGGCGTTTTTCGGGAGGTGCGCTCTTCGACAGAATCAGATCAACGTTCGCACCATGCATCCAGATATTCAGATTCTGCCTCGGGTTGAACGTGGGTGTTTTTAAGTCAACGATCTGTGCATGAGTAACAGGGATCGATGGATGCCTGAATGAGGGGTGCGTCAGCAACTCGCGCACCAAGAACCATCCAACGCACGGCCGGCATGTTGACATACGTCGGGGTGCGCACGTGAACTCGACTCGGTGTGCGTGAGGTTTCTTTCCAACTGACGCTATATACGACTTCGCCGCGAGGGGCTTCAACGCGGCTGACGGCCGTGCTTGTCTCAAACGTCAGTTTTGCTTCGCTGCGAGCGAACTCGCCCGGAGGAAGCTTGGCGATCGCCTGCCGAAGAATGCGGCAGCTTTGAAGAATCTCGTGTGCACGAACCAGAAGCCGAGCTTGTACATCGCCTGCCGTCTCTACTGGGACCTCGAATTCCATCTCTGAATAAGCAGCGTAGGGAGCCGCACGGCGAAGGTCCTGAGGAAGCCCTGAAGCTCGTGCGGTGGGACCTACAACTCCGCAAGACTTCGCTTTCTCGCGAGTAAGAATTCCAATACCTGCACATCGCGACTTTGCAGTGTAACTACTTGTGAACACAGGAACGAGTTCACGGGCGATTTCACCTTCGAGGAGATTGACCATCTTCAGCACCGTATCGGGGTCTACGATATCGCGGTTCACGCCTCCGATGCGGTTCATCGAATAATTCACGCGGTTCCCGGAGATGGTTTGGAGCATGTCCATGACTTTTTCGCGGTATGCGAAACATGCCATGAATAGCGTTTTGAATCCCATGAGTTTGGCGGCAATTCCGGCCCAAAGCACGTGTGAGTGCAGCCGCTCAAGCTCTGCCATGATGACGCGGATATAAAGAGCCCGGGGTGGAGGTTCGAGGCCGGTGAGGTTCTCGAGAGCCTGACATAAGGTGAGCGTGTGAATAAACGAGCAGATGCCACAGACACGCTCCATGAGCGCAATCAACTGAATGTAATTACGCGTTTCCGCCAAGTGTTCGATGCCGCGAAAATTGAATCCTATATGCAGCTTGGCATCACAAATGGTTTCTCCTTCGCAGATCATCTCGAGCTTGTAAGGCTCTTCGAGGCCTGGATGAAACGGGCCCATCGGAAGCTTGTAACTCATTTCGCCACCTCGTGCAGATTCACGCCGGTGTGGTCGTTCTCCCGAAGCAGAAGGGGTTCGTAGACGCGTCCGGTAAATTCAATCGAGAATTCCTCGTGGATTTCTCGTTCGATCCAATCGGCTGCTTCGCAAATGTCATAGATGCTCGGCATTGTGTTGCATGTTGGATAGAAAGGAAAGCCGAGCAGTTTGCCGTTCAAGTCCCACAGATATTCGAGGCAGAAGCCCTGGTTCATGGGAAGTTCAGTTGCGGTAATGGTGATGAATCGCGCCCCCTCTTGCCCGAGCAGAATCACAAGCTCGCGGATGTCCAGATTTCCCGTGGTGAACCATTTGACTCCGCTATTGTCGGTGAAGACATCGTTAACTTTGAGTTCGGCTGCCAGGTCCTCGATGCTATTCATGGGTCTCTCCTGACGGTGCGCTCGCCCCGGAAGGGGCGGGCTGTGATTTAGGCGGTGGAGATTTGCGTTGCAGTGTGAAGCTCGTTCGCAGGGATCTGGCCGATAGGTAGATCGGGGGGCAGTCAGTATCTTGAGTTAAAGCGTGGTCTTTGCACCCATCTACGCAGCGGCCGCAAAAAGTGCATTGTGAGGGGTCGTAGGCCCAGGTGAACTGCTTGCCTGCGGCATTGAATGTGATAGCGCGGGCGGTGCAACGGAAGCGGCACATGGCGCAACCGGTACAGCGAGCGGGATCGAAGCGCACCAAGCCGCGAAAACCGCCCGTCATTGGTGGGGCTTCGGGAAATCGCAAGGTTGCAACGCCGCGTCGAAGATTTTGCCACAGCAATCCAAAAATCTTCATGACCGCAACCTCATGAGTAGTGTCGTCGAGATGGCGAGGACCGCGAAGGCAAGAGTGCATTGCCAATAGAACCGCACAGTTGTATCGATTGCGAGCCTTGCTGTCGCCGCTGCAATGATTGAAATGACCAGGACAAGAAGGAAGCCGAGGAGAAGAACGCCGCCTACGTCGAGCCAAATATGAGCAGATGGGGGAATAGCTAGCGTGGCAACCAGGCCAACACCGGCAATCCACTCGAGACCATGCGAGAGCTGCCACAGTGCAAGCTCAAATCCGGCATATTCAACCATGGGGCCCGAGTAGATTTCTTGCTCGGCGTTAGGAAGCGAAAAGGGATTGACATGCAGTTTGGCAGGCAGGCAGATGAGGATTGCGATCAAGCCCAGATAGCGCCACGGTGTGGTCGGAACGCCTGCGAGCGATTCGAGTCGAAACGAATGCTGCGAAACGGCAATCGAAACAGCAGCCAGGAGAAAGACCAGATTGTAAGAGACAAGCAGCACGGCTTCACGCGCCGAGCCTATCTCAGCGAACAGAGAGCGTGACGAGAAGCCGGCAACGATCATGCAGATCGCAGGAAGCTCCATCAAGGCAAGCAGCAGGATCAAGTCACCCTGAAAGCCGCCATGCGATGGCAGCACGGGAAGCAATCCAACGGCTCCAGCCGACGCTGAAACAGCGATTAAGGGCCACGCCCGCATTAGGATTCCATTCACCCCGGAGCGTGGCGGTGTGGCTTTTCCCAGCAGCTTGATAAAGTCGAAAAATGGCTGTCCAAATGGCGGACCGATGCGCTGTTGCAGTAGAGCGACAGATTTGCGCTCGATCCATAGAACCAGCCATGCCGCAGGAATCGCGAAGAGTAATCCAGGAAACACGAGGATGCGTGCGAGTGCAGTGAGCAGATTCATGGTCGCGCCTGTTCTGGATTCTTGATCGAGGTTGTCGGTGTTTCGGCAAGCGCTGCATTGTCACGGCGCTCAGCCAGGATGTTGGCAGCGGTGGCAATACCGCGAATGATGGCATCAGGTCGCGGCGGACATCCAGGAACAAAAACATCGACAGGGATGTGCTTGTCGAGGGGGCCAACAAGAACGCGGCTATCAATGAATACGTTGGTCGATGCGGGGCACGAGCCGATCGCTACAACCGCCTTCGGGCCGCATACCTGTTCGTAGACGGTGTGAACGGCAGGCGCGGCAGTATGCGTCACTGGACCCGTCACGCATAGGATGTCGGCATGGCGGGGGCTTCCCTGCAACAATACGCCGAGCTGTTCGGCGTCGTAACGTGGAGTGAGCGATGCAATGAGTTCGATGTCGCAACCGTTGCAGCTTCCCGAATTCATATGAAAGATCCATGGGCTGCGACGGCGACAGGCACATAGCAATCGAGTCCAGAGATTCATGGCCGGCCTCCTTGAAAAGCCTGGACGACAATGCTGGGCCAGACACCGGTGCCAAGGATGCATACAAAGAGCAGAAGGATGACAGCCTTCAAAATCATTGACTCGTGGATTAGAGGAGGGAAGTACCGCTCAGTTGTATCAACCGTGGTGATACGTTTGTCATCGTATGACGGGATTCCCCACCATAGTTTTGTGAACGCCATGACATACGCAATAAGAGCCAACATGGACGCAAGTACGAATCCTCCCAACAATCCTGGATGAATGGAAAGAGCTGTTTCATAGAGTTTCCAGCGCCCGGCAAAGCCGAGCATTGGGGGAACCCCAAGCAGCGTGAGCATTCCTATGAGAAACCCAAAAGCGCTGTACGGATAGCGCGTGGCCAATCCTGTATCTCCACGTGCGAGCGCCCCATCGCGTTCCGGGGCAGCGATAGCAATAAAGAGCAAACTTTTTCCGAGGGCATGCGACGCAGCCGAGAGGAGAACGCCTTCCAGTCCGAGTTTGCTGATCGAGGCGACGCCCAGTAGGAGAAATCCAAAGTCTTCAATGCTGGAAAGGACGAGCAGGCGCTTGATGCTCCGTTGCGCAAGCATCAGTGTCCCGGCCACCAGGCTGGTGAGGAGAGCGATTACCAACCAGGGTGCTGCGGGAAAGAGCAATGACGGGTCAACCTCTACACGAAGTGCCAGCTGGCCCAAAGCGGCGATGTCGATCACCGCGAGGATGAAAGCCAACACTATCGCCGGGAGTTCATCTGCTAGCCGAAGCAGCCAGAACAAGAACGGAATTGCGGCAAACTTGATACAAACGCTGGTCAGGAGAAGCGCTCGGCTCCAACCGATTTGTTCCGGTTTTGCAAGCAGTTGCGAAGACTCCATGCAAAGTCCAGAAAGTAACACTACAACCACGTACGTGAGACGTGAAGTGCGAGTGCGCGCTGCTTTCCACACTGGAACAATGCTAAGCAGCGCTGCCGCCTCCAATAGTGCGAAACGTTGCCACTCGACCTGAGCCATGCAACCGGCGACCGCGAAGAACGATGGGACGGCCAATTGCAGGGGAAGGAATTTTTCCTCATTGGTTGTCGCAGCTGCGCAAACCAGGGTGACTGCTGCAATACAGATTGATCCGATGAGGAGAGCCGGCATCGGCGTCGTATCGATGCTTGCATAGACTGGCGAAATCCGGCCCATCCACAGCGCGCTTAGTATCATGGCCGCCGCAAGAACTAGAAGTCCCTGGAACACCCATTGCTCAAGCCAGGCCATCGGGCGCACCAAAGTCTGCGCTACTCTAAGCAATTGCTGAAAGCCATATGCGTAGAGCTTGTCTACGTTTGACCAGCGGAAAAAAGATCGCCAGTTCTGTTCGAAGATGTGAGAGAAGTCGGCGGCAGATAGCCTGTCGTGCTCCCATAGCGGTTCGCCTCCCGTGAACACATCGCTGGGACCTCCGAGGAGAATGCCCGCGGAACCAGCGACTGTTGTGACACGAGGACGGCTCGAAATGCGTGCTACCGCGAAGATGGCCGTGCCCAATGTGAATGAAACAATGGCGAGTACTAATCCACCTGTTGTGGAGAAGGCTCCTACGCCGCCGAACATACCAAGCCATGTGACACGCAATGTCGTATCCATGCCGAGGGCGCTGAACATAGGATGAAAAAACAACACATAGGCGATTTGAGGTGCCACACCGAAAACGATGCTTCCGAATGCCATCAATCCCATGGCCCACTGCATGACAGGCGAGACTTCGTGCGCATCCTGTGCGGCTTCAGACGGCGGCCCGAGAAATACGGCGCTTGTGGCTTTCGCGCACATGAACACCGTTCCAAGGCTAGCGATCCAGGCAATGACAGCGGGAATCGCCCATCCAGCCTGGATGGCAGCTGCATACAGCATCCACTTGCTGACAAAGCCGCTCATCAGCGGGATGCCAGCCATGTTGCCAACGCCGATCAGCCAGCAGAGCAGGGTGCGCGGCATGCGCGATGCCAGTCCACCCAAGAGGTTCATGTCCCGTGTTCCCGCCGCATGCTGCACCGCGCCTGCGTTCAGAAACAAGCCGCCCTTGAAGAATCCGTGATTGAGACAGTGCAGAAGCCCCGCCATGATTCCAAGCGGAGTACCGATGGCGATTCCGAGCAACATGTAGCCGATCTGGCTCACCGTGGAAAAGGCCAGCATTCGCTTCAAATCGCTCTGCACGAGAGCGTACATGACGCCGACAATCATGGTGACGGAGGCGATTGAAACCAGTATCAAGTTCCATGAAGGCAGCCATGTCGCAAAGCTGTGCATGCGCGCGGCAAGATAGACGCCGGCAGTCACATAGCAAGCTGCGTGGAGCAGTGAACTCACCGGCGTTGGCGCTGCCATTGCATCGGGGATCCATGTGTGCAAAGGAACCTGTACCGACTTAGCGAGTAGTGCAGCTAGCATCAGGAGGAAGATTCCCGTCGAGAAATTGCGGCCGATTCTGGGGTCAGTCCACATGGCTGTGCCCGTACGGTGATAGAGAACGAGTATGGCAATGAGCAATCCATAGCCTGCCAGGTGAGTCATCAGCAGAACTTTGCGCGCACCCGACACCGCCTCAGGCTGCTGGTACCAGAAGCCGACGAGACTAAAGGAACACAGGCCGATGACCTCCCAGCACAGGTAAAGGCAGAAGAGATTGGCGCAATATACGAGCGCAACAAAACCACCGATGAACACGAGCATCGTTGCATAGAAACGAGTAACTGCCGGGTCCCGGCGCATATAGGCGATCGAATAGACAAGAACGATCGCGCCAAGACAGGTTCCCATGAATGCAAACAGGATGCTGAGAGAATCAATATGAAATGCGAGAACGAGGGGCCCATCCCACGAGAATAGGTTGATGTCGATTGCATCGCCCGACTGGATGCGAGGAAGAAGGCTGATAACGCTGAACAGTGCGGGAAGGCACGTCGCAGCAGCCACAATGCCTTTGACACGGGCAGAACAGATGCGCGCAATCGTGAGTTGCAACAAGGCTCCGAAGAGAAGTACGCACGGTGCGAGCAGAAGATAAACCGGATCATTCAGCTTCGGCATGTGCACCTCCCATGTTGATGGGATGGCGCCCGATATAAGACCTCCCGCGTCACAGCGGTGGCTAGCGCCGCGAGACTGCGAATACGAGCGATCCTGGGCAGCGCCGAGCTACGACATTCTGCCGTTGAGGCGTGGGCAGTTCAATTTCTCATCACACGATCGGTTTTCAACTACTGCTTCGCGCCGCGGCAGCAAGCCGAGCACGGCATGGTGTTAGCACATCGCGGCAAACACTGCTTGTGACAAACATCACGACAGATTTCTGGCTGATTCTCCCGGCCGTCACCCGTCCCCGCGTGACGTCTGAAAATATCGCTGAATTATTTCGACGCTGGTGCGCGTGAGTTTGGAGTATGCTGATTGGCCAGATTCGCACTCTTCAAGCGAGGGGGTAATGAAATGGAAGGTATCTGGTATGCACACTTCACATCAGGACAGCTGAATGGGGACGGTGTCGCGGTGTTACGTGACGGGATAATCGAAGGTGGCGACCCGGCGCACACCTATTCCGGTTCTTATCAGGAAGAAGGTTCTAATCTCTACGCAAATGTTCGTGTCAGTCCTTATGCAGGATCATCACAACCCGCTGATCTCACGCATCCAATCACATTCTTTCTAAAGGGATCAGTGACGGGTAATTATGCCCGAGTCGCAGGACATCCCGACAACAGACCAGAAGCTCTCGTCTCCGTGGAACTTCGCAAAGGTCTGTGAGCGATATCTGTAGTTTGATCACAGAGGAGCCTCTCTTTGATTCAACTCCTCGACGTTTTTTAGCTCGACAATTCGCACATGTCGCTCCTTGTTCTCGAATGCAAAAACTGCATTACGGAAAGATTTTGCTCAGAACTTGATCACAGCTCTGTGTGATCGAAGGCACATCCAACGGTTAGTGCGTGGTATCAGAGTTCCGGCGGACGATTCTCGGGAGTTCCGGTGCAGGAGTTTAGAACGCGTAGCGCGTGCCCGTTGGAATGTGCTCTGCCTTGTCCACGCTCTTCCTTCTTCGCTCCATCCGAGTATTGGCGGAAATTGAGTAGAAAGCAAGGGGCCTGGTTCGGGCGAGGAGGATCGAATGCCGGATGTCATTGCTCAGGCATTAACCGCGAGCGAGAAACTGCTGATTGACCAGGCGATCGCTGAACATGGAGATGGAGCTGGAGCATTATTGGGAATTCTCGAAGATGTGCAGGCGGCAAATCCTCACAAGTTTCTGTCGCTGGAGACTCTCCGACATGTTGCCGCCAAAACTGGAATTCCCCCTGCTAACGTCTACAGCGTCGCCACATTCTATGCGCTCTTCAATCTCGATCCGCAGGGCGATAACGTGGTTTGCGTATGCCGAGGCACCGCGTGTCACACCCGAGGCTCGCGAGATCTGCTTGCCAAGTTGTGTCTCGACCTAGGCCTGTTTCAGGGAAACAGCGATGATTCCAGCGACGCAGACAAGTTGTCGGTGACGACAAAGGACCGGCACTTCACAGTTAGAACCGTCGCGTGTTTTGGACAGTGTGCTTTGGCGCCCGTTGTTGAAGTCAATCACCACATTTTAAGTCACGTAAATGAGCGCACACTGCAGCGTGAGATCAACGCGTTGAGTTTGAGGAAAAAATGAAATCGCGCATCGAGGATATCGGGAGCTTTAACGCTATACGCGAATCCGGGGTTGGTAAGCTCATGTCCGCCATTCCGCGAATCACGGTGGGAATGGGCACATGCGGGCGCGGTAACGGAGCCGAAGAGGTATTTCACGCTCTCAACGATGCCATCGAGCGAAGCGGTCTGGATGTTCAACTTGCGGGCGTGGGCTGTTTCGGCGCCTGCTTCCAGGAGCCGCTTGTGGGTGTTCGCGTTCCCGGCGGTCCGCTCGTAATTTTAAACCGTGTACGGCCCAATGATGCCGCCCGAATTCTCGAAGCCCTTTCGTCCAGGGTGATGCCTCCCGATCTTATCTTTTGCAAACTGGAAGAGTGGGATCATATCACCGCGCAGTTCAGATTCGGCCAGGGCTATCCCGAGATACCTTTGTGGAATTCGATCCCGTTCTTCAAAGGTCAGAAGAAGATTGTGTTGAGGAATGCGGGGTTGATCAATCCGGAAGATATTGAGGAATATATCGCAGTAGGCGGGTACCAGTCGCTTTACAAGGTTCTTATCGATGGGCGCCCGGAATCGATAGTTGAGCTTATCAAGGCATCGCGGTTGCGTGGACGCGGCGGCGCCGGATTTCTGACAGGAAACAAGTGGGACTTCCTTGCCAAGGCGAAGGCCGATGAGAAGTACGTCATCTGCAATGCGGACGAGGGAGATCCGGGCGCGTACATGAATCGCAACGAAATCGAAAGTGATCCTCATTCGGTTTTGGAGGGCATGATCGTCGGAGCGTACGCCACGAGTGCAACGAAAGGCATTGTTTATATCCGTGCGGAATACCCGCTGGCGGTACGCCGTCTGAGTCGTGCAATTGAGCAGGCGCGCGAATACGGGCTGCTTGGAACGAACATTCTCAATCGCGGATTTGACTTCAACATCGAACTGGTGCAGGGTGCGGGTGCGTTTGTTTGCGGAGAGGAGACTGCCTTGATTGCGTCGCTGGAAGGTTGTGCCGGCAGGCCGCGGCCCCGCCCACCCTTTCCAGCGCAGAAGGGGTTGTGGGGCATGCCCACCGACATCAACAATGTCGAAACCTGGTGCAATATTCCAGCAATCGTAAGTCGCGGCCCCGGCTGGTTCGCCGAAACGGGCAGTCAGAAAAGTCCGGGGACGAAAGTCTTCTCTCTCGTGGGAAAAGTGCAGAACACCGGACTCGTAGAAATGCCGCTTGGTACACCCTTAAGAACGTTCATCTACGACATCGGTGAGGGCGCCGCCAACGGGCGTCGCGTACTCGCAGTCCAGACAGGAGGTCCGTCGGGGGGATGCATACCTGCTGAAATGTTCGACACACCGGTCGATTACGAGAGCCTTGCGCAAATCGGTTCAATCATGGGTTCGGGTGGCATGGTGGTTATGGATGAAGACAACTGCATGGTGGATGTCGCACGCTACTTCATCGAATTCACACACTCCGAATCATGCGGGAAGTGCGTGCCGTGCAGAGTAGGGCTCGACAAGGCACTGCGGATCCTAAACGCAATCACAGAAGGCAGAGGCTCCAGGGAACATCTGGAGACTTTGGATGAGTTGGCACGGATGATTCGTGCTTGTTCTCTTTGTGGCCTGGGGCAGTCGGCTCCGAACCCAGTCTTGACGACTCTGAGGCATTTTCGCGACGAATATCAGGACCATATCCTGGGAAGACGATGCAGGGCTGGAGTCTGCCAGGAACTTGCAGTGTCTCCATGCGAAAACAGCTGTCCTCTTCGAATGAACATCCCGCGCTTTCTTGAACTCTTCCAGGAAGGCCGCCTTGAGGACGCATTCGAATCCGTGGTGATGGACAACCCGCTTCCGGCTTCTACGGGTCGCGTTTGCCAGCATCCATGCGATAACCGATGCCGGCGGCAGTCATTTGACGAAGTTGTAAACATGCGTGAGGTGCATCGCTACATTGCAGACTCAGTGTATTCGTCGGAATTGTTCGAGCCGATGGTGAAGCGCATCTTGACACACAAGCTGACGTCTACGGGGCGCAAGATTGCAGTTGCAGGTGCGGGGCCAACTGGTCTGACGGCAGCTTTCTACCTATCCATGCTGGGACATGAAGTAACGATCTTCGAAGAGCGTAGCGAGGCAGGGGGGATGCTTCGGTTCGCAATCCCGGAATATCGTCTGCCAAAATTGGTGCTTCATCGTGAACTCGAATTGATCGAGCGTGTCGGCGTGAAAATGATCTTCGACACGAAAGTTGGAGCCAAACTTTCGCTGAACGATCTGGCGAGCCAATTTGACGCGACATTCCTATCTATTGGTACGTGGAAAGAGTCGTGGCTCTATCTGCCCGGCACGGAGTTGACGGGGGTCTATCCCGCGCTGCCATTCCTTGAATCGATGGCGAAGAACGAGTCCGTTCCCCTTGGTGCGCGCGTAGTTATCATCGGCGGTGGCAATGCGGCGATTGATTCAGCTCGAACTGCCAAGCGAGCAGGCGCCGAGGTTACGATTCTCTACCGACGTGAACGCAGGGATATGCCTGCAATCGATGAAGAGATCCATGCAGCCGAGGAGGAAGGCGTGCGGCTAGTGTTTCTCGCGGCACCCCACCGCATTCTCGGCGACGCAAAGGGTCACGTGAAAGCGATTGAAATTGTGAAGACCCGGCTAGGCGCCTATGACAACTCGGGACGCCGCCGCCCGATCCCTACAGATGAAGTAAAACGCTTTGAGTGCGAATCCGTGATCCTTGCCGTCGGCGAAACTTTTGACCTTGATTTCTGCCGCGCCTCGGGATTGGAACTGAAGGAACAAGGAACGATCAAAGTAGACCGATTCACGCTGGAAACGAGCCGAGCCAGCTTCTACGCCGGGGGAGATGTGATTACGGGTGCTTCCAATGTATCGAACGCCATGAGCGGTGGTAAGCAAGCGGCGCGCAAGATCGATGAGCGCTTGATGGGCGGCTCGCGCTGGGAACAAATCTTCCCTCAGCTTGAATATGGACGCAGTACCCCCGGCGACCCCAGCCTGAGCAAGCGCCACGTGGGGGTAAATGTACCGGTCGCGGTTCGCGAGCGAACGCAGGACGAAGTAGTGTGCACGCTAAGTTCCGCAGAAGCACTTGAGGAAAGCCGCCGCTGTCTTCGTTGCGATTTGCGTGCCGTCGTTGCGGAGAAGTGAGCTATAGAAGGAGAATCCTTGACGACCGTCTCTTTGAGAATCGATGGCGAGTTGATAACAGTTCCCGAAGGTCAAATGCTTCTTGAGGCTGCTCGCGAACATGGAAAGAATATCCCGACGCTTTGCTATCTCAAGGGCTTGAGCGCCACGGGTGCGTGCCGTGTATGCATGGTGGAGCTTGCAGGGACGGACAGGCTGCTGCCAGCATGCACTACTCCTGTTCAGGATGGCATGTCAATCAGAACAACATCGCCGAGACTCGAAGAGTATCGCAGGATGGCGATCGAACTGCTTCTAGTCGAGCGTAACCACATCTGCTCAGTGTGCGTATCTAACGGTCGCTGCGAACTCCAGGCGCTCGCTCAGTCGCTCGAAATCACACACGTTCGATACCCGTACAACAATCCACGTCTTCGTGTTGACATGAGTCATCCGCGATACGTGGTTGATCACAACCGTTGCATTCTTTGCACGCGTTGCGTGCGTGTCTGTGCGGAGTTGGAAGGTGCTCATGTTTGGGAAGTATCTGCGCGCGGCATCTCTTCGCGACTGGTGAGCGATATGGCCGACAATTGGGGCAATGCCAGAAATTGCACAGGCTGTGGCAAATGTATCCAGGCATGCCCTACGGGAGCCTTAGTTGAGAAAGGTCTAGCTCCGATTCATTTAGAAAAGGACAGCGAAATGATTGCGCGCATCTCGGCGAGTAGAACTACTATGCGTCATGCTTGAGACGAGGTCTATAGATTCAAGGATACGCCGACGAATATTTGCGGACATATCAGTGCCGAGTCCATTACAAGTCGGTTGATCGCTACTCTTCGATGAATTGATTACAAGTCGATGGTGGACATGCAAAGAGGCCAATTCACACGCCTCTAATACTCGATGCCGGTAAACGTGTTTGCCGTTTTCAAAAGAGTTTGCTGAGGTGCACGAGAGACAACGTCCATAAGTTCTCATGCCATTTTTGGTTAGACAAGGTCAAGCCGGCATGCGTTACATGCACGGTTGTGCGCCCGAAATTACCTATCAATCGAATCTTCACAAAGCTTGGTGTCGCTTCGTCAAGCGCAGAGTGTTGCCAGGAAAACATCAGCTTGCTCCTTCGGCAAACGTGATATGAACAGAGAATTGCGAATTGCTGATGCTGTGTGCAGTAGCGAATCGAAAGAGAGTTCTCATGAGCGAATGCTCTGGTGTGGCCCGCAATCGCACCGGGGACCGAAAACCATGCTTCGATGTACTCGGCGACTGTAAGCGCGTGATAGATTCTACTTCGATCTGCATTCACATTTGTCATTGCAGTGATGCTGAGAGGGCGGTCAGTTAACGGATGACGCTTCAACTCACAGATGGTCGATACAGGATGTCCGGCGAGTATATTTGTGCTCATGGGAAGGACCTCAAAGCAGTTAGTGCAGGTTTGCTGCCGCAAGTTCTCCCCTAGCGAGTATTTGTGACGAGAAGACAGCAGGCGGGATGATGGTTGCAGAGCCTTGTGCAGCCGCAGCAAACGTGGTCTGAACTTGGCAGAGAAACCAGCCACCTTATCATCGATCTTATGTATTTATGGAGCATTTAATACAGTTTCGTGGATTCGCGGCGAATGGCAACAAAAAAGGACCAATCGCTTCATCGTTCTAATGAATAGACCGAAGGTCTCTATGCCTGTCGCGTTCAACGTCTCGTCGGATTCAATCTTTGGTAGTTAGCGAGAATTTCGTGAGCCTTGAAATGCGCGATCGATTGCTATAACTCGTTGGAATCTTCTCCTGTCCAATCTTTGGATGAGTCAATACCTCATCGTCCGAGAGAATTGTACGGATCATCACCTACCGAATTTAGCCGCAGGTTTCATGACATCATTCGAATACCGGAGTGGAAGCTCGACGTCAACCCTAACGTGCCTTGGGTCTACTTCAGCAATCTCGAAGTGCGAGTCTTCTCCGTAATGAAGCTTAAGACGGTTCTTAATGTTGCGCAGGCCTACTCCGTGGCCGTTTTCTGCGTAAGACGCGGGATTCATTCCAATACCGCTATTCACGACGGTAATCCGAATCTGCTTGCCATGCCGGTGAACTTCGAGCATGAGTGTGCCGGTCGCTTCTATCCTGGACAGACCATGCACGTAAGCGTTCTCGACAATTGGTTGCAGAAGCATGCTTGGAATCAATGAATCATAGAGCTGCGGATCCACATGAACAGACTGTTTCACGCGCCCTGAATATCTATGTCCTTGCATTGCGAGATATAGTTCCACGAACTCAAGTTCTTCTCGCAGGGTAATAAGCTGGGAATCTCCGCGCTCCAACGACATTCGCAAGAGACAGCTCAGCTGTTCCAGCATGTTGTCAGCAGCCTCAATGTCGCTGCGCATGAGACTTGAAATACCATTCATTGTGTTGAAAAGAAAATGTGGGTTCAACTGCATTCGCAAAGCCGCAAGCTGCGCATTGGCAAGCTGAACCTCTAGTTCTGCTTTGGTTGTCTCGTGTTCGCGAAAGCGCTGATAATATCCAACGCCGCGAAATAGGAAGAATGCGCACCAGAAGATGAGCATGTTGTCGAGGAGCTCAGCATAGACATAGGTCGACAATCTGTGCCAATAGGATGTCTCGGGATGATTGAGCGGAAGCTCGCGAAAGATGAAAACGAAGAGCATTTGCTGTGCAAGGCTGATCACGACACTTAGGGGAAGAAAGACACTGATGATCCTAAGAGTTGAAGCATTCTGAATCTGTGAACCGAAAAAGTGCCAAAGCAGCCAGCAAAGAGTGCCCCACACTAGGAACTGATATCCCCAAGATTCGAAGAAGATCAGCGAAGGCAGGTGGTAGCCCATGTGGTGAATGCTTAGCCATTCCTGGAATGCGAATAAAAGGCCGACCAGCACGGAAGTGCTGATGAATATGGCCGGCTTCATGAACGCCGGCTCGCTTTGGCTACCTTTTCGCATTGTGCGTGAATCGCGTCTCGGTTTTAGTCGTTCATTCTGAGATCGCATGACCGCGAGCAATCGTCAACCTGCAAGATATCGGGGTCCTTATCTTCAAAGAGCGATGCGGTATGCATATCCTTTTGCGAAGGCCCCAAAGCAAATGCGGGGAAGGTGTTCGCATATTCGTTGCGCGGGTTTAGATAATCGAACGAACGATTATGCTTTTTTATCCACGCATTCGCCGCCTGATCAATTTCCTGACTTAGTGCCGGTCCCAACTCCGAGGAGAGGTTTCGAAGGTCATTTGCCAGAAGTGTAGCAGCCTTCTCACTACCTTGCAGAGCTGCGATTCGAAAGTGATAATAGGCCGTTTTGTTATCCTTGGCCACTATTCTCCCGTCTCGCGACAGGACTCCGAGCACAGCGGACGATTTCCAGTAACCGTCAGAAGCGGCCTCCTCCAACTCTCTGAGCGCTTCAGTTTCGGAGCTTGCGAGGGTCGGCTTGCGGAGAATCTGAAGACCAAGCTGGTGTTTAGCGGCGACACTTCCAGAGGCGGAGGCTTCGCGCAATAGCCGCATTGCCCGATCCTGGCTTCTCTGATCGGGACGCTCAAGGAGGAGCAGGGCGAGATCTAACTTCGCGGGAACATTGTGAAGCTTCGAGCCGAGTTCGAACCAATGTATTGCATCGGAGTCGCTCTTCTTAACTCCGACACCAAAGTAGTACATGTCTCCCAAGTAGCAAGCTCCCATTCCGCTACCCTTTTTCGCCGCGTCGCGAAAGAGTTCTACAGCAAAAGAGGGATCCTTTCGTACACCAAGACCCCAAACGTATGCAACTCCCAGGTTCACCTTCGCGCTGATGAGGCCGCCAGCCACAGCGCGCTCGAACCACCGCACGGCGCGAACAGGATCCCGTTCCACACCGATACCAGCCTGGTAGAAATAGCCGACCTCCTCCTGGGCGCCGGGGTCTCCGGAGTCTGCTGCTTTCTCGTACCAGTAGGCGGCGTGCTTCTCGTCGCGCGCTACGCCGTGTCCGGCGAGGTATGCGGCTCCGAGCTCGATTTCTTGCGAAATAGAACCGCTGTAAGCGCCTGACTGGATCCGGGGAATGTCTGGATCGACAGCGTACGAAACACGCGGCTGCGTGAATCCGAACAAGGCGGTTGCGGTTATAAGGAGAGAAACGGTAGAGACTAAACCCCCACTGTGTTTGTAGACCATAACGCCTCCGCTACGTTGCGAAATTTGAGAAGTATGGTTGCCGTGCCACGGTTGTGTGTTTAGTGTCGGATTCCGAGTTTGCAAACGGAATCGCCGATTTCGAAGATGTCCAGTTGCCACACCAATCGTCATGACTTCATCCGAGTGTCATGATTTGTTAGTAGCTCTTAATGCCAGATAACTCCTCAATGCAGTTCCTCTGGAGTTGTCCGTCACTTCATTTACACCGTCGTTCCCCAGCAAGATGTAGTTGCTGCCTGGATCTCGCATTCGATTCAGACCGCTGCGCATACAGTCTTTCCATTAACGAAGTTGCGTCGCGAACTTTCTGTCTGAAGGGGAGTGCGCTGCTAACGAGTCCTAGACTAGGCGTGTGGTGAATTGTAATCAGCAGAAGAGGGAATCATTGTGGTCATTCAATGATCAAACGCCCACGATGACAGAAGGCATGCGCACACTCGTCATCACGAATGGTTAGCTCGTCACAAACTCATGATGACTATGTGAGTGTCGAGTCGGAAGGACACCACGGCCACCTCAGGCGTCGCGCTGGATTGATGTTATGGACACGGCAGGACGAACTGCTTGGTCGGCGGCTAGCTCCAATTCTGCGCAGTTCTGTTCTCAAAGAACAACCCTCTGCATTTGTTCCTTCTGTCATCTTCAAGAGATTTAGACCATTGACGCACTGTCCAGAATCGGACAAGTCGTCACGAAAGCGAACATTTTGTTCGCCGCCTCCTGGATATTTTCTCGGGTAAGTTATTGAAATCAAGATTGAAGGTTGAGAGTCTGAGATGGAATGAGACGTGCCCTGTATTTGTCGGAAGCACATCCAAGTTGAATCTCTGCGGCACTTTCTGATTCGAGGAACAAAATCAAAAGCAAATGAATGGGAGAGTCGATGCCTATCCAGACACTGATTGCTGATGATGAGCTTCTCGCACGCCAGAAACTGCGCCAGCTCCTCCGCTCAGAACCGGATATTGAGATCGTTGGCGAGGCTTCTACCGCCCGCGATATTCACGCAATAGTACATGCGACTGCACCACAGCTTCTCTTTCTCGACGTACGTATGCCCGGCACGGACGGGCTTGATGCGATTGCGGAACTCGCATGTACCGCCGGTGTCACGCTGCCTCGCGTGATCCTTACGACCGCATACGACCACTACGCTTTGCGCGCGTTCGAATTAAACGCAACCGATTATCTTTTGAAACCGTTCAGCGCAGAGCGTTTACACTCAGCTGTATTGCGCGCTCGCGATCAAATTCGAGTTGAAGATCGCCATAAATCGAGAGAGAGTGCCCCAAGCCAATATGCCGCGCGAATTATCTTCAAATCGCGTGGTCGCATTCTTTTCCTTCCCGTGTTGGATATCCGCTGGATTGGGGCGGAGGAGAACTATGTCCGTATCTGCACGGGAACAGATACGCATTTATTGCGAGAAACGATGAGTTCGATGGAACAGCGCCTTGATCCTGAACTCTTCCTGCGGGTTCATCGCTCTGCCATCGTCAATCTGCGCTATGTTAAAGAGGTTCGTACCGAATCTCGCGGCGACTTCATGGTCCATCTCGTCAACGGGCAGAAACTCCCGATGAGTCGCGGGTACCACGCCAGGATCAATGACTTGCTAAGTCGCGCTGTGTAACAACTTCGCCGCGTCAAGCAATTCCAACAGCGCATAAATAATGTGATCGACAGTTATGAGCATCGGATTTCGCGTCTAACTCCGGGCTTAGGTGTATGAGTTTCTATATTTGTCTTTGACATTCTTTCTTCTGTCGCATGTGATCTTCGGTTGGCTACCCTCCTTCGCATCACTCTCGTCACTTAATCGGCGCTATACGTCACCTCTTCAAAATGGAATAGACGAAGACCGAAAAAATCCGCAATTCAACATCATTCAAACGTTGTGTGGGCCGGCGAGATCTCCACGCCGTCAAGCAGTTCATGCACTCGCCCCATTCTGGACCGAATCCGGCTACGCATTCCGGTCATTCGTCACACTTGTGGGTACTCGAGGTCAAGTCGGATCTTCATTTGCAAATCATCATTCTTGAACGCGCGACTGCGGATCACGGATGAAACGAGCCTGGGCCAAGAGGAAAATGCGGCTTGACCTCAACAGAAGAGATTTCGTCAGGTTTGAACGGGTACCTGTCACGGGAGCTCACCAACGTTTTCCGCTCCCTTCGGGAGCGTTGACTGAGAGGAATATCGATGAAGAATGTTCTGAAGATTCTTGCCCTCGTAGTCTTGATCGTGGCTCCTTTCATCTCAATCGAATTGTCAGCGCAGGTTGAGACCGGCCAACTCGCCGGAACTGTTACGGATCCCACGGGTGCTGTATTGGCCGGAGCGACTGTAACGGCGAAGAACACTGGTACCAACGCAGTGCGGAACGAGATCACTTCGGAGACCGGCGCTTACAGAATCACCGGTCTTGAGCCCGCCACCTATGAAGTCGTGATTCAATCAACAAGTTTTCAGCCATACACCGCCAAGGTGCAGATAACGGTGGGCGGGCATGTCACGCTTGACGCCAAACTTTCGGTCGGCAGCAGTACTACGCAGGTTGAAGTAGTCGGCGAGGGCGGTTCACAGGTCAATACCCAGACGCAGGAACTATCCCAGATCGTCAATGAAGAGCAAATATCCCGTTTGCCTAGCCTGACACGCAATCCTTATGATTTCGTGGCATTGTCGGGCAATGTGTCGTCGGGCGACAGTTCTTCAAGTGGCGATTCAAGATCGAACAATACTTATCAAAACGGACCAAGCTCGACGCGTGCTGTTGGTTTCAGCATTAACGGCCAGCGAGCAAGCGGCACGGAAGTATTGCTAGATGGCGTGGAATACATATCCGTATTTGGCGATGGCATCGGTGTCTATGTTCCGGTCGATGCGGTGCGGGAATTTCGTATAACTACAAGCAACTTTGAAGCACAGTACGGTAGGGCATCCGGTGGTATCGTCAATGTCTCCACCAAAGCCGGTTCGAATGCTTTCCACGGAGGCCTCTGGGAGTTCAATCGCCTCGCGGCATACACCTCGAACACCGAGACAAACGACCAGATCAATTCCGCATTCTTAGCCCAGGGCGGAACGGGCGCCCTTCCGGCGCCTAAAGGACAATACACTCGAAATCAATTTGGATTCGCAGTGGGTGGCCCGGTGATGAAAGACAAGCTTTTCTTCTTTGGTAGTACCGAATGGACACGCGTACGTAGCGGCGCTACTCTCACCGCTGCCGTGCCGACATCGGAGTTCCTGTCGCGCACCGCCTCAAGCAGTCAAGACTTCTTCAATACCTACGGAGGAAACAACAAATTTACGTTTACCAAGACCTATCTGTCTGGTCCCAGTGGGATCGGTTCATTCGTTGGAGTTCCAGACGGTACGCCGGTCTTTGGTCAGGTCTCGTTCAATGCTCCAGCCAATGCCGGCGGAGGTGTGCCTCAAAATACGTACAATATTGTCGGTCGTGGTGACTACGTTCATAGCGATAAGACCCAGATGTTTTTTCGTTATGTGAACTACGACGAGGTCGACCAATCTGGTGGTGTTTTCGCCTCACCATATCCGCAATACAACGTGGGCGAGACCTTCCAGGACACGGCGTATCTCTTTAGTCTTTCTCACGTCTTCAATCCAAGCCTCATTACCAGCACGAAGCTTAGCTTCAGCCGGCTGAACACGTTCCAGACCTACGACGCGAAGCTGCAGAATTCGCCTGTCCTCATCACATCGGTAAATGCACAAGTTCCAGGAACATCAACTTTTATCCAGTTGCCGGGCTTCTTTGATGAGAATCCTGCGGTCGGCGGATTGCCCTTTGGCGGCCCTCAGAACACCATTCAGTGGAACCAGGATTTGAATTGGACAAAGGGAAGCCACTCGATGCAGTTCGGCGGCCAACTTCTCTATATCCAGGACAACCAGGCCTACGGCGCGTTTGCCCAAGCTACAGAGCAACTAGGAGCAACCGCTGCGAGTGGCATTCAGAATCTTGTCAACGGCGTTCTGACTAACTTTCAAGCTGCGGTCAACCCCAAGGGCAGTGTTCCATGCGTCAAGAATCCGTATACTGGCGCGCTGACTCAGACGAGCGCATGCTCTATCAACCTGCCGGCAACGGCTCCTTCATTTGCACGAAGCGAGCGTTTTCACGACTGGGCAGCCTACGCGCAGGATTCGTACCGCGTATTGCCAAAGCTCACTCTGAACTTCGGCGTTCGCTACGAGTACTACGGCGTACAGCACAATAACAATCGCAATCTTGACTCTAACTATTATTACGGGTCTGGTTCGGACTATTATCACCAGATTCGCAATGGCCAGGTACTAACGACCCCGAATAGTCCGATTCATGGACTATGGCAGCCGCAATACGGAACTGTCTCTCCCAGAGCCGGATTCGCGTACGATCTCCTGGGTGATGGCAAAACCTCTCTTCGTGGCGGAGCCGGAATCAGCTATGAACGAAATTTTGGAAATGTTACGTTCAACGTAATACAAAATCCGCCGAATTATGCCGTGATCGTGCTGAACGGTGTGCCGGTGACGAGTTCCAATACCGGCCCGCTCGAAGGCTCCTCCGGAAGCGTGCCGCTGCCCCCAACCAGCCTGCGCAACGTCGATGAGAATATTCGCACCGCGCAGACGCAGTTCTACAGCCTGGCGCTGGAACATCAATTGGCGCGGAACACGATGGTGTCGGTTCAATATGCCGGCGCGCGTGGCATTCATCTGTACGACATAAAGAACATCAACGGCCTCGGCAGTGGGAATGTCTTTGCCGGGGATCCTCTTACGGATGGAAATGGCCACGTGGCTCTTACCCGTCTGAATAATCAATACTCGAACATCAATAATCGCGGTTCGAACGGCGATTCCCACTATCAGGCGATGAACATACAGTTCCAGGCTACCAATCTGTATCACTCCTGGTTGAGTTTAGTGGCTAACTACACTCTCGCCCATGCGACCGATGAGTTGAGTACCGCATTCTCCGAGACCAACAATGCGTTCTTCCTGCTTGGCTACATGAATCCCTTTAAGCCCTCCCTCGATTACGGCAACAGCGATCTTGATATTCGGCATAGGCTCGTTGTTGCGCCTATCTACAGCAGTCAGTTCTTCGCAGGTAGTCATGGAGCGATGAAGCAGGCACTTTTCGGCTGGCAGATATCGGGCATCTATTCGGTTCGTACAGGTACGCCATTCCCCTATTTCGATAGTACGAACGACTCCCAAGCAGGACAGGGCTACAACGTTCCCCGCTACACTCCTTCAACCCCCATCTCCAACCATACGTTCAAGTCGACCCATGGAGCAGACGGTGGAGGACAGAATGCCTATGTCATAGGCAACCTTGCGCCGGCGGTTTCATTCTCCAATCCCAATCTCGTGATACCGACTTTCCCGAATGGCATTTCTGATTGGGGACCGTATCCGACGAATATGACCGCGCGCAACGAATTCCGCGGCCCTGGCGCTTGGAACCTGGACGCAGCACTTAGCAAGACGTTTCCCATTCACGAGCGTTTAAACCTTGTCTTCCGCGCTGAAGGCTTTGACGTGTTCAATCATCACAATCTCTACATCCAGGAAAGCCTGGACGACGTTGCGAATGTAGGCTATGGTGTGCCGGTGCCTATCACTGCTTCGAAAGGCGGCATTGGCAATAATGGTGGGGCAAATGACGAACGCCGCTTCGGCCAGTTCTCTCTGGCGATCAACTTCTAGAAACAACCGAGATCATTAACTTTTTTTCACCCGTACCGCGAAGGCGGGTAACCACATTCAGGCGCTTTCGGAATACGCATGTTCAGAATGGCACGGAATGCCCGGATGGTCTCCAGAAGTTTTAGATAGAGGATGCGGACGAATCCAGATGGGCTTTCAAGCCCATCTGAATCCGCTCTGCTGCAGTGGCAGGGAGCGAATTCGTTTGCCCGTCGCAGCAAAAATGGCATTGCTTAGTGCTGGTAAGGTCGGCGGCAGCGTCGGTTCGCCCAAGCCGGTGGGTGCGTAGTCTGTCTTGCGCCAATACACATCAATCTTCGGCGCCTGCCTCATGCGCATCAAGGGGTGGTTGTGGAAGTTGGATTGCTGCACTTTGCCGTCGGCAATCGTGATCTCCTGGCCCATGTGACTCATCCCTTCAATGATGCCGCCGAAGGCGAGGTTCTCCGCCGCCGCCGGATTAATAATCTGGCTGCCGACATCCCCCGCCGCCCAGATGTGATGCACCGTCACCCGGTTCTCAGCGTCGACGCTGACATCGGCAACCTCGGCAAAGTACCCCAAGTGGCAGAACCACGCGGCAATTCCCATTCCACGCCCCGGCATCTTGCTGCGCTTCACCCAACCAGACTTTTCCGCGACCAGCTCAAGCACGCCTTTGAATCTTTCCGGCAGCAGAACGGACGGTCCTGTGGGTTCATGGTCCCCCACAGCGTCGCCTCCCCCAGAAGACCAGCGCGCCTTCTTGTTGCTGAGCAGATCGAGCTGGAACTCAAGGGGATCGCGGTTCGCGACGTGTGCCAACTCGTCAATAAAGGATTGCGCCACCCAGCAGTAGGCGTTATCGCCGGGCGCGCGCAGAGCGCCTGTTCGCAGCATGAGCGGCTGTGCGGAAGTATAAAGTCCGTATGCCGGCGGAAAGCCCGCGGGGTACGCGTCTCCTCCAATGCCGCCGCCGGAGGTTGAGTGCTTCTCATCGCCGTAAGTGACAAAGTGCTGCCACCATGCAATGAGCTCGCCCTGCGCATCGACTCCGCCCTTGAGTCCCATTGTTCCTCCGGGCCGAAACGGGTCGTGCGCAACGTCATCTTCCCGCGACCAGAGCAACTTCACCGGTGCGTCAACCTTCTTTGCTATCCATGCGGCCTCCACCAGCCAGTCGTTCTGAAGACGGCGCCCAAAGCTGCCTCCCGATCGCATCATGTGAGTGATGATGTCGCTCTGTTGGATGCCGAGCGTCTTGGCCACCAACTCGCGGCCATTGCCTGGCAGCGTGCTGGTAGACCACATCTCCAGCTTGCCGTCTTTCCAGTGCGCCGTAGCTCCTTGCGGTTCCATGGTGACGTGCGCAATGAACGGAAACTCATACGTCGCTTCAACCACATTGGCTGACGATTTGAGCGCTGCATCCACCTCGCCATATTTGCGCACTGTAGTTGTCGGCGCAGCCTGAAGCAGCTCTGCTGCCCGCTTCTTGAATCCGTCCGTGTTTTGTGTCGCCGCAGGACCCAGATCCCAATCGACCTTGAGCTGTTTGCGCGCCTGCTGTGCCTGCCACCATGAGTCAGCGACGATCGCGATGCCCGGCTCCATGCCTGGTTCCCATGGAGTGAACGCCGCGGGAGTGATGCCGCCGTCGATCAGCAGCACATGCCGCACACCTGGCAACCCTTTGATCTGGTCAATGTTGGAGGACTTGACCTTCCCGGCGAACACAGGAGCTTTCTCAATCGTGGCGTAGAGCATTCCCGGAAGTTGCACGTCGATTCCGAAAAGAGGTTTTCCGGTAACGATGGCGTGCGTATCAACACCCGGCTGGGAACGGCCAATGATGCTGTAATCTTTCGGGTCTTTCAGCTTCACAGAGCCGAGGGCAGGGGCGGGCAGCGCAGCGGCTTTCGCTGCGAGCTCGCCGTAACTTGAGGAGCGAGACGAGCCGGCGTGAAGCACGCGTCCGGATCGCGTGGTGCACTCAGCCTCGGGCACGCTCCACGTTTGCGCTGCAGCCGTGATGAGCAATTGGCGTCCAGCAGCGCCAACCCGGCGCATCGGCTCCCAGCCTTGCGGAGTATTCGCCGAACCTCCAGAAAACTGCTCGCCGTAGATCTTCTCATTCAACTCTGCCTGCTGTACTCGAACATCTTTCCAGTCCACATCGAGTTCCTCGGCGATAAGCATGGGCAGCATGTTGCGCATGCCCTGGCCGGATTCCGACGCGCGCGCCATGATGGTGACAGTCCCGTCAGGCGAAATGTGTATGAAGGCCTGCGGCGTAAGGTTGGGCGGTTCTTGAGCCGCGCTCAGGGGAGAGCGATAAAGATTCAGGGCAAGCCCGCCGCCCGCAAGGGCCGTCAACTGCAAAAACGATCTGCGATTCAAGCGCATAAGAAGGCCCTCCTTTACTTCCTGCGGGCTGCAGTGCCCGCGTCTGCTGCTTCGTGAATAGCTTGGCGAATGCGCGCATAGGTTCCGCAGCGGCAGAGATTGCCGCTCATCGCTGTATCAATTTCCGCATCGCTAGGATGTGGCGAGCGCTGCAATAATGCGGCGGCCGACATGATCTGGCCAGCTTGACAATATCCGCACTGCGGCACATCGAGTGCCTCCCACGCCATCTGAACAGGGTGGAGGCCATCGAGTGAAAGGCCTTCGATGGTGGTGATAGGCTCGTTCCCCACCGATCCCACACGGGTCATGCACGAACGCACCGCACGCCCACCCAGCAGGACGGTGCAAGCGCCGCAGACGCCGATTCCGCAACCGTACTTAGCTCCTTTAAGATCGAGCACGTCGCGCAGAACCCACAAGAGTGGAGTATCCGGCGTCACGTCGACCGTAGCTGCAACGTTGTTGACGTTCAGTTTGATGGGCATCGATGCACCTCGATTCAGCTTGTACCAGGGGATCGGCGAAGAATATGAGCTTGGGACGTGAGTGTATCAACTTCGGACGCTCAGATTCCAGCGAAGAAAAGCAGAGAAGGCACTGCTGTCCCGGTCAGTCGGTCGCCATTCTTCGTCTGGTGACCGATCTTGGGATCAAGTAATCCTTCATCGATTGACACGTTGGTCGACCGCCCGACCATATGTCGAATCTCCCGATTCCTCTCAATGTCATGAAAAGGCACGAATCTACCCTATTTGACATTTGCCCACAATGCACCCAACAAAGATAATCTCGGCTACTGAAACAGGCTTCCCCTCATCGCTACAGGGTCCATCTCTAGGCAGAATCTGGATAGACCTCAGCGACTGATTTCTGTTGCGAGTAATGTCATGAAGTTTCGAACTCCAAGCGACCCATGATCCGCGAAATCGATTGCGGGTCCGACAGCACAATAATTTGTCCAAAACTGAGGATGATCCCATTGAGACGCCAATTTCTTTCCCCTGCAGTAGCCTGCGTTGCGTACTCCATCTTTGCTTCGATTGCTGTGTGGGCGCAGGCAACTGACGCCTCCGGAGCAGCGAATACCGGGTTTACGCCGATAGCTTCTCGCGTTATTGAAGCCATCGATGAGGCCAAGTTGACGACACTGGCTGGCAATACTCACCCGCTCGCCCGACCTTCCAACGATCGGGGCATGGCCGATTTGGGAAAATATATGGAGCGCATGGTGCTTGTCCTCAAGCGGAGTCCGGTGCAGGAGCAGGCACTCAAAGAGTTCAATGAGCGCCAGTACGACCCGGCATCTCCGGACTATCACCGTTGGTTAAGCCCTGAGGAATTCGGAGCGATCTACGGACCTTCCGATTCAGACGTTGCCGCAATCACGAACTGGCTGCAGAACCATGGCTTCCAGATATACGAGGTCGGCGCAGGCCGCGTCACTATAGAGTTCTCCGGCACCGTGGCTCAAGTCCAACAGGCCTTCAACGTAGAAATGCACAACTACGTCGTCAATGGAGAGCCACACTTTGCCAACGACCGCGACCCCCAGATTCCTCAGGCACTGGTGCCGGTTGTGGCAGGTGTGGCTTCGCTGCACGACTTCTTTCCGAAGTCGCAACATGTGCTGGGCGAGCAGGTCAAGCGAGATCGCAAAACCGGCGAGGTGACACTTCTCGACTCCTCGCCATTTGCCGCCAATGGACCTCAGCCAGAGCTCGGTTATGTCGACACATCTGGCCATGTGCGCATGGATGTAACTCCGTACGACTTCGCCACAATCTACAACTTGTTGCCCCTTTGGCACGCCTCAACCCCAATTAACGGAAAAGGGGTCACCATCGCAATCTCAGGGTTAAGCGACGTGAAGGCCGCCGACTTTAACACCTTCAGAAGCGTATTCGGCTTGCCTGCCACTACGTTGAAGATCATCCATAACGGAACCGACCCTGGATACGACGTGAAATATGGCGGCCAGGGCGAGAACTCTCTTGACGTTGAGTGGTCCGGCGCAACGGCTCCGGGCGCCACCATCGAGCTCGTTGTGTCTGGTTCTACTTCCACGTCGTATGGCGGACAACTCTCTGACTCCTACATCGTGAACCATAAGCTGGCCCCCATCATGAGCGCGAGCTACGGCTCTTGCGAACTGGATCTCGGCACAGCTGGCAACAAACTTTACAACAGCATCTTTCAACAAGGCGCCACGGAGGGTATCAGCATCTTCGAATCGTCGGGAGACCAAGGCTCTGCTGGGTGTACCGGCCAGGACGGTAAAGCGCCTTACGCAGACACTATTGGCCTGCAGGTAAATGGAATGGCATCCAGTCCCTATGTGACTGCGGTAGGTGGAACGGACCTGAATTGGACGTGGTGGACTTCAACCGGCTATAAGACCTACTGGTCGGGAACAAACGCGGCCAATCGGTCCAACGTGTTGCATTACATACCCGAGGTTCCTTGGAATTCAACTTGTACAAGCACTGTTCTTTTCAAAGTGTTCCCGGCGTATACAACGAGCGAAGCACTTTGTGCCGCAGCCGCGGCGAGCGCTAGCTATCAAGGGCTCGTAAAGATTAGCGCCGGAAGCGGCGGTGTAAGCCATTGCACAACCCCGACCGGGAGCACATCGTCAAGCTGTTCCGGCGGATACCCAAAGCCAAACTGGCAGACCGCCGCCGGCGTTCCTGCGGACGGCAAGCGTGACGTCCCCGACGTTTCACTTTTTGCTTCGGGCAGTTTCCCAGGCGGTCTTCCCGGCAGTGCCTTTCTTTTCTGCTTGACCGCCAGCGGGAGCAACGGCTGCGACTACTCGAGCAATTACTACATCCAATTCCAGGAAGTCGGCGGAACCTCTGCCAGTGCCCCCGCTATGGCAGGAATCATGGCCATGATCGTGCAGAAGCAGGGCGGCGCCTGGCAGGGTCTCGCCAATCCGGGCTTTTATAAGCTTGCTGCAAAGCAGTCGCCTTCAGCATGCAATACCAACACGGTTGCAAGTGGGAATTCCTGCTACTTCTACGACATAACGACGGGAAGTAATGCTCAGGTGTGTAACACCGGAGATCCAAATTGCGTCACCAGCAAAGGTGGAGATAAGTACGGCGTGCTGAGTGGGTACAGCTCAGCGGTCGGTTACGATCTCACTACAGGACTCGGCTCAATCAATGCTGCCAACCTCGTGAATGGCTGGGCTTCAGTGACTCCAGTGCCCACAGCCACCGTGTCACCTGCCACACTGACCTTTGCCACCACTTCCAAAGGCGTTCAGACTGCGGCTCAGGTCGTCACGCTGAAGAACACAAGCACGACCGTTCTTACCATCAAGAGCATCAGCTTCGGTGGAACCAATCCAACTTCGTTCGTGAAGACGGCTACCACTTGCGGTACAACTCTGCCAGCCTCCGCGACTTGCACCATCTCCGTTGCGTTCAAGCCGACCGCGGCAGTGGCGCTTTCGGCCACACTTTCAGTCGCCGATAATGCGACCGGTACGCCTCAGGTTGTTACTTTGAAAGGGACGGGCAAATAACTTGACCGCGTCATTCAAGAGCGAGTTGTAACGTTGGTCTTTCAACCATGCACTCGCTCCCTTCAAGGCTGAGGTCGGACTGTATCTAGCTGAGTCCAGTTGCCATTAAGATTGCCGTTGGGGTTGAAGTTTGCGTCGTCGCTCATGACGTATTCATTCTGTCCATTGAGCCACGCGTGATCGTACAGGTTGCTGAGTTCGTACTGTGAGCCGGTCGAGGGGTCACGGAAGGTTTGCACGCCGCGGATAATCTGATCCTGGCCAAAGGCTGCCTGGTTAGCGCCGGCCATCGAATTCGCCGTGACTTCGTTGATAACGTCAGCGACGTGCGCCCGGAACTGAGCGATCATCTGTGACTGAATGGCCAGTTGCTTCTGCTTCTCCTGATACAGAGAGGCAATGACGCCGTTGCTCCATTTCTGCCACTCCAGCTCGGGGCGGATGGTGCTCGCGATCATCTTGAACAGCTTGTCATTGGCATCGAGCTGGCCTTTGGGAGTGCGGAAAAACAAGACGTTGACTGCGTGCCAATCATAAGCCGCGCCGTGACCGTTACCCGGCATCGTGTGGACGACAATGGCCGCCGCCATCCATCCCTCCTCCGGTTGCCCTTTGTCGTCCTCGAAGGCGATGCGAGCGCGGGCAGCGTCAATGCGAGTGTCGCTCGGGCCGCCTCCTGGCGGGAGGCCGATCTGGTGGCGGGCCATTTCTTCGAGTTCGGGGAAGGCCTCCACCGACACGACGGTCGTGTTCTTGCAGGCCTTGGTGCATTTCGGGACCATGTCCTTACGCAGAAATTCCTCTGCCTTGATCGGCGCGCGGACCGGGCACGGCTTCATCCCGAACTTCGCGTCGGCCTGGTTTTGCGTCTGCATCTGCCGCTGCCCTGCCGGATCATCCATGTACTGCCACGTGAACTGGGGAGCCATCTGAAACTCGACGGAGTTGTCGGGGCTGGTGGCGTCTCCGAACACCGAAAACCAATCGCCGAAACACCCCCCCGGCGCCTCATTCACATTCACCGCTCCCTTGAATTGCCAATCCTTTGGGATCATCAGGTCGTAGGCAGGTTTTCCCTGACCGAGGCCCTGGTCAATGATCTTGACCTGCTTCATCAAGACATAGTGTGCGCTCGAACCGGACCCTGCGTTGGGCTGTTGGGCGGCGGTGGGTCTCACAGGCGCGGACGAAGCATTAGGGTGCTCGACCGGAGCTGCGGCGGGGGTTACGGGTGCAGAACTTACAGGTGCCGGAGGGGAACTTATTGCCGGAACCGCAGCAGCGCCTGATTGCCCCATCGCTGCAAGGACGGCCTGCTTACAGCCGTCGGAAACCTGATCTTTGTGCTGCTTAAGACAGGCAACGATTTTGCCTCCTCCTGAAGGTACTCCGGCACAAAACCTCTGGATGTCTGATGCACACGCGGCGCGAGCCTGCGCGATTTGCGGCGACTCGGACTGCCCGAAGAGAGGTTGAGACCAAACGAGCACTTCGACGAGCACAGCAATCACGGACAGGACAAACAGCATTCTGTTTCTCGACATCACGACCTCCGGTTACATAGTTGAGTAAGGTGATAGTGGATCCGCTCTGCATTTCGAAAGGCAGCATCAGCAGTCTCAGACGGCATAAGTCGACAGCTCATGCTACGGCTGCGGTTGAGGTAATGGCCGCATATCTCTCCGGTCGCAGATACCGTGAACAGATTCAGTACGTGCCAGGCCTGACAAAGTCGATGATCAATCGCAACAGCGCCGACACACTTTTTGCGTGAGCCGGCGCAGTTGTTGGTCCTCGTTATTGGTGAATGAACCTCAGCAGAGGATCGGTTACGCTGCCTGAGCCGCCGAGCGGGATGGCAACAGCGTTATTAGAGTCGATGACATAGATGGCGTAGGGGAAGGTCGTGGAGCTGGGCTGGTAGAGGAAGCGGCCGGTGGTGCCGGACGTTCCCGTGGCGGTTGCGAGCGCGGTCTGGGCGATGTCGACCTCAGACTTGCCCATTGTGTCGGTGTCGACGGTGCCGGCGAAATTGCCGTCACCCCTGGTGACGGTTTCACCGCTCGCGGTCTGCTGTGGAGCGAAGGAGTACCCGCGATTTCCGAAAGAGTATGCGCCCAGGAACGAGGAAAGTTGGAACGGAGTGAAAGTGACGGGAGGGGTTTGCTTTTCGAGAAGCACGAAATTGGCGTTATCCGAGTCATAAATGCCGAATCCCTGGTTGCCGCCGGTGAGGTATCCGCAGGGAGCGCAGAGCCCGTTGACCATGACGGCGAAGCGTCCGTTGGCGTCGACAGTATAGGTGCCTTTGCCGGAGACGGCAGTCTTAAGTGAGACGGCGTTGCGGTCGCCGGTGTAGGTGAAGTTGCCTGCGCCGTCCCAGTGATCGAAGTCGATGCCTACCCCTTCGCTCTCATTGGTCGTGCCGGGGTTGTCGACGAACCACTGCGATGCGACTGACCAGCCGTCGAGATAGGTTGTGGAGAATGTGGTCGAGGTGCGTCGCGCGCCGGTGCCCACCCAGGTGGGGTGAACCGGAGTGGTGCCGGTCACTGGAACGCTGGTCTCAAGCACAACTAGTCCAGCGGCGAGATTCTCGACTCCGTTGGTAGTGGCTGTGGCGCCACCGTAGGGATAGAACACGAACTGGGCAAAGGTGACCCCGTCGCTCGTGACGGACATCGTGCCGCGGCCCGTCGGAAATCCAGTTGATGGCGTTGGGATCGAATAGGTCCCGCCCAGAGTCTGTTTAGACCTGTAAGTTGGCGTCACGACTATACCGCTGACCGCGTTGGAGATGACTTCGTCCATTTCCCCGCCAGTGATTGCCCCGAGGCCATCGAAATTGACGTAGCCGGCGAAGGCAACACGAGGGTCCGGACCATTGGGGAGAAGGGTCGGGAAGTGATTACGGCCGGTCATGCCAAAGGTCCATGAGCCTTGCATCATCGAGTTAGCGGGATTGACCACCTGGGCCATGAATTCGCCCGAGGATGTCACATTGGAGCTGTCGTCTTCGATAACAAAGGCGTGACCGGCGGCGCCGTAGGTCGTAGCAGGTGGTGGTTTTGGGTTTTTGATAACCGAAAAGGAGCCAAGGGCGAAGCAGAAGCTTTGTTTAAGGGTTTGCGAGCTGCTGACGGGAATGGCGATATCCATGCGACCGCGACCGTCGGAGCCGACCGTGTAGGTGCCGGTAAAGGTGCTTCGGGTGGCGGCCGTGAAACCTGGGCCATTGGAGTCCATAACGCCGTTAGAGATTGTGCCTGGGCCATCTGCATCGAAGCTGCCTACGGTGTAGAAAAGCTGACCCGTGGAAAGGTTGCGGCGGTTCAAGGTGAACGTGTAGACGCCATGCAATTCAGAGAGGGCCGAGGATTGATTGTCGCTAGTGCATTGCGACACGGTCGCATTGATGACCAGGGTGAAATCGGCCGAGGTGGTGTTTTTGGCCGAGTCGGTGACGGTGATCGTGAGGACAACGGTCTCGGCAGTCGAGGTGAGGCCGTAGAGGACTCCGGCTTTGGTGAGGCCCATGCTTCCGGGGAGTACGGACTTGGTGGTCCAGGTGTAGCCGGTGCCACTGCCTCCGCTGGCCGTGAAAGTGAAGTTGTAGTTCTGATTAATGTAGCCGACGGGCAGGGGGCCAGCGGTTGTAATGACCAACTTCGGACCGACAACGAGCGTAAATGCGAATTTGGCAGTGTTGCCCGCCGAGTCTTTGACCTCGATGGAGACTGCGGAGTTCCCAGTCTTTGTGGGCTGCCCAGAGATTTTGCCGGCGGTGGAAATCGCGAGGCCGTTGGGGAGCGAACCGGATGCCACAGACCAGCTCAAGCCGGTTCCGGAGCCGCCGGTAGCCATAAACGTAAGGGAATACGGCGAACCGACATAGGCTTTGGGGACGGTGATCGCTTTGATGGTCAAGGCTGGGTGAATGGCTATTGCCAGCGTAGCCGAAGCAGTGTGACCCGCTGAGTCCTTCACCCGAAAGGTAAGTGTTGCCCTGGAAACAACAGTAGGCGTGCCATGGAGCAGGCCAGTTGTTGCAGTTAACGTAATGCCCTTGGGAAGTGTGCCGGAGATAACCGACCATGAATAGCCTGTGCCCGAGCCGCCCGTCGCGGCGAGAGAATGCGAGTATGCAGAATTCACATAGCCCGCAGGCAGCGTTTTGGTCGAGATGGTTAAGGTTGCTGCAGTTGCACGGGCCATGGGAAAGATCGTGAGCGCTACGAAAACAAGCGCGACAGGTGCGAAAAGCCGGCAGTTGCGGAGAAACAGAAGGGGCATTCCTGGACTTCTGAAGCGATATAGACACCAAGAGACGTTCGGCATTGGAGTGCGCGGAGTGGAAGATCCCTTCATGATCGACATGATTAAAAGTGGCAGCCAGCCGCTTACTCCTCTTGGCATGAGATCGTTGCAAACCCTCTTCAATGTGGAATGGATCATTCTGCTTCCCTCGTTTTCTTTCGGGCCTAGACAGTCCTGGATACTTCGTGGGTCAATTTGCTCAAGGGCAAGTCACCTGTCGGCTGGTTACTGTTAGGGGCACTTTGCGGCAGGGAAAGATGACCTTGTAGCCATTGGACCCGTGAAGACTGGCTGCTATCATGAAGGCGTTTTCCCTTCTGGTCATGCGCCTTTTGAGGTCTCATCGGGTCAAATCATGCCAGCACCTTTCAGACGTCCCGTAAATTCAGATTCCTCACGTCTCGCAACCCGACTGGAGGGTTGGAAATCGATCGCAAGTTATCTGGACAAGGCAGAACGAACCGTCAAACGCTGGGAAGTCGACAGGGGCTTGCCCATTCACCGCGTCCCTGGCGGGGGCCGCGCGGTAGTCTATTGCATTGCGGCGGAGTTAGATGCGTGGTTGGAGTCCAACAGGACTTACGCAGAAGAATCGCGGCCTGACCCCGACCAATCAAGTACCTCCTCTGAAGTCCCACAACAGCCTGCACTCCAGATTCCAGTTGAAAACGCACCCCCTCAAGTTGCCAGGGTTTGGCCATCGAGAATCAACCAGGCACTCGTGCTTCTCCTGAGGCGACGGTTGCTCCTGATTGCGATGGGAGCGCTGCTGGTGTGTGTAACAGCCGCTGCCCTCCACTACAGTGGGGGAATATCAAACCTGCGTATGGTTGGCTTGTCGAACTCCGGCAAAGCGAATTCTCGACCGGTCTCAAGCACAACTGTTACCGAGGCTGACAAACTCCTGGCCCAGGACCTTTATCGCAAGGGCCGCTTCGAATGGAACAAGAGAACCGCTGAAAGTCTGAATCGAGCGCTCGACGATTTCACCCAGTCCCTCGTTCATGACCCGGAAAACGCGAGAGCTTATGCAGGACTGTCCGATACCTACATTCTGCTTCATGAATATTCGCTGATGTCTGACAGAGAGGCGGAGAGCCGCGCCCTCGCCGCAGCCACAAAAGCGGTTGCGCTGAACGACTCTCTCGCCGAGGCCCATCGTTCTCTCGCGTTCGCCGAGGTTTGGGGCAACTGGGATTTCCGCGCGGGCGAAAGAGAGTTCCGCCGTGCAATCGAACTTGATCCGCATGACCCTTTGACGCATTTATGGTTCGCCACCGCTTTTAACACCCCTGAATGGTATCGAGTTACTGCCAGCGAATTTGACCGTGCTCAGGAGTTGGATCCAACCTCTCCAGTGATCCTATCCAACAAGAGTATATGGCTCTTCGAAATGGGAAACCGGCAAGCCGGAATTGATTTGGCGCAGCAGGTGGAGCGAGATGATCCTGACTTCGTGGCACCGCATCGTTACCTGGCCAGGATGCATTGGGATCTTCGCGACTATCCGGGCTTCCTCGCCGAGACTGCGAAGACAGCCGACCTTACGCATGATCAGGTACTGAAGGACACCGTCGCTAAAGCTCATGCCAGATTCGGCAAAGATGGCGAACGCGGGATGCTCGATTCCCTCTATTTGTCTCGTAAGAAGCTCTACGAAGACGGAAAGCTGGCCGGCACGAGCCTTGCCGAAGTTTGCATACGACTGGGATTAAAGGACGAAGCCGTGCGACTCATTCAACACGATTACGATCAGCGTCGAGCAGAATTCCTTTGGATTTTTAGCGAACCGGAGTTCGCGACTCTGAAGAGTGATCAGCGCTATATGGAATTGACAAAGAAGGTCAACTATCCTGCTCCACCAACGATGATCCGTTAGAGGAACCGCGCCCGATCCAAATTCTTTGTCGAATTACGCCGATTTGTGCTACTCAATGAGTTTGTGCTGACATGAGCCATCCACCAAAGCTAATGTTGAATCGATGACATGAGAAGCCATAAAGACTAGCCATCCATTCACAGATAGCCACCCCGGCAGATGTAACTCCCTGCTCACGGGAGTACAACACCGATCGACAGATCGTAAGCAAAGATGTCAGTGGATAGATGACTGGCCGATTTTCGTCACAGATTCGGAGATTTGTTCTGATTGCCCGATAAGCATTTTGCAGCCCCTGCAGTTTCGAGGATCGTGCTTGAATCCGCTTTCTCGTAAGCACTCCTGATCCCTCAGTAGGAGCAAGAACGCCGCTTTGCAGAACAGACATTTCAGCTCCCCATCAATGAAATCCATGACACCTCTATCTCTTCATCGTGCCCTGAAGGCGGAACTTGATTATAGAGTCTGAACCGATGGGAAGATCCCGTCAATCACTTTCCCGCACGCGAGGGACCAAGACAGCTGTCACCAGTCACTCGCCTAGCGCTACGTCCGTATAGGTCCGTGTTTGCCCACGACAATGGAGCACGCAAACCGTAACCTGTGCTCCTGCGCAACGGGATTGCTTTCCTGCCTTCGGACAGTCTTGATGATGAGTGTGGATTCGGGAAGTAATTCTGCTTTAATATCACTTCCAGTTCGCAGTCATTCCACAGCACCCAGAATCTCTAGCCCATGAAGCCGAGGTAGGGGCTTGAACCAAAGTTGCCGAGGTTCGGCAGAACCTGACGAATCTGACCGTCGGATAATCCGAACCATCGTGCCAGAGTCCCCGCATACTCATCCACCGAGATGGTTGGAATCAACCGGCCGGCGCCAACGTCGTTAGCCTGGTTAGCGCCTACGACGGGGTACGGGCCGTAGATGTCTTGCCCTTGCACCGCACCACCTACCACAAAGTGATGGCTTCCCCAACCGTGATCTGTGCCGTTGCTATTTGATGTGAGGGTTCTGCCAAAGTCTGAAGCAGTAAACGTGGTTACCTGGTTGCCAAGGCCCGCAGATGTCATCAACCCATCGAAGTATTCGAGCGCCTGGCCGAGTTGAGTAAGAAGCGTCGCGTGCAGTTGGGCCTGATTGTTATGAGTATCAAAACTGCCCAATTGCACATAAAAGATTTGCCGTTTCACGCCCAACCCTGAACGTCCGCCGATGATCCGGGCGACGGTTTGAAGAGACGTGGCAAGAGGATTGTCAGTGAGCTTGTTAGTAACTGGATCGAGATACTGAGGCGGGTTTGCGATACCTGTAGGGCCGGCAGGCAACATTGCCGTGGAAAGCTGCTCCTGCGCGAGTTGCGAGCGGTTCACAACGACTTCGTATTCCTTTGCGAACAGGTTTGCCTCATCGGCGGTGAGGATCGACGAAAGAGCGTTGGTCCCTGCTGGCTGACCGAACAGAGGCTGAGCCATACCAGCGATGGGAATCGGACCAGCGGACGTGACGTTAAGCTGATACGACGATTGACCGGATAGGAACAGCGCGATCCCCGCAGTTGAGATACAGGTGAACATCGAGTTCGAGTTCATACCCATGCTCTCGATAAGATCGGCGACCGATCCGCCCCAACCGATGTGTTCAGCGCTTCCTCCGTTGGACGCAATCGCCTGCCAAGCTGCCGTTTGATCGAAGTGCGAATAGAGAGATGCTGGCAGAGGAACGGAATTGTTCATCACCTGTGTCTTTGTCGCCGGGGCAATCAGCGTCCCGACGTTCGACACAACTGCGGCGCGACCGGCATTGAACAGATTTTGCAGTCCCCCCAGAGACGGATTCAACGCGAAAGTTCGGCCGCTTTGCGAGGTTCTCGGCAGGATCGGAAGCAACTGGCTAAGCGGGTAGGCGAGCCCCGGCGCACCCGAACGCGCCTGCGTGAAAGCGGAATAGGATTCCGGATCTGTCGCGATCACGGTGCCGTGCCCATCGTTGCCTCCCTGCAGGAACACGCAAACAAGCGCCCGGTAATCGGAGGCTCCAGAGCTCTGCGCCATTGCTGCCACAGAGTTCAATTCCATAAGGAAAGGGCTGGCGTAAAGGCCTGCCATGGAGGCCATCGAAGCCGTCCGAAGAAACTGCCGGCGGGATCGTTCGAATTTATTCACTGTGATCTCCTAAAACTGCGCGCAAAAAGCGGGCGAAGCCACGGTCAGATAGATCGCCGTTTGAACGCGCGTAATCAGTGCAGCGTTGATCGCGTTTTGATCGCCTGAGGGAATCGGAATTGCGCTCACTGCTCCCAAAACTGCACTTCGTAGATTGCTGTCCATCTGTCCCGCCATCAACAGCAGGTTCACTCGATCCACAAGCTGATCGGGAGTATTCGCGAGGTTTAACTCTGCGCCGTAAGACGAGTACAGATCTGAGCCATTTTGCGTACCGCTGCCGATTGCATACTGCATGTAGTTCAGATAACCGACAACGGTCGTAACGTTCGTCATCTGCATCTCAGGCGCCACCAACCCGGCCTGCTCGATGCTTGTTGCGGGCGGCGTGAATCCAGGAGTGAACCAGTTGAAGACGGTTGGGGAACGCATCGTCATTTGCCCCAGACCCCAGATTGGATCTTCAGTTGTACCGATGAAGTAACCGCCGTTTCTCGACTGCACACTGAACGCGCGAGCCCAATGGGTGTATCGAAGTAGCGCTTCGCGAACTTTGCCATATTGCGGATTGCTTGCGTCGGTCGCGGTATCGCGGGCTTCAGGATCGAGAAGGATTGCGGTGATGACTGCCTTCATGTCGCCACGAACGCCCTGACCGTTGTCTTTGAAGACGGCGGCCACTCGGCCAACGTAGGCAGGGCTGGGATTGGATGTCACCAGATGCTGAATTAACTGCCTCGAGAAGAAGGATGGGACATTTGGATGATTGAAGAGTGTATCGAGCGCGATCTTTAGATCGCCGTTCGGATCCGGTGATCCCGATGCCGGAATTGTCACACCGAGGAAGTCCTTCTCCTCAGTAGAGTGATGGCCGGGGTAAGCCTGCATCTGCAGGAGATCTTCGCCGTAGCCCGTTCCCACGTAGATGCAGCAATTGGACCAGGCAGTGTCGCTGGTATTACCCGGAACGTTCCAGCTAAACCCGGTGAACACCTTTGCCAAGCCCATCACATCATTGTTCGTGTAGGTTGGAATCGGCAAGCCGTTTGAATCAAGCTTCTGAGTGCCATCGTCATTCAACTGATAGAGGCCGATGGTGAAGAGTTGCATCACTTCACGCGCATAGTTCTCATCGGGATCGGTGTTGGCATTGCCCTTGTCATTCTGAAGCATCGAAAGGAACTGTCCCATCATCGGGTTCAGCGTTACATCCTGAAGTAATTGCCTGAAATTTCCAAATGCGTCGGCGCCCAGCAAGTCATAATAGTTGGCTTCTCCACGCGGCATGTTCTGCACGGCTGGCGTCGTTCCTGAAATCACGAATTGTTCTGAAAGAGCATATTGCACGCGCTGTCTCAACGCATCGTTCGCTGAGAGTGCCTGCTGCCAGAAGGCATTCTCGACGTAGATTTCGCTCTGATTGTTCTGCACAAACAAGGAAGCGTTGCATTTCAAATCGGATGCGCTGCAAGAAGGGTTGTTTAGCAGCAGTGCCTGTTCCACGACCGGCTCACGAAGAGTCTGCGGAATACTGAACTGCTCGTTGAGCCATGTCTGATATCCGATTTGCGAGAGATGATGGATATCCCCATCAGTTGCGCCAAATGTAGCCTGGTCGAGGAAGCGCGCTGCATCTTCTGGTGAAACTAGCAGTGTCGGAGCCCCGCCTGCCACGTCTTCAATCAAATCGTTTGAGGTCGCGGGACCCGGACTCGGATTGAGCACTTGGAGATCGAGCGTGCCCGGTCCCGTGACGGTGAGGTTTGCTGTGAGTTGACTGCCGCTGTTGAACGTTGTGGGCACGGCAGCACCGTTCATCAACACCTGCGCACCGGAGATGAAACTCTGCCCCTGCACAACCACAGAGGTGGATCCAACATTCAATGACGTTGGAGTTGCGGATCCGAGGATTGGAATTGGATTCAAAACAGCGATGTTGCGATTGATGGAAACACTCGGATTGTCGACACTGGCGACCGTGAGCTGTACGACGTTCGGAGAGGGGACAACGGCCGGAGCAGTGTATGTAATCGAGCCATCGGAGTTGGAAACAGCGGTGCCGACCTGTGCGTTACCGCCGGCCACTCCATTAATAAAGAGGGTCACTGCGGGGTTGTCAGTACCGGCAACAGTGAGTCCAATGTTAAGCGCATTGCTAACGCGAACATCGGTACCATAGTAGGGCTGTAGCGTAAGCACGACCTGTCCCGGGCCGACTTTGACCGAAAGCGACTTGGTAGTGACTGATCCGGGATTCGGGTTGCTGACCGCGATTGGAAATGTCCCGGGGTTCGGAGCCGGGATGGATGCCACTAACTGTGTAGACGAAATGAAAGTCGTCGGGACCGCGGATCCGTTCCAAAGGATCTGTGCTCCGTAGACAAACTGCGAACCGTTCACAGTAACCAGGGTGGTGCCTTCGGAAAAGGCGCCGGGAGTGACCGAGGTCAAGACGGGAATCGGATTGAGAACCCCAATTGCAACCGACCCCGGAGGATCATTCGGAAACTTCGCCGTAGTGCTGGTGATGGAGACGGTGTTCGGCACGGGCACAATCGCAGGCGCAGTGTAAAGTCCGGTGCTGGTGATGGTGCCGAATTCCGCGTTGCCGCCCTGCACACCGTTTACAAAAAAGATCACCGGCACGCCAGTCGTCCTGGCGTTGTCCTTGAGTTGAATTTGCTGGTTCACCCGAAGAGTGCTTGCAGACGCGGAGATTCCAGCATAGAACGAAGGGTCCGTAACCGCGAAGTACCCACAGCCCGAGAGAAGCGGGAGAAAAGCAGTTAGCGCCGCGAGACACAGCGAGAGATTCAAGTCACAGTGACGTGAAGGCTTTACTTGCATTTGCGCTCCTGGTCTACGGGGAAAGCGGTGCATGCAGGTCCTCTGGAAGAATCAGCCGGAAAACGGCCATAGGAGAAACTTGGCCGCGACGCTCGATTAAGCGAATGGCTCGCGTGCGCAATCTCTTCAGCGACAGAGGATGCCTGTTAGAAAACGGATGTATATCCGCAAGGGTCTGCGGAAGAGCTGTACCAGCTTCGCTCCAAGCCTTTGCGGTACTTAGAGAGAATCAGATTTCTATGAAACACGCTAGATTCCCCGGGGCCCAATAGGGCAAAGCGGTCGCCGACGAAAGTAACGTCGTCCGCTCTCAAGGCGAACCCGAGCACGCAGGGAATATCGAGCAGGAGCGGTGTTTTCACCGATAGTCTGCAGAAGTTCGAAAAGATAAAGGAAACGACGATCGCCTCAAACTGCACCGACGCGAATGTGAAAGATGTATCTGAATGGGGCGTAACGACTGGATTCATTTGCGCATTCTCAGCCTCTGCCAACTGACGCCAAGAATTGGCGGTGCGGCTGACCTGTGATCTGCTTCGGAGCCAGTAGCGGTAACCCGCGCGAATAAAAATAGTTCGCTACCCGGAGGGTAGGGCTCAACTTACGGTTGGGAAATTTCCGCCAAAAGGGGTGGGATAGGCTCTTCCCCATATGTTCATGCAGACTTATTGAACACTTCGCGGTCTAAAGTCAGCCTCATCCCAACCTTCCCCTGTTGAACTTGGCACATGCTGAATACACCAAGCTCCAGTAGCGCCATTCGTTAACAGATAATGCTCGGTGAGAGCATTTGCGGCACATTTCTTCAAGTGTCCGAATTCGAAGAACTCTTGAAGGCATCCCACTATCCACTCTGAATCGAGCGAGCACCACGAGGCCACTCGTCCCTGAAAACGCGCGTGCGTTCACTGAATTCCAATGGTACTTTCCACTTGGCCGAAAAGTCGCCATCTCGGCAACTTAACGGCGAACCCGGACTTGGCAATTTCACTATTCCGTGTAGGCAGTCAACACTCGCCAACCCCAATACTCATCTTGCCGAATGAGTGCGTCGGGATACATACGCTTGCATTCAAACTTTTTCTGAGTTTCTGCCGTTTAGTGCGTGGCGGCAGCCTCATAAGTACTAGGTTCAGTCGTCCTGCGAAGCGCGTCATACAGAGGTTGTACGGGGATCACATTCGGATCTTCCTTCGCTACGGAGATAGCCATGATGCGAATGCCGTCGACTGCCGGTAGCGTCAGTGTCTTCGCATTGTTGGGCAAGTCCATCGCATAGGCGAACAGATAGCTGTACGCATAGGGCTGGTTCAGTCCTTCCGGGGTGTGGTGATGCGAGGCATACCAGGCAAGAGTTGCTGGCTTGATGTATCCCGGACGCAAGCCGAGATAGTCCTTCGGATATTCCGGCGACCAGTCTGGCGTTCCCCGACTTTTCAGATCCCATGTGGCGTGATTCGCCGATGTCGCCCAGTCCTTCCTGAGCGGAACTTCATGTGCCGGGATTTGACTAAAGCGCCCTCCTCCTTCGGTCACCGAATCTGGTCTGGGTTTCCACATGCGCGTATCCCATTGACCGATAAAACCTCCCCAATCCTCGATGGTCAGATCTACGGGATGGTAGCCAACATGAAATACAGCTTTCTGGTCGCCTCGCGCAGAAGCGGCGAGCACGTACACCTTGTTGAAATTTCCAGAAGGTAGATCAATCACCTGGCCTTTCGCCATAACGGCATCGAGCTTGCCTACTCCGGCGGGCGCCAGCCGGAACTCCACACCATTGAAGTTCAGTTGTGCAGGAAGCATCTCGGCTGGAAGAGCATTGCCCTGCTGATCGAATCCACCCGTCGATTTTGTGTCGTCTTCGCTTGCGGCTGCAAGATCGTACTTCAGGGCGATCGGCTGTGACTCGACATCGGCCGTACGAACCGAAGATGGGCTGAGCTTCAGGGCAAATGTGCGGGGCTGATAAGGTTTGAAAGAGGTTTCAAGCGCTCCGTCAACGATTGTGGCCGGACCGACAGGCAATTCCTGTCCGTTCACTTCGCGCGCAGCCTGGATGGGCCCGGCGAACTTCACCCGAACCTGTGGAGCGGGCTCTCCATGCAGCTCAACCAGCCTGACTATCACTTCGTCGCTTAGCTCAGCTTTCTTGAGAGCCAGAACACGGATGTTCGAGTTATCGACGCCCAGCAACGAGAAATCGCGGCCCAGCTTTCCCGCGTGTTTCTCAGTTTCAAACGCTAACAGCGGCGTGCTCAGCCGATAAGCCTGCCAGTCCGTCTTGCCCAGTCGCCAATCGCCTGCATGGCCGGCAATCCCGAAAAGTATTTCGTGATGTCCCCAGTCCTGGTTGAATTGATCTGTGTAAGCGCCCTTCATTTGCGAAGCCGGTCCCGGAGAGCGCAGAAGGGTCAGGCGAATTGTACTGTCGTCTCGCTTATCCGAGCCGTTCTTGTCACCGGTAAGGATCGTAGCGCCATAGGAGCCGGAAGCATCTATCTCGTCAACCCAGTGATGCGAGGCTACCTCGAACTGCCGTTCTGTCGCAGCAGGCCGATCGATGGTGCCGACTTCCCAGTTATAGGTCGCTACTTTATTAGTCGCCGAGAGAGGGAAGACCACCTTGAGGTTTGCGGATAGCGTCCTCCAGTCGATCGAATCACTGAACTCGACCCGACAACCGGAGTCGCCATTCGACAGCCGAATCGTTTCCACAAACTTTGAACCCTCGCCCTCGCGGGAAACTTCCACTGCCACCCGGACCGGACCGTTTTCGACGACGCGAATCTTCGCCGGTCCGCCGATATAGGCACGCGGAGCCGCCTGTTCCTGATCAAAATCCATGTTCCACGCAGGCCATTGCCTGGGTGCGTCATTTGAGATTGCCAGCCGCATAGGTCCGGCGAGCAGCTCCTTGTTGAGCGCCTTGTCAAAGATGTTCGTCACATCGCCATTGGCATTGATCGATACGCGATATCGCGCATTCTCAAGCGCAGAAGTGCTGACCTTCAACTCTGCTGAGATCGCCTGCGTTTGTGCGCGGCGAATGTCGTAAACCGCATAGCCGACAGATGGCGTCTTCGCCAGGAACAGTACCTTCCCGTTGCTGATCTGCGCGGGAACCTCATGCCCATCGGGACTAAAGACGCGAACCGCACTTGGGGCTTTGCCAGGAAAATGTATCGTAGCTTCTACAACATCTTCACGAGCCACGTTGAGCTGGTTGTATACAACCAACGGTATGCCGCTCACCTGCGTATCGAGCGCGGATGCAACTGACTGCGTAGCACTTGTCAGCACATCCGCGAACTGATTGAGCGCGATCACATCGTCATTCTGCGAGAACTCATAGGAGCGGGGCGTCGCCGTGCCAGCGCCAAGATCGTGAAACTGGCCGCCCATCACCAGCGTCCAGGCATCATTCAGGCGCTCTAGCGGGTACGCCCGACCACCCATCCATGCAGCAGCGATCGATGCTTTTTCCGCAGCATCAGCGAGGATTTCATTACGGCGATTCCACCGTTTATGGTAAGCCTGCGAAGTCAGCGATCCAGCCGAGTGATTGATCAGTTCCAGATCGCCTTTGTAGGACGGCATCCTCAGCTGCATATCCGGCTTGATATCCAGGAACATCTGATCTGCGGCTGCCGAGATCACACTGACGGGACCATCTCCCATAGAAACGGGCGTGCCCGGTACGGCGGAGTGAGCATCGGTTGGGTCAGGCCTCATGTTGGGGTCGGGCAGCACTGCTTCTCCGTGCGTAACTGTGGCTTCCAGCAGCTTCACCGACTCTTCATCCACAGCTCCGCCAATATCACCAGTTCCAATGTAGTGATAATCGGCGTAAACCCCGGTGGCGCTTCCATCGATATTGATACGGTTTGGCCAGTCGGTCTCGGATCCCCGCCTTCTGCGCGGGTTCGATCCTGAAGCGGGAGCTTGCGGGGGAGGCGGACTCTTACTCAAGTCCGTGTAAATCTGGCTCCCGTAGCCGCCAGGATTCAACGCAGCGAGGACGGTTTCTCCGTCGGGCCCTTCCCACACTCCCACGTTGAAGGGAATACCTTCGGGCGTTTTCTCGGGAGAATCGGGACCGCCAATCAGCGGAGCAGGCTGCCACGATGCACTGAGCTTCTGTGTCGAAAACCCCTTTATGCCTGCGTGTGCAAGGATAGTCGGCAGCGATGCCGGGAATCCGAAACAGTCCGGCAGCATGTATTCTGCACTGGCTTTTCCAAACTCCTTGCGGAAGTATGTATTGCCATACAGAACCTGGCGGATGATCGATTCCGCGCTGGGCAAATTCACATCGCCCTCCTCCACCGAGGACCCCGCGGGATACCAGTTGCCCTTCGCTACGTATTGCTTCAGCCTTTCGTAGTCCGATGGATAATACTCTTTCATCAGTCGATATCGGTTGGATCCCGACCAGTTGAAGACATAGTGCGGGTATTTATCGATATAGTCGAAGTTCACGCGCATCGTCTTCAGCAGATATTCACTTATCACCTGCGGATACTCCCAACGCCACTGCGTATCAAGGTGGGCGTAGGGAACTACATAAAGTGTTGGTTGCTTTGTGATATCTGGGGCCTTCATTGTCTGCGCCGGGGCAATCAACGCTGCTAGCGCTATTACAGGCGCGATCAAAAAGCTCTTCGTGAAGCGGGGCATAAGTTCTCCATTCGCTGTGACATCGAAGTGATTGTGATTCTCGGTAGGGAGTGAAAAAACTAGGGAATTAAGTGGTATCGTTTCCACCGCATCAGGGTAGGGCTCCGCTCAGCCCATGTCAAGCGAAAGACTCTATGCGCGACCGGACGAGACTAATGAAAGTTGTTCTCGATGCAGGCAAGAGTCCGTCTCACTTTCTAGGTGCGGCGAATTCAATTTGAGATTGGATTGGTCCCGAGAAAACGCCCCGGTGTTCACTGATTTCCAGTGGGTGACTTTCCACTTGGACGAATAGTCGCATTTCCGGACAAGTGGCTCTTGTCCAACTGCTATTCAAAATTAGGAATATCGTTCCTCTCAAAAAAAGGAACGCGCGCGGTACGACAACCCGCTGTTCAGGCGGTACGCGCCAATCGTTCAGACTCAGGGGACCCACCGCCCTCTAAATTCTTGCGCCCCTCCACTCTAGTTCGACTCACTTTCATTCCTTTCTAATCCTTTGCCGATAATTGAAGAGCCATGTCTAAGCAACAATTCCAATCTGGAGCTGACCAATTACTTCAATTGATCGTCCATTTTTTACTCCAACCGGAAATCTTCCCCCGCGATCTCATCTCCAACTCCTCTGATCCGCTCAACGAGCTGCGCTTCCTCGCCCTCACTGATGAGAACTATAGGGCCTCATGGGGAATGGCTTCGACTCGCCGCGCATCGACCTCGAACTCGACGAAGACAACAAAACCCGTACCGTCTCCGACACTGGTGTAGATCCATGGGAAGTGGCGTTTCTAACTTGTGCTTATCATCAGGATTTAACTATCATCATGCACTTCGCGCCGGACGCCAACCGCGCAGGAAAGGCGCCTGATCGCCACAACCTGTTGCACCGGCATGGTCTCCCGAAGGAGATCGACTTCCGCAGCTTCCGGACCATGCATGCGAGCCTGGTGCGGCGTGTAGGCGGCCGTTTCGAGATCGCCCGGGACAACATGGGCCACGCTGGCAGCACTGGAAAGGTGACGCTGGATGTCTATTCGAAGACCTGGTGGGATGAACGCGTGGAAGAGGTCACGAGAATTGTCGAGGCGGTGTTTACGGAGCCGGACGAGGAGAGAAAGGAAATCAGTGCGCCGCTCAAGGCAGTTGGCCAAGGCGGCGGTGCCGTTGAATGGGAACCATTTTGAGAACCCCAGGCAATTTAGCCAGACCGTATGTTGTTGTTTTTAATGGTCGGGGAGAGAGGATTTGAACCTCCGACCCCCTGGTCCCGAATACGGGAGACGATGGCATCCGTCATTTATATTCAACAGCTTACATTCCTATCGCGTCATCTGATTTCTACCCAAACATGCCCATTTTGGGCTTATGGGTGACCTGCAATGGGTGACCTAGGGTGCGGCGGCATCTGCAGGTAGCCTTCTTTCCCAATGCACCCAATGGTCGTGCGTCACAGGTCTAGTAAGGACTCGGCGTAGCGATCAATTGTTTCCTTCGGAAGACTTGGTACAGGCGTCATCGGACTAAATACATTAATGACGTATTCATCGTTCTCACGCGCAATCGCTTCTCGTGCTTGTTCGTCGGTCACACGCAGTCCCATCCGCTCGACCGCCAGAACTACTCTCTTGACTGCGGAACCCATTGTCTCTGACATGGCTTATTTCCTCATAATTTCCTTTTGTTCGCCCAGATAAACGCGCTCCTATTCACTTAACCCGGCGGAGTTTCAACGCCAGTCGCCTTCCCACTCCTTTCGGCTCGATGGCTTGGCGGCTCCGTTGCACAGCTTGCGAATCTCCTCCGGAGTCGCTTGACGCTTCCGCTCAACAATCCAGACGACATCAATGTCCGCTGGTCTTATGGCACACATAGCACGGTCCGTGACGGGATTCGCCAGCGCACCCGTCTTGAACTGGACGTTGTAGTGGAGAATTCCGGCTGGCGTGTAGTTGAGTTCGTGGGCCATTGACCCGGATTATAGACCTCTTGCAACATCGAAAGGGGACGAGCGCGTCTCACTGAAGATGCAACTGAACTTGGGAGCCATTCCTCTGCGGGGGCTTCATTTTTTCCCTGCAATTCTGACGGTGGGTTTTGTAGTTGCGGTTGCGGGTGGGGCTCGTGGTGGAGATTCTTCAGCACGATTCGTCCAGCGTGTTGGTGCTCACTAGTTTCTCGTCATTCATTCGCATATCATGCTGACATGTTCTCAACACCGTCAGGCCGCAAGACCTTTGTGGTGAATTGCAAAGGTTGCCGCCGCGATGTGCCATCAGGTCGGGATGAATTTCCGTTCCAGTCCATCACCGTCGAGTGCCCCCTTTGCGGCCAGCAGCGCCGGTACCTTCCGAGCGAGGTCTTCCACGGTCGGCCTGACCAACTCGTCACTCGCCAGAAGCTGGCCGTAGGCCGGTAGCTGGTTCGGCGATAGAGTGCTGGCTCATCATGGACAGCAAAAATAAATACTGGTTCTTGTCGCGAAAAGGACTTGGGACGGCACTATATATATGTCCATCCGTCAGGCAGTCCCGTGGTCATTGTGCTTGACGCAGGTCACTGCTTCCGCCTGTGGGCCTTTTTGCCCCTCGACAATGTCGAACTCGACTTCGTCACCTTCTTGGAGCGTTTTGTAACCTTCCGATTGAATCGCTGAGTAGTGAACGAATACATCCGGCCCGTCTTCCCGTCCAATAAACCCAAAACCTTTGCCGTTGTTAAACCACTTAATTTGTCCTTTGTATTGAGCCACACGCTCCTGCCTTCCTTGCATCTCAGGTGTCGGCGAACTGGCAACCAGATGCACGAACCGTTATCTCTTTCGATGCGATTCATCGAAGAAAGCGATAGCAGAGGTCAGAAAAGATGGAAGGGATGTTGCATTCGGATTTCGTGATTTGCCCCGGCCCCTTGCTGCTGTGTCGTTTCCTCTACAAGCCTTCGCTTTGAGAGGCACATTCCATTGCGATGATGTGGAGTGCGTTACTCGAGGAAGGGTAGTGGGCATAAATGAACAAGCGAAAGGGTCGATGCAGGATAGACTCAACTCATCTCTCCGCACACCACTGTTTGAAAGAGGCGAATCTTGCAACTCCGGGAAACTGGTTTTCCTCGTAAGCTGAACCGGGATGGCACGCGCAATTCGATATGCCCGAAGTGCTATGGAACGGTTGCTTCAGCAAGATACGAAGCTGAACTGGCTCTCCTTGAAGCTGCTCATATTTGCAATCTCCACATCGACATAGGCAACTACAAATGGGTTGGCAGGATTCGGGCGGTAGAATTCCGGTTCATACCCCAGACAAGTTCGCAACCGTGATTTTCGGCTTCATTCGCGATGGAAATTCGAATGTAGTCGTCTTCCATCGCCAAAACTTGGAAATATGTTCGGTACGCAATAAATGGGACTTATATTTGTGGGCCTAGATGCAAGAACGCCCCTCATCTGGAGGGGTATTCTATTCAGTGGATTAGGGCAGCGCGTAGAGAGACTATGGGACGCAAATTTTCGGCGTGTCAATCGAAAATAGACCATGCTCCACAATATCCACAGGCTTTCCACAACGCAAACTCCGCCTTTCCAAATCCAATAATAATTCCTGAGTTCCTTCTCACCTAGCTCGACAGTTTCAGTCCTGACTGGGAATGTGTGCTGCTGCTCACTAGGTTTTCGTCATTATTCGCCTATGATGGCTGGTATTTTCCAACTGCCCGGAAATCGGAAGACCTTCGTCGTGACCTGCAAACAATGCCGCCGCGATGTACCAAGAATTCAATCGGCTTCGGTGGCGTCCAGAATCGTCAGTCTGGTTGCTATCGCAAAATGCCGTTCTTAGTCCTCGTCAAGGGCAGTTGGCCTAAATCGTTTGCCAAGGTGTTTTGCCAGTGTTTTAGGTGTAGTATTCGTTTCTACCAGACCTCCCAGCATGACCGAAGAACTCCAAAAAAGAGTGAGAGTCATTCACGATTTGGAAAGGGCAATCCGCCTTTGGGAATTGCTACGGGATAACGCACAGCGGGTCGTAGATGAAACGGAAGCATTTCCCAAGAAGCCGGAAGGTTCCGCTGAGACCAACCCGACAGTTGCTAAAGCGTGCGCCTATATCGAGACCTGCAATGCGTCGATTCTTGCAACCAAGGAGCGAATTGACAAACTGGCAAGAGGGGATTAGAAACGCAAACCCGCTTCCTGCGCTTCGCACAGAATCACGCACAAACTCTACGATGAGTGCCACGTGCAAACCTCTACGCACGCTGGCGCGTGCAAACGCTGATTAAGTGACTCCATGGAAAAACGCTCTCTCCAGCGTCGTCCGGCGCTCCACAGGCATTCCCTCAATTAGCGCCAATGCTTTCTCCCGCGTCATTTCCCAGTCCTGCTGGTTCCCAACCCCCAAATGGAACAAGAATTCAATCTCCGTGGGCGGTTTATGAATTAGCACGGCGACTGCCCGATTGCGGGCAAACATCACCATGGACGGGTAGAGGTTAGTAGCCGCGATATGCATGAGGGGCTTTGGGCTGCCCCAAATATCCATGAAAATGTCCGACAAAACCTGTTCTGCAAGAGTTGGGTCGCGCAACACGCGGAGCGCCATGGAATAAACAGCCATCGAATAGCGGTCATTGAGCAATGCAATCGCCCTGTCATCGCGTCGTCGGATGCGATTGAGAAGGGAACAATCCTCTTCGTAAAGCCGCTTGGTATCCATTTGTAAACTTCACGCAAACGATGAGGGCTAGTCCTATGTTGCTCATTCCGATGTAGTGATGCCAGAGATTATAGGCATCAAGTTGGCAATTCAGATGCGGCGTTTGTCGTAAACGTTAGCTTCCACTCTGACATCCCCAAATTCGAGGTTTTTTGCAGCATCTCGGTGTGATTCGCTTCACGTACTGTCGATATTGAAAATGCGAAGATTTTCCATCATTCAGGTAGATAGCCGCGTCTAGCTAAAAAATGTAACAGCGCGGCAAAGACACGGTTGTCATGCAGAATTCATTCATTGCATATTGCACTCTAATTTCAGGCACTCGAAAAGCACGCGTTCCGGTATAGATTGACCCACCACTTGTGTCAGAGCCGAGTAAGGCGTCTTCTGTCGTTGAACGTAACGGGCGCTCGGCCTATGCCGGGACAGCAATTGCTGCCATGTTCACGGCTGACGATTCCGTGAAACTCACGATTGTCTGTTTCAATTGGGAATCAGCTTCGTCGGCTATGGTCATCACGTCAATCAGGAGAAGACTGAAATCCACAACATTCAGATTGGACTGTAGGGAGTGGAATATGCTGACCTGCAACATTCGCGACTCTTCGATAATCATCGGAATTGTATAGCCCTGCGAGTGGCGAATCTTTCCATGTTCAACAGCCCCGTCTGACACTTGTTTGGTACCAAGCCTTCGAGGCACTCGCAACCGATGAACAAGCTCTCGAATCAGCAAAGGAAGGTGCCCCATTCGTTCGTCACGACTGAGAACTAGATGGTTCAGTTCGTCATCGCTTTCAACTCGCGAGAGCCAATCGGCAATTGTGGTCTCGGCCTCACGCTCTAGTATGGAAGCTACTCTCTCAGTATTTGTGGTACGCCGCGTCCCGCGATTCTTTAATTTCTCGCGAATCAATGCGAGCAATTCCGGAATGGGCATGGGCTTCACCATGATTTCGTCCGCTTGCAAAAGGATGGCGTCCATTGCCTCCTTCAATGCTGGATACCCGGTAAACAATAGAGTGACGGCATCAGGGTGACGATGACGCATGGCACTGACGATGGTGAAGCCGTCCCCGGCTCCGGGCAAGTGCAAATCGGAAAGAAGAACATCGAACGCTTCTGTGTCGATGAGTTGAATAGCTTCAGCCACATTTGCGGCTGTCTTTACATCAAACTGGCTGAATTCCAGCACGGCTCTTAACGAGTCACGTACCGCATCGTTATCGTCTACCAGCAGAATTTTTGGATTCGCGGTCGCATCAGTAACTGTGTCCAAGTGACTCTTCTCACGGGGCGGATGAAAGGTGTCCGCGTCTTGATAGAGCGTACGTTGAGTTGACCGGGGAAGCAGAGCGGTATTGCTCACACGGTTGAATACACATGCGCCAACGGGGCCTCCCCGAGGAAACCCCGTCGCTGGCGGGTTGGGTCAGCAGTTCGCGCATCACGATTATGCGCCCTAACGAATGTGAGCAATTTTGAACAGCCAACCATTTCCTCCACGTGAAATAGTCTCCGAGATGAAAAAGGAAATTCACCTGTTGGCGGTTGAGTTGGATGGTAAAGACGGGCTGGTCGTGACGTTTTCGGATGGGACGACTGGCGGATACGTGATTGAGGAGCTACTGGCGCTTAGGCCAATTCGAGAGCGAGTGAAAATCAATAGGCTTCCAAGATTGAAGGCGCAACCATTGCCATCCTAGAGGCGAGGCAAACTCCCGCACAAGTTCTCGTCATCGAGGAAGACATAGCGGTGGCTCATACCGTTGCCATGGTCCTGAAAACTGATGGCTTTGAGGCGACGGTTGCATACAGCGGTGAAACGGGCGTCGAGCTTGCGCGTAATCGCGAGTTTGAATACCTCGTGACCGGCGTTGTAATGCCACAGATGAACGGCATTGAGGCTGCAATTGAAATCCGTAAGCTTCTCCCCAAATGTAAAGTCCTCCTAGTCTCCGGTGACAACGACGGTGGCGCTCTGCATCAAGAGGCTGTGTCGCGGGGTTATCAATTTGAAATACTCGCCACGCCCTTCGCTCAGTCGGGACTGCTCAGTGCGCTCCCGCTGTTGCATAACGCAAGCTTAACTTCCCCAGAAGCCATTTTTAGTTTGTTATCTGAGCCTTCAGTCCGTCGTGCTTCCCGGAATTTCCAGTCCATTTGCGAGCCGCAATTTCCGGATGACTTTGCTCAACATGATGACCGAATTGAGATAAGAACCATGCAACATTCTCGATTGAGTTCGTGATGCGCGGTGCGCCCTGCGGCATCCGTTCGCCACACAGAGAACATTTCGCCGAGATGGGGATGCTGTTCTCGTCGTATCTCGTTTGCAGGATTGGTAGCAGTGGCACAGGGAGATTGTAGGCGCTTACCGAATCTTGAGCCGGTGCGCGGTCAATTTGTGCCTGATTTTGTGCAAACCGATGTCCAGAGATTGAACTCGGCTTCCCTCCTCCTCGTCTTCAACCATCGCGTGCCTTCTCACCGGAGTGGTGTAGGACGAGTAGAAAGATTTCCATCGGGCAACAGATTACGAAGTTTACTCAAAACACTTGATATACCTGCTTGCACAGATTTCGTATTTCCTCCGGCATTGCATAGCGATTCTGCTCAACGACCCAAAGCCACCGTATATCCGCTGGTTGTCGCCCAGAAATCTCAGTCTCGGTGGCGCCGTTCTCCAGTGCTCCGCTCTTGAACTGCATGTCGTAGCGAGTCGTTCCGGGCGGATGGTAATACATGTCGTCTCGGTTATGAGGCATGTTTGGTGACCTCGTATCGACTCGAACTGATTTCGCAAAGCTTGCTTACTTCCTCGGGAGTCGCACGACGCCGACGCTCGACAATCCAAATCCAATCAATGTCCACTGGGCGTAGACCGCAAACCGCACGTTGAGTGACCCGGTTCTCAAGGCTCCCGCTCTTGAAATGAACGTTGTAGTGAACAACGCTGTATTACTCGTTGTAAAGGTTCTTCGTCACGATTCCTCATCGCACTTCGCAGAAGCTTCGCGATGAGCAAATCTCGGAGAATCTGCCCTTTGAGGTTGCACCAAGTAGAAGCGGAAGACGCACGTCTAATCTCGCCGGCTTTCCACTACGCAGCCGCAATATTGGTTGCTTTGGGTCTACTTGCGAAACACACTCTGCACATCACTGGTCTGCCTTGAGTCGGCTTGAAGGGTACAGTTGTGTTGCTCCTGCATTCTGAGCAGATGACGTGCGTTTCGATTCGACGCTGCCCTTCGACGCCCTGCCTCTTAGCCTTGCATTGCTTGCAGTGTTTCGGTTCGTTGGTGAATCCCTTCTCATGAAAGAACTCTTGTTCACCCGCAGAAAACACAAACATCACGCCACAACTTACACACAGGACATCGCGGTCGTTAAAGCTCATAAACACCCCAAGTCTGAAACCACAGGAGTCTGACCCTGCCTATCGCAACTTTACAAACCAGTTTGTCTTGGTAGCCAATAGTTCCATGCAGTCGTGGCCCCGCTCCGCCCCCGCGAGGTCCTCTTCTTGGATGGCGGTTTCAACGGTGATATAGCACTTCGTGCAGATTGAGTCCCACGTGCCGTCCCGGTTGTGCCTGTGACGGAAGATAGTTGGTGAGTAGGTTTCCATTTGCGAACCGCCCTTTGGCCGTTCTTTCATAACTTGGATAAAGTTTGGTTAAACCCTACTCCCTTTCGCCGCTCAGTGCCGCAAATCCGGCACAATTCACATTTGCAGGACAAAAGCCTCACTCGCCTTGTGGCAGACAAGCCCATTTGAGGGGATTAACATGGCATGTCACTCATCCGACACTATTTATTGAGCACAATGAGATGGACTTGTCGGAGTAATGCTTGGCGTACCGCTGCCTCGCAGTTCGAAACATCCTCAGAGGCAAATCCTGACATCAGATAAACAATGAGTTTGCGTCCACCCGCCGAAGTCAAGGAAGCCCTTCTCAGCACACTGAAGAAGGTGGAGCAGAGCGTCGGTTCCGAGGCGGACAATCCCGATGTAGCCGAACTCATGCACATCGTTGTTCAACTCATCGCGAACCTCGATGGACAGGCAGAGCCGACCCCACCGTTAATGACCCCGAGAAAGCAAGCCGAACTTGAATCAGCAGAAGGGAAAATTCCCATGTGCTCTAAATGACCTGTGTGCTTCTGATAGTGGAAGACCAGCCTATAGATTTGAGAACAGCCAAAGCGACTGCGCTCCTATCCGGCTTCACCCATATCGAATGTACAGCTTCTCCGAGCGATGCCCTCAAACTACTTACGAAGCAGGTATACGACGGAACCACTTTACCTGATGCGATTCTTCTCGACCTTGTTTTGGGTATGGACAGCGGGTATGAGGTACTTCGCTTCCGCTATTCAAATTCAGAACTGAGGAAAATTCCCGTCCTTGTATGGACGGGACTGACGCTTGAAACTCGTCACATTTGTGAACTTTTCAAAGCGAACTTGTTCCTTCAAAAGGGAGAAGGAGCAAAGGCGCTGCGCGAATCGCTTGATGAGCTAAGGTCGTTGTGCGCTCCGGAAATCGAGTGAGCAATGTTGAGTAGCCATCCATTTCTTACTGCTGGGACCTTCGACAATCACGCACACCTCGATTCGTGAAGGTACTTATTCCTTACCACCGTCCGACGTATTTCATCGCTGTTTGAGAACCAATGCAGAGACCCCTCATTTCCGACACCGTGAGACTTCGCTCTCACCGATTCAATCTTCCTTCAAAGCTTCGATGAGTGCCGTTGGATTCACCGGCTTGGGGAGAATGTCGAACTCGAATCCGCGAGACGTAGCCTCCGCAAGTAAGGAGGTAGTGTCGTTAGTCCCAGAGATTAAAAGGACTCGACAGGTAGGAAGCAACTTCCGAATTTCAATTGCCGCCTCGATACCATTCATTGGATGCATCACGACATCAGAGACCAGAAACTCGAACCCATGGTCGCGTGAAAGTTGCAGACCCTCTTCGCCGCTGTAGGCAGCTTTCGCCTCGAAGCCGCTAACGTTCAAAACCATAACAAATGTATCTGCGATGGTTTTGTCGTCGTCGATGACTAGGACTCGAGGCTTCGCCATGAATAAACCTTGCGATGCTTAACGGGCATTTTGAGATGTTTCACGACCTACAGGAGCAAACTTCTACTATTGAGCGGAGGGACTGCTTATCGCTACAGGCCTTGATTTCGACTCAGACCATCATCCCAAGGTTCAAAACGCTCCCGCGACTTTGGCTATTGCGACTTACATAGCGGCCATCGCCCAGCGAGAATGGACGGCTTGGCACCCAGCATACTCGATGATACCGCCAAACAGGGCGAGGCTCTGATGCGCGAAAGTCGGCTCCAGTTTCGGGGTATCGAAAAACATCGGTAAGGTTTTCCCCTATAGGTGTGCGAGTCTGGCGTATACTCACACCAATTCGCGACCCGGTAGGTAAAACTTCATCGGGTCTTTTGCGAAATCGGACAATTGTATGACTCACGAAGGGTTCAAGCTTAGGATTCTTTTCGTTGATGACGACTCAGCACTCAGAGAAACATCAGGTCTCATCCTAAAGTCTTTTGGCTACGATGTTCGGACTGCCGAGGATGGGTTTCAGGCACTCGTTGAACTTCGTTCTGTGCTTCCCGATTTGATTGTTTCTGATTTGCGGATGCCTAACATGAGTGGGTTCGAGTTGCTGTCAATCGTTCGAAAGCGATTCCCGCATATCCCTGTCATTGCTATCAGCGGAGAATTTTTCGGGCAAGGCACCACTGCCCCTCTTGCCGACGCATTCCTGATGAAAGGACAGTACAGGCCGGAACAGATGGCGGCAAAGATTGTAGAGCTAATTGAGGAGTCTCCCCTGAGACCGCATGTTCCGAAGCCAGACAAGGCTCCCGTATGGGTTCCGGTTAACGGAAAAGGCTATTTCGTGCTGACGTGCCCGGCTTGTCTTCGGTCATTCTCCGAACCACGCACAGAATTAGCCGATGCGGCTTCTGAAGCTGAGTGCCCAGCTTGCATGACCAAGGTTCGCTATATTCTTGACGTTCACTCCTGCGGCCACAACTAACCTTGTGCTTCGGGACTGAAAGTTGAGGCATCCATTTTGCAACGTCCTTGGGCAGGAAATGTCAGTTCAAACTGTCAGGTCTGTTCTGTGCAAGCCAAATTCAAAGCATTAGCCAACCGAAGGCGTCGAGTCCGGTCGGTTGGAGTGGCTGCGTGTGCGGTCTGAGCACTTGTCTCGCTTTCGACGGACACTGGCTGATTTCTTCACCCAAGTATGGCGCAGTAAATTGAAATGGCTAGAGACGGGTGAGCAACTCGAAATGAAGGTTCCCACATCTTTTCGGCTATGGCGAGAACAGTGCTTCCTCCCTACTTGACGACATTAGGCGGCGTCAAATGCTGCTCAGCGTGTCAGCACCAATTCGACCGCAACCCGCAGCCATCCCTCGGTGCTGCTTTCCGCCAACATGTCGAAGAGTTCCATAGGCCGTCGAAAGGCGTGAACGAGGCCAGCGCAAACCAATTTTGGCCTCCTGAAAAGCCGTCCAATTGAAGCTGTGGGTTGGTCATCTCCTCATGCCGCAGTATCAGAGGCGTGCCCATATCTTCAGAGGTGTTCACGGGGTCAGGCAGATGAGCGGTCATACTCTAATTACGGGGTTTTACTGGATGCAGGTACGCCGGGTTCGCTCAAACTTGCACTCATTTCGACTGCATTGAGAATCATGGCATAGAGGAGCCTTGCCGGGAACTTGGCGTATTTGCCGTCCTCAAACGTGATGATTACGCCGTCTCTCGTCCTCAACGCTTCGATGATGCGCGGATTGACTGAATTCACTTCCATGTTGAGAGTATCTCTTTTATTAAAGAGAAATTCAGTTCTCCATCCGACACAAGAACGCCGAAGTCAGGGAAGGGCCTGCTTTTTCGCCGCTTGAATGCGCCTGCGGGGCTCCTCCCCCAGAGAAAGCCCCGGACTGCCGGGGTTGGGTCAGCAGTTCGCGCAACTCATAAAGCTCTCAACTCTTCCGTTTGTCTGGTATCCCTTGAGACATGCCCCCTGCTATTTACCCGATAATCTGAAACCGCTTGGCTCATCACGCGATAGTGTTCAACAAGCGACGGGTCGCAAACGTGACTGTCCTCTGCAATGAAAAGGTCTGGTTCGCATGTGCTCTGCGCGATGGTTCGAAAGCAGCTTGGGCAGATTGAATCGAAGGTGCCATCATCGTTGCGACGATGGGCAAATGAGAAACGTTCTCTGTCCAATTCGTACATTGTATTTCTCTTCAAACTAGGGGTTGTGATGTAGACGAGTGTGACCCTAGAAAGGTGAGATGGCAATGCACAAAAAGTAACAGGTTACCCGGCTGAATTATCACGAAGGCGATTCCAGCCACCCATGCGCCGGATTGCATTGCAGGGCATTTCACCGAAGGTGGGGCGAAACAGAAGGCGGTTTCCGGCAAACAGGTCATCCGACCTGTGAATTTCAAGCTGACCTGTATTTCGCTAACCTGAGGCAGATTTCTTCGATACGGAGGCGTCTCTCGTCATATGCGTCCGCTTGATCTTGTGACATGCGGATGTAGGGGGCTATTTGAAATGCTTCATACTGTTGCTTGACGAGGGTTGCATGTTCGATCGTTAGGGCGTTCGCCTCATCGGGAGTTGGTTTTTCGGTCTTTGGCATTCGGTTGCAACTATAAATGTTGAACCCGGAGCCCCGTGGATTGACCCACTACCAAAGTAAAAGGAGGAGCAGGCTTTTTCTAGGTCGGGTATACAGTTCCCTTCAAAAGCCAGCTATCCTTTGACTTCTTTCTGCGTGTGGCGTGCGTTGGATTTTTTGGATTTGCCAACCCACGTGCGAGCCTCGATTTCCGGATGAATTTGCGCTACGTGAAGACCGAATTGAGATGAGAACCATGCAACATTCTCGATTGGGTCCGTGATGCGTGGTGTGCCCTGCGGCATTCGTTCGCCACACAGAGAACATTTCGCCGAGATGGGGATGCTGTTCTCGTCGTATCTCGTCTGTAGCGTTGGCGTCAGAGGCATACGGAGATTTTAGTCCCTTACCGAACCTTCAGCTACACGCTTCACCGCAAAAGGATTCTGTCTTCTCGTCTGACACTGCGATCGCTCTTCTTGAAGGTGGTCCGTCTCTCGCCAGAGTTGCTCCCAGATGAACGTTCGACCCAACAAGATGAGCAAAATGGAACAGCTTTGAAAGTGCGAATAGCAATATATTTCTGGTCACACTGAGTTGTTGCGACCACGGTCACGCTCTTTATCGAACCTGGACTCATGAGGGCAAAGCAAATGGCGACAGTGACCCCGCTGCCAGTTGGATACGAATTGGCAGGTCTTAGCGCAATCGGGAAGCGGCTTGTGAACGAATTCCAGCGCAAACATCCCCTGCTGTGTAAGCCCAGTCAAGAACCCTCATATAGATATTTACATTTAGGCTCTCCGGAGCAGAATATTGTCTTGAAAAAGCTTATCGCCGATGTCGTTGCCCGAGACCCAGAATCAAAACCAAAACTCTGGGCAAAGCGGAAGGTAGCGGAATAAAATGTGCGGAGTCGTTGGGCCAAGCAGAAAGCAGCAGCTTTGCCCTTTTGTACCGGGATTCGCATTCTAGTTTTAGGTCAGCAATCTTCAGAATCAAAGGGCAAGGCAATATGGCGAAAGTGACTAAGAATTCAGTCGGACTCGAATTCACAGCCCTAAGCGCGGTCGGGATGCAATTGGTAAACAGATTTCAGCGGAACTATCCCGAACTGTGTATGCCGAGTTCGAACCCGTCGTACAGATTTATACGTCTGGGCACTCCGGATCAAAATGTCCTATTGGGAGACCTTGTCGCCGAGGTCGTTGCTCGAGACCCATACTCAAAACCAACATCCCCAACTTTCAAAACACGATCGCTCACATTTCCCTGAGTTTTCTTCTACGCAGCCGAAGGCGATTGGGGCACCCCATCAAGTTCGACCCAGACACCTTGCCAAAATCGAGTGCGCTAGACTGCCTTGGAGCGCATTCGGGGTCTTGGGAATTCGGCCGCAGCCCGAACAGGGGCGATTGTGACCTTTCTCAATCTTTGGGCGTCCGACTAGAATCGGTCAAAGGAAATGAGTTGAGGAGAGTTCGGATGGGTTTGCCTGATTCTGATGGCCCCTTTAAACTACGTGCGACGAGCGGAAAACACGATGGCGTGTGGCTCGAAACGCTTGATGTATGGCAGGGCGATACCCCGGTGGTTCACATTCCAAATTGGGAATTGGTGTTTCGCAATCGCTCAGAATACCGATTCGTACCAAACTTTACGAATGCTCAGCAGTTTGCATATCGCTACTCGTTCCGAAAACTCGTCGAAATTCATCGAGCTATTTTGGCAGAACTGCTGATTGAGACAGAAATAATTGCTCGCCCACTTGGACGAATCGGTGGACAGTAGCAAGCCCTCTAGAGTGGCCGGTGCCGTTCTGAGTCTCCGCGTCTTCAAGAACTATTCATCGAAGCGATTGGGTCTAATTCTCGACAACGGGTGTCAAATGTACCCGCACGGTCGGGATTTGCTTCCGGTCATTGACACCCATATGCTCCACTGCATCTATTTTCCAAGTGATTCCATGCCTTGAGACAGTATCGCCATTAGTAAAGTTAAATAAACCGTGCGCATCGAAGTCCATTTCGTCCGGCTGACCATCACCATATGTGTAAACAATGTGTTTCACGCTTCACCCATTGACGACGAGTGAGAGGATTGTACGCTGTAACTACCTTCCATGCCCGAACCCCATTTCGTCAGCAAATTTGGGAGTGGGTGGCGGCGGTGGCGGCAGGTTCTGAGATTAGACTCCGGTCTTTGCATGACTCGATTTTTTCATAAAGTAGGAAATCACAGGGCATTGACTTCGGCAATAGCGTGAGCCTTTGGTCTATGGGTGAAGCAAGCGGCACACAGTACTGGCCGACCCTGTGTCGGCTTGAATGGAACGGTTGTGTCGCTTCCGCACTCTGAGCAGGTGACGTGACTGTCGATTCGAGGCCGGTCTCCGCTGCCCCGCCTCTTACCCTTGCACTGTTTGCAGTGTCTCGGCTCGTTAGTAAATCCCTTTTCTTGGAAGAACTGTTGTTCTCCCGCAGAAAACACGAACATTCCGCCGCAATCGGCGCATTTCAACTCCTTGTCAGCAAAATTCATAGTCTCTCCAGTCGCGTGGGGGTGAAGAGTCAAAGTGTGCTCCTGCTCTGGGAGAAAGGTCAACTGAATTGAAGTTGGCCCGATTATTGCGAAGTGGACCGCAGTAGCTCAATCTTCGTCCTCGACACGATTGAACATGTTCCTCGTCCATATCGCTCCTAACACCTGTGAGCATCTCCCAGCATCACCGACCCATCAAAACCAATAGGTACCCTTTAGCAGAATTTTTCGGGTTTATTCATTGAAGCTTGGAGAAATAGAACAATGCGCCGTAGACGATATGACCACACGAAGCTAACGGTTTGTAAATCTTATGAGCGTTTGCGACGGAAGTGGCAGTCTCTAGTCGATGGAACCGCGGCTCAATCGGACAGTCTGTCGGTCGATAAAGACGCAGCGATGACTGCCCAGCAGAAGATGGTCGAGCACCGCGAAAGCTGTGAGGCTTGCAAAAAAGAAGACCTCGCACTAAAAAACGGGGAAGTCCCAACAGCGGCCTATGCTGAGGCTAGTTAGATATACTTTCGGGATGACTATAGATGCAATCCTAGCCTCGATTGACGCTGAAATCTCTCGACTTAAACAAGCTCGTACTCTGCTATCCGGGGATGGAGCGAAGAAGACTTCTATACTCCCGAAACGGAAGAAGCGCAAGATGAGTGCCGCCGCCAGAAAGAGAATTGGTGACGCGCAGAGGGCACGTTGGGCAAATCAGAAGAAGTCAGCATAGCTTGGTCGGGAGTAAACCGTGAATCCCAAATATTACGACTTGTACTCCGGGCTTGTGCGGCCTCACGTCCTTCATCACGCGAGTCGAGAGCCGGTATTCGGCCTTGGCATGATTCAGGAACTTAATCGTCACGGATACAAGCTTGGGCCGGGCACGATGTATCCGCTCTTGCAGGGCATGGAGAAAAGAGGCTGGCTTAAGTCTTCAAAACAGAAAGTGTCACAGCGAAGTCGCCGGGTGTATGTTGCAACACATGCGGGACGACAGGCCCTAAAGACCGGCCAAGAGCGGGTACGCGAGTTGTTTGAAGAGATTACGGCAGACGCGGTGACAAGCAACGCATCACTGAATGGATGCAGACACATAATGTAAATGTGTTCGACGAATTCGATGAAACAAGTCTCGCTCCATCGTTGCCCCGACGGAAACAAGGTCAACGAATGCTCTGGCAAACAGACTTGACTCATAATTGACCAGCGCGAGTGCGAGAGCAGTAGAGAATGCGGCAATCCCGACAAACCACGCGATTGCTGCCAGTGCGGGGGAGTCCGCCGCATAACCTTCAAGCTGAGCCGCCGATTTCTTCTCTTCTTCATCATCAAATCCAACGTCCACAGGTCGTAGGCCGCAAAGCTTACGCACTGTAATCCGCCTCGACTTCACCTGTGTTGTGTCGAGTCGATTACTTTCGCCCGATCTCAGGAATGGCCGAGAGCCTTCCGAATTTCGGCATACAACTCATTGAACGCCTTAATTTCAGAACTCGCGTAGGGCGGTTGAAACTTATTTGTCGATGTGAACCCCTGCAGAAAACGTTCTAGGTGCCTTGCGTTATCCTCGTTTAGTCGAATCTCAATTGCTTTCTCCATGAATCCTCTCCATTCCAACACATTATTCTTGTGATGTTTTTACTGCTATGCATAAGGACGTGGAGTTATGGAAAGGTGAAGTGCGGGTGCTAGTTCGTCAAAACCCGGCTCAAATACACCCACCAGGTCGGAATGAGTTTGCGGTTGTCTTAGTCCTAGTATTCGATCGATTCAACTTTCCAACTCGCACCATGCCTTGAAACAATATCGCCCTGCTCTAAGATCTGGGAACCATGGGAATCAAATTCCATTTCGTCCGCCTGATCATTGCTGTATTTGTAAACAATGTGCTTCAAGCTTCACCCATTGACGACTACTACCAGAATTGTACGCTTACAAATATCACCCCATGCGCGGCACCCACTACATCAGCCAGGAATGCAAGCAGAAGCGCCATCAAAATTGCGACGGCTACGTCCTGCGCAAGGAGCGGAACGATCACGAATGTGAATGCATGTGCCACAAACCACAACCGGAGGAATGAAGGAAAGCGATATACAAAAGCGATCCTTGAAATGGCTCATTCATAAAGTAAACCGGTCGATTGGGACGGAAGCTTGAAGCAGCGCCAATGATGATCTTTCATCGACATCTTCAGCGCAGCACCATTCGACCACAACCTCTAAAGAATGCGATGACTCAGCTGTCTGAGCCTTCAATATGTGATCTCCAAAACAAGGGTCAAAGTTCTGAAAAATGCCGTGTTTCAGACAGAGGCCATTCTGCGGAACCCAAAAGTGACACTGTGATCTGAAGGGTGGCTGAGCATTCTGAACCGTGATTTCAGGCCTATCCTTGGGTCACAACCAGTGCTCTGCACCGAGTTGTTCCGCTCGCGCCCCAGAAAATCAACATGTCGCTATTCAAGCAAACGCAATCTCCAGCTTCCATCACATCTTTCTGACCCGCTGATTCAAGCTGTAGACTCCCCTCTAAGACGTAAATAACACCGGTGAACACCTTCCCCACTTCCGCCATCGTCTCAGTGTGCTTTGGCGGAAAGTCAACTTCTCTCGCAAGAATAGGAAAATCTGCTTTTGCATTCAGCGGAAACTCCTTCATCGTTTCCTGCGTTCGCCCGCGTCTCGTTGCAACTAAGCTCCGCGTGATGGACATTGAATGCTTCTTTGTCTCAGCAAAAAAGAAGCCAAGTCCGACGCCATAAACGCGGCAGATGGTCGCTAGCGTTGTGAGAGTCGGAATCATGTGACCGGTTTCCAATTTAGATAAGAGCGCAGTCGATAAGCTTGTCTCTGCTGCCAAGCGCGATAGGGTCAAACCCTTTTGCACGCGAAGCGTATGAAGCTTGAGACCAATGGAATAGATATCAACAAGCTGTTTCGCTCGCCGAGTACCCTTTTCCATGCTCGCCTCTCCTTTTTCGATTTGACCGTGCATTACAAAATCAAGTGGGGTCTCGCACGAACCGCTGGTGCATAAACGGAGGCCTCAACGTGCAACAGCCCTGCGTTCAATGGGTAGCGTGCGACGTTATGACTGTACGGTTGCCTTCTATCGGCATGATGTGACGTCGCTCACGATAGTGGACTAGCGTTCTCGATTCAAAAGATGAGTGAGCAGCTGAACTAGTTTTTTGGCTTGATATAGACGCTGTCTTTCCCGCACTTCGGACAGCGGATGTGCTCACCATCTATATGCCGCAGTTCGCTTGGTGGAATCTTGTACCCGTTTCCAACCAAGCACGCTCAGCAACATGTAAACGGAATAGCTCACGCCGAACCATAGCGGATTTCGGGCCGTGAATAAGAGGATTGTGAGAGCTGCTGCAATCGCCATCCCAATGAATGTTTCGTCGGGGATTCGGTATTCGAGCGGGTCCAAGAAATTGCACATGATGTCGAATTCCTTATTGGCTACAAATATCCATCCGGCTGTGAGAAGGGTCGCTACCGCTAAAAGAACTAAGTAGAGTTCGTTATTGAGTTCGCGCGGCAGAGACATGATCCTGAGAAACTCGCTTCGGAACACGCCAATCCCCACGACGCCCAATATTAATTTCGTTCCCCATTCAATTACTCGACGAATGTGAATAGCACGTGTCTGTGTGACGGCTGTCGAATAGACCATACTTTCCCCCGCTCTGGCTGGTTGCCCAAGCTAGATAGAATCTGCGGTTCAAAGGAGGCGCAGGAATGGCAACAATCTTAGCGCATCTCTGCTCCGTTTTGGAGAGAAAGGTCGTGGGCGCATGAAATATGTGGGGGAAGAACGGTTTAAGAGTACACTTCATCCAATATCCGTTAAGAACAGTATGAGAAAGGAAAACTATGAAGCGAATATCAGTGTGTCTTGGAGTAATCGCCGTTCTCGCGATGACCTCTAGTTGTAGGTCCCAGAAACTTACGCGTGACGGCGCAAAGGATATTCTCGACAAGGTGGGAATCTCAAATCAGTTTCACCAGATTGTCCTAGGTCCCGATGAGGCCTCGAAGTTTTTGCATATTGATCCGAGTACGGCCCAAAAATTGGCGACCTTAATGGACTTCAATCACTTTAAGAGTTGTCTCCCCGACAGTTCTGACATCCGATTGGCATCAGGACAATATGTGCTTTGCATTGGATATATTCCGGCCGGCGTGGATGCCCAACATCCTGGCGTGATGTTGCCACTCACCAAGCCCGTAGGTTGGAGAATTGTTGAGATTACTGGCATTTCAGCCGATTCGAATGCCTCGAATGACAAAGTTGCCGAGTATACATGGAAGTATGACTTATCGGATTATCCGCATGATGCCGAGTCCATATTCAATCCCATGCCTCCTGCACAAGGGAAGGCGCTTCTACGGCTTTACGATGATGGCTGGCGATTCGTTGAATTCCGTCCACATTAAACCTAGAGCAATCCAAGTCAGTTGCTTCCCGATTTCACTCCATCTCTGTTAACCAATGGGCGTCCTGTCATTCTCGGACGGGTGCAACCTAATGTGCGACGATGCCCAAATTACCGAACTTTGATATGGACGCCGAAACTCGCTGAGCTTAAGGAGACGATTCGCGAGTTGTTTCCGAGTACTACATCAGCTTGATATTGAAGCAAGTGAATGCGTTGCGTTCTTGAGAAGAGCGCGGAATATGGGAGTAGCAGCAACAGTTGCCCGCATCATAACATCAGCGTAGAAGTGCAAGGGTGGCATCAAAAATAGGGTCGAAGTTTTAGAAATCCGGTGAGCTTTTGATGGCGGCCATTCTACGGAAATCGAAAGCGATATTGTGTGGTCAAGGGTGGCCTTACAACGCGCACAAGAGGAGGAACTTACATGAAGATTGAGGGACTTCCCTTCGACGCATATCCCGGTGGGGGTCGAGAGCAACTAGAACAGAGACCGGGGTTCAACACACGCCATGCTGATGCCCCGGAGTTCATGAGAATCACCGGAGTTACAAACTGTGCTTATTGTGGATTGCCCTTTACTGCAAGATTTGAAGACTGGCTCACGATGGTGCTCGACCACGTTGTTCCGCAAAGCGTTTGCAAGAGCATGGGAATTGACGCGATTTGGGTGTGGAACTATTCGAACGCCGTATTGGCCTGTGGAGCCTGCAACGGCTTCTGCAATCGTTTCAAAGTCGAAGTGGATTGCACTGTCCCGAAAACGCTGCCTGAGTTCTATGACCTTAGGGACAGAATCTTCCTTGAGCGGCGAAACCTAATTCTGGCGAGGCGGGGGAAGGAGCGGACATACTTCGATACGAAGCCTTGGGATTCAACGTTTCAACAAACTGTTTTGGAGGTCGGAGCTGAGGGAGGCACCCTAGCCATCGTAAGGCAACGAAACCAACGCGGGACTTGGGAGTACTGGACGCTCCGTGACGAAACGACAATGCTGGACGTGTTGCCGAAAGACGAACTCGGGGATGGCGTTGCGTTGTTTGAGCAATCAGCCCACGTGGACAAATTCGAAGACGCTTTGCTTCGACTTGATAAGTACCCTTGGTTTCGCTTCGTTCCGACGACAGTCAGTGATGAGTTCACCGATTTGGTGCTGTCTGAGGTTGAGAAGCGGGGCGGCAAAGAGGCAGTCATTGAGTGGAGTGAGCGGCTCTATCGCCCCCAAGCGAGATTACTCCCATGAATTGGAATCCAATGCCAATTTTATCGGATGAGCTGTAGTTTAGAAATTGCGCAATTGACCTCTTCTTTCAAGGTAGTGCAACGCTGTTTACCGAACTGCTCGATGCCAAAGGTGAAATCACAAATGCGAGGGATTCTCGTTCGAGTCGGAATTGACCAAGCCTACGGCAAATGGAACGCTCCTGTGAATGTGCTCACGGGGAGCTTTGTGTTTGTTCCGATTCCTGATGGTCCCAAGAAGGTATGCACTCCGGGCCGTGCTAAGCGTTATGAGGAAGTGGTAGAGCCTCTCGCCGAGTTTGCGCGTATAAACAACCTCGCAAATTTGCGTTTTCCTGATGAATTGTCAGCTTGTAATATGCACCTCGATCCAGACTTTGAGCATTTGACCTACGGTGACAACGGCAAGCGCAGAGGCGCAGGTGTTGCATCGCTTTCCAGAGGAGACATCTTGGTCTTCTATGGAGGTCTCAGGTCAATAACGCCGCCTCATGATTTGATCTACGGCTTGGTTGGTCTATACGTCATTGATGAGGTTATTAGGGCTGTAGATGTGCCGAGAGCGCGGCGAGATGAAAACGCGCATACGCGTTGGACAGTTGTCAGCGAGAACGATGTCGTGGTTCGTGCAAGAGCTGGCGAATCAGGGCGCTTCGATCGTTGTATTCCAATTGGCAGTTGGCGAGACAAAGCATATCGTGTGCGCCCTGAGATTGAACATGCATGGGGAGGACTCAGTGTAAAGAACGGCTACATCCAGAGAAGTGCCGTCCCGCCTGAGTTCAAGAATGCTAAGCAATTTCTCACTTGGTTCCAAAACCAGCACGTTAACCTTTTGCAAGAAAGATTTTGACATGACTGAAGATCGCGTGTTCATCGTGCATTTGCGCCGTCCAAGGTCCAAGTGCGACCCACGTAGTGACCCATTTTGGGAGTTCGGCAGCTTTGGCTTAACCGGGTGTCATGCGATGAACCTTCTGAATCCCAAAAGCGCTGACCGTCTGAGCGGTGCGAGACTGGCATTTGCGCAGGGAGGGCCAAAGGGCACCCGATTGGTGCATCTCACACCGCCGATAAGCGTTGTGGTCCACCCAAACATGGTTGAAGCAACTTGGAGGCCTGTCGAAATGCCTTTTCGCTATGAAAAAGCCCCTAAATTGGCATGTAATGCTGGTCGGAGTGATTTTCCTGAATTGGAGAAATTTCTCACGCATGGAAACAGAAGCACTATAGAAGGGCAATTCTCAAGTGCGTTTCGCAGCAGGACTACGCAGCTCGATGGCCTGATCGGAAAGGAACTCGTTCGCGTGTATTCCAGAATGCGGACAACTTCACGAGAGGGAATATCACAAACATATACAGACGCTTTGCCAGCCAGACTCAGTACTATCAACGAGGATCGTCATGCTTGCTATGACGAGCATCTTGAATCGGCGCGTGGCAAAATCGAACGGGCAAGATGCAGTTCGAAGAGCCGAGGTCATTGCTAAGCGAGAGCTGCTCAGTGCGAAAGAATTTGGTGTGACGCGGGAAACGATATACAACATATTGACTGCGTAGTCCGTATCACAGTTGGGTTTCAGTCCTAAAGTCGCTGTCGTTAGCATCAATCGGCAAGAACTCGAAGGTTCTTGGGTTGAATCGCCGATATAGGGTAAGGGTGCGAGTGATGTTCAAATCATCCACATATTTAATATTGCCCATGCACATTATCAGCGGTTTCTGGCTCTTTCGCTCCTTGTCCTGATCCATATGAGCCGTCTCCGCGACCATCGCCTTCACAAGCTCGTCATCAATTGGGATGTTTTTTACATGTCCCTGACCGGGCTTCAGTGTCATCTTGCCGAGAGAAATCGCGCCTTCCATTATGTCAGTGTTGTAGTCCACGGTCTTGACAACAATCTCACTACTGTCAATGTGCGCATCTGACCCTCCACTGTTCTCAATGGCGAGAAACACCTTTGTTTCTTCTGGATATTTCGGATTTTGCAATAGGCCCATTGCTCTAAGGCCCCGAACGGTAAGGATGGGACGAAATTGTAGGAGGAGCGTTCTCTTGGAGACATCAAGAGTTTCTCGTATCGCCTTGGTCTGGGACCAAAGCATGACTAACGTACATGCCGCTATCGGCACGCCCAAAGCACCGACGATGAACAAGAGGATGTTAGGAACGTTTTCGGGCTGCCAAAATCGGTCCCACCAGCTTTTCTCCTCTTTGGGAGGTTCCTGAACAACCAGTTTGGAGATCGTGACTGTCGGCGCTTGCTCCGTTTTCTGCGCTGAGGGCTGGTCACGTTTCGCGGCAGGAGCCTTGGCTGGCTCGGCAGAGAGCGTCAGCGTTGCGCACAACGCAATGAGCAGCAGAATGCTCCTGAACATGATGGCCAAACTCTACCACGAAGGAGGGGCGGCGGATTTGGCAATTTTCGCGGATAAGGCGTAGTCCACTTTATCCTGCGTTCATGCATTATTTCGACTTGTCACCCGCAAACTTGAATGCGAACACTACCCATCCAATCAGGACCACAAAATATATGGGAAGCAAGAGCACTACTGCTGCTTTGCCTTCCGCAATTATTGTTATTCCGACAAATGAGAAGACGGTGACAAATGCAGCGCCCACCACTCCGAACAGCGCAACGCCGATTCTTGGGTATCGCTTAGATATTGCGCCACAAAGAAGGCAGTATAGAAAGATTAGCGTTAGGGAACCGCTGGTGATGAGTAAATACCTGCCGGTTCCAATAATCCAATCTGGCAATGCGCTTTTCTCCTCGCCGATATTAGCGTTTGTGAATTTCGATTGTCATTTGCTGCCTGTGGTTAGGTCGCCTCATTCTCGGATGGCACACCGTGCTCTATCCATTCATTTCTCCCGCTACCTTTTTTGTAGATGTAGCGGAAGCGTGTTTCCCTCGGTTCTCCAAATACATCCATATATGTTAGCTTTCCACCAAGCTGCAAATATTTTGTTCCTCCGACAAGGGCACCCAATTCGTAGAGAGTATTCGCGAGTGTTGGCTTGAGAATCGGATATACGTCTTTCCCGTCGGCCTTCATCGTATTCGAGATGGACAACGCTGTGGCTTCTGGAAGCACTTCAGGGTCTTCGGACTCGGTGAGCAGGTAGGAGACGAAGAGTTGAACATTAAAAGCATGCGTCGGCCCGACATTCGTAGCTCGAAATTGAACGGCAGGAGCCTTGAGCAGTTCCATAATCACATCTGGATTGTTGAACCATAAGCTTCGCCACACTTTTATCGCCAATCGCGCCCTTTCTTTGGAGAGAACGAGCGCGATGCTGTCCTTGCTTGCTTGTGCGGCTTTTCTGGTTTCCCACGACTGCCAGCAAATCACACCTGCTGTCACGGCTGCCATAACAACGAGCCACCATTCGGATGATGCATACCATTTGGATGAAATGGCATCTGGTTGAGCTTGGATCGGCGCGGCGGCTACTTGAGGATTGTTGTCTGGATGAGAAGTCGCTTTCTGACCGAAGACTGGCGAAATTGAGCAGAGTAGAGCAAGGAACAACGCTAGGCCCTTTGGCATGATGGCGAAACTCTATCACAAAGGTCGGAATTGGCTCGTGTCGTTTTCCTAGCGATGCCGATATTGGTTCTGACTGGATTTCTCGATGAGAATAAATCCCGATCCTTCGCAATCAGACGGAGTCAGAACAGCGTGGGCTGCTCGATTGCGGCTCTGAAACGGAACTTACTGGCCTGCACGTATTCATCGAGCTGTTCCGACGCAATCCACCGCCTACCCAACTCTTCCGAGACAGCGCCAGCAGTATTTGATCCGGCGAAGGGGTCGAAGACGAGGTCGTTGGCATCGGTTAGGAGCCTAATGAAAAAAGAGGGAAGAGCCGCAGGAAATCTTGCCGGGTGGATATTCAAGCCGGCTTTCTTACACATCATCGTGTACTCGTCATTTGCAGAGTTGTTCCCAAACTTTAGCAGCGAGTCTGCCTCGTTCAGCTGTTCTTCTACGATGTTTGCCGGGATGGCTCCGCCCGCATGAACTTTGTCCCAACTTTGGCGAATGACGTGTCCAGACGGTCTGACAGTTTCGCGTACTCCATTGCGATTTAGGCGAAGCATGTCCTCGCTGTATTCTTTGAGAACCTTTAGATTTGAAGCTTTTGGCCAAGCGGTTTTTGACAACCACCAAACGTACTCGACGGAATCCTTAATTCGAATTCGTCTAACAGTCACCCACTCTGCAGGCACCGGCATCTTGGCAGGGTTGTACCAGAAGCATTCTTGTGAGAGATGGAATCCGACCTCTTCGACCAAAGCGATCAACAGCTTGTAGTGATATATGGATCGCGTTGGCGTTCCCTTGTTATAGCTCCCGCCGATGTTCAGGACAAAGCTACCATCTTCCGCCAAGACACGAAGAATCTCTCTTGCAAACGGCAGGAACCAATTGATGTAGCTGTCTTTCGCTACGTTGCCGTATGCTTTCTTAAAGTGCAGAGCATACGGCGGCGAAGTCACTACCAGGTTCACGCTTCCAGTGGGTAGACCTCGAAGTACATCGAGGGAGTCTGCTGCGTAAGCTGCGCCCAGCGGCGTAACGTATGCTGGTTCACGAACGAGAAGGTGCCGTGGGTGGTCCTCGCGGACGACAAGCGGTGGTTCTTCGTCTGCGATTTTATTGGGAACAGCAAGGGGAGTATCTTGCATCGTGTTCGGGTAGTTCGGCAGCTTTCGAGGCATGGATATATTTCAGTATGACTGAAGAAGACGATAGCCGAAATGGGTTGTCATTGTCAACCTATTCTCCAGCCGAACTAAAAGGTTCTGAATGGATCACACAGGCTGAGGCTGCGCGGATCAGGGGCGTTTCTCGCCAAGCAATCGCGCGGCTGGTGAAGAAGGGACGTTTTCAGGTCCTGAATGTTGGTGGTCGCGTTTTTCTGCGGCTCATCGAAGTGCGCAAATTCAAGTCGGAATCACCGGGCAGACCGGGGAAGCATGACTCAAAAAGTTGATGAAGTTCTGCGCGTCCTAGAAACTCTCTCGGACAGCGAGGCTCAGGAAGTTGCTCGCTATCTCCGTAAGAGGCTTCTAGCTCACCCATTGGAATCGAAATGGAATACTCAGTGGGAACTCATTCTCGACGCGATCGCGAGGTCAGAAGATATTTCACAGCGAGGACTTCGCGGTTTGATAGCGGAAGCTGCGTTTGAGTCCAGAGTGGTGGCTTCGCTTGTCGGATGGAAGCAAGTTCCTGTTGTTGGTGAACGCCCCTACGATTTCAAACTCGAATCCACCACAGTGGCGAATCTCGCCGTCACAATTCAGGTGAAGTTACAGAGGATGGAGAAGGGCATTCCATTATTAGCATCGAATTCCCTACGGTGCTATCCCGATGACTTCTTCATCGTGGAAGTGCAGAAGACCCGGAACGGAGAAGATGGTGAGGGAAAAACTCGTCCATACCGATTCGGAGAATTTGACATCTTGGCGGTGAGCATGCACCCCTCAACAGCGGACTGGTCGAAGTTCATGTACACAGTGGGCAACTGGCTCCTCCCGAGGGCGAAGGCTGGTGAAGAAAAGCAGATCAAGGTACTTCAACCAGTCAGCGGCGTTCCTGACGATGTCTGGACCGATAACCTCTCCGTGTGCATAGGTTGGTTTCTCGGAAAAGAGAAGAGGACCGTGTTCGATGTAGCGTCGGCGCAGACTAAATACCGAGATTTGATGAAGGAATTGCGAGATAAGCGAGAGGCCGAAAAGAAAATCTTAAGAGATCGAGAACGGGCAGAAAAGGCAGAAAAGAAAGCACAAGCCAAGAAGGAGGGATTGTCGAAGTCGCTCTCCCCTACATTGTTCGACGGATTGAAGGAATGACCAATATAGAAGTCCTCTGACTTGCTTCTGCGAACATGGAGCCTTAGTTCACCGACAAATCTGTTTCCTGCGCTATTCGGACCGGGTCGCTTTGCTTTTGCTCGACCCGCGCGATTGCAACAGCCGGTTCCACCTGCCCCATCATCACTTCCACAAGTGCCGGTGCATAACCTTCTGTGACGTTCCAAACGGAGTAAATTATGGAGACTAGTTGACGTTCGGATGGCACCGCGTCATGGATGGGCATATCGGCCCGGCATCTAAGTTCCCCGTCTTCTGGGTCCATTTCAAACCGGGCGAATCGAAGTTGCCAGTTTGCACGACCTAAGCATTCAAACATCGTCTGGCGGCGATGTGCAGGCACAACCAGTGGAATGTAGGCCCGAACGATCAGTGCCGATTTGGTTGCAGAGACAACGATTCGAGCAATGACGGGGGCACACATTGCAATAAATATCAGGTCGCCATCCTTATCAATCTCGGAAGTGACGTCCTTCGTTAACAGTAGCTCCTGAATTCGTTTCAAAAGTTCCACGGCAAATTCCTCCGACGCATTGGTGCGTTCCAAGCCGTTTTGTCTCTCACGAGGAAGGATTCGGCAAATGACGCACTCGTTGACAAGGAGAAATTCATGCCAAAAATTGTTTGGGATAGCTTTGGACGACCACTCGGTTCCGTGCAAACCCTGCCTGATGGAAAGAGGCACGTTTACGACAAGAGCGGTCAGCCTCTAGGCAATGTCAGCAACATTGGGACGGTTGACGCTCGTGGAAAGCTTTTAAGTCGAACACCAATGCCGGGATTGCTTTTGAATCTTGGAAAGCAAAAGAAGTAGGGATTGGGAGTAGGCAGTGGCATATCGCTGCTGCCTACTCTTTCTTGAAATAGGGACTATACTGGCTCGCAGCCCAAAGACAAGGTGCGACGTGGACAAACTCAGTATCAAAGAATTCCACCAATTCATGCGGGGACCGTTTGTTGTCTCCATCGCACGAGCGTTTAGGATGCACCAAATCTTCTGCGAGGCAGACCTCCAGTCATTCGCATGGCGCAAAATCAAGACATATCTAGAAGGGCATGAGGAATCCGCAGGTAAATTCCGTGTGTTGAATAAGCCTTTTCTTCGAGATTGTCGCACTTACCCAGATTTAGTTGTGTTTAGGCGTCGAGTTCCATGGGTTGTGATTGAACTTAAGGAAAGCAGAATCATGAGGGTGCAAGCTGCTGAGAAGGAACGTAATAAGCTGCTCCACGCGAAGAGTGTGCTCCATGCCAAGCGGGGGTATCTAATATATGTCGCCAGATATGGCCGAGAGCGCGTCATCAGGGGTCCGAAGGGCGAGGCCGGACGCTATTTTTTCGAGGTCCCAATTGTTCTTGAACAGCGCATGCCAAAGGCGAAGGTAAAGGAGTGGTCGGCAGAATTTAAGCTTTGGGCCAAGTACGTCTTCGAAAAGGTATAGTTCCGACATACCAATGCGCCATTTCCTTCAGTGATGGGAAACTGCATCCCTCATTGCCAGACCACTCCCAATGCTTTTAACGTCTTGAAGAGGTAACGCATTGACGGATATGGCTATATCACCTATTCCCTATCTCTCGGAGAGTAATTTATATCCGCCTATCCCGGAACCTTTCGCAGGATGCGGTCTATGCGCTCGGAATCGATGGATTCTTGCCACGCAGCCACTCAAATACTGCCCATGTCGCCTCTAGGTCTTCGTCGTTGTATTTCAGAATCTGATCCATGATTTGTGCCCGTAACTGTTCGTCTCTTGTCTCCGTGGCAAGGATGAACTGGGCAATTGACCACGTCCCACCGTATTCTTCTTGGGTTCTCTGGTAACCGATGTGCTTCTCAATCACTTTCAGGCTGAAACTCGGTAAGGGAAGCACTATAGACTTGTGGGCGATTGTCAGCAGGTCGAGAAGATTGGCTTTCACGTGCGCGGCAACGCCATTAGGGTCGCCGTATCTATCGCTGTATTGGCTGATGTGGGTTTTCTCGTATGATGCCCAGTGAACAAATGGAATGTCGTCACCACAGGCTTGGAAGATGCTATCGGCATTTCGCAGGAACTCAAGCCAGCCATCTCTATCACCGTCTGGTCCGAAACCGGCAACCGCTGGCATGAATTCTCCTCCTGTCGACCCAAACACCCTCATTCCCCACAGATAAATTTTGTCGGTTTCATCTAGGTATGGCGGCATTCCTTCCAAGTCGAACATCACATAATTTGGGAAAGATGGTATCGCGGGTATTGCCAGCACCAGTTCTTGCTTTGTTTTCATCGATTCAGCGAACAGGAGAATTCTCTCGGCTTTCTTTCCGACCTTTTGTATCCGCTTGCCGACCGGACGCTTGAATTCACTCAATGAAGTGATATCGAAAGATTGCAAGAGCTGGCTAATCGAAGTTACGCCGATTCCATGGAGGGCAATTGCGAGACTCTGGTCTACGTCGGGCAGTATGGCTACGTCATCGATTTGTTTGGCGGTTTCCCAACACTTCTCCTTGAAGCCACAGGCACTGCACTTGCTCCAGCCAACAGGTTCATAGAACTCGCCCTCGGTTGCTCTCAACGCGATTATTCGCCGCAACTCCGCCATTGCGTTTACCCCACCGTCATATGGAACGTCGACAATGGCGTTCGTCCCACTATGCACCTGAATTGCTTTCGGTATTCTGCCGCAGGCTTGTTCGAATAGATATCCATACAGACCAACTTGAAGAACGATTTCAGGGTGATGCTCATCATCGATACGACGAGCCATCTTGGAATCTCGAATGATGTATTCGTCGTCGTTCAGAATCAGGAAGTCAGGGTAACCAACTAGCTCACATTCGATGCCGTCGATGGATGTCATCAGGCGAAAGGCAGGTTGGTAGATAACAGCGACTCGTGCGGCAATTGCCTCTAGCGTTTTGCCGAATCGTTCTTCTTTGGGCACTCGGCTCAGGTCCACAACGGCACCGAGGCTCTGCAAATGCTCCTGCTCGTGACGGCGACCGAGTTCTCGTAGCACCCTATCAAATTCAGTTGGTTCTGCTTCTTCCTCGCCTCGAAACCTATGAATCACGCGACCTGAACATGGGCTTGGCAGATACAACGACATCAAATCTGACGCGACTATTCGCATTGAACCCTCCCGAGTGCCAGCACGGTTGTCGCAGGCATTGTCTACCAATGCGTTTGGCGCTGTATGTGATCTCGAAAACAGGGGGTCAAAGTTTCAAAAATTGGCGAGATTTTGAGACCCCATGGTCAAGGGTGGGTCAAAAGGCTCTCTGTGAGCGGAAGGGTCGCTGAGCTTTTGTCAAAATGGAGTTGTCTTTCTGCCGAGGCATATATTGAGCAACACGCCATTGAGGAGCCAAATGCCCATCAGCGCAACTGCCATGGGAAGGGCAGTTGGTAGGAGGCTTCAAACATGTTCATTAATCCCCATACGCTTTCGCGTGCACAAGCCTGTTTACTCGGTCAGCTTGCTGGAGATTCCCTCGGGAGCCTCGTGGAGTTTCAATCGCCGGAAGAAATTGCACGGAAATACCCAGACGGAGTTCGGGAGTTGGCAGATGGAGGAACGTGGGAGACGGTTGCGGGACAGCCGACCGATGATTCTGAGATGGCTTTAGCTTTGGCCAGAATGCTGGTGAAGTTCAGACGCTACGACGTGGACGAGGCTCGAAGGGCATACCTGCTGTGGCTGAATTCAGCCCCGTTTGATTGCGGTAGCACTGTGGCAGCTGGATTACGAGGCCATCCGAATCACGACAGTCAAGCGAATGGTGCCTTGATGCGCATTAGCCCTTTAGGCGTCTTCTGTTGCAACTTGGATCAGGAGAAAACTTCTGAGTTCGCGCGGCAAGATGCTGCGTTGACTCATCCACATCCAATCTGTCTTCAAACGAATTCGCTATTCGCTATGGCTATTGCGGAGGCGGTCGGCCAATGGACGAGTGAACAGCAGATATATGAAGACATCAAGGAGTGGGCAGTAACCATGAAGGTCGAGAAGCCATTGATGAGGGCAATACTCGATGCGGAGGACCATAGACCTGCCGATTACGTTCATCAACAGGGATGGGTTCTCATCGCTTTCCAGAATGCCTTGTACCAACTACTTCACGCCAAATCATTGGAGGAAGGTGTCGTGGATACGGTGATGTGCGGCGGTGATACGGATACGAACGCAGCGATTGCTGGAGCGCTGCTCGGGGCTGTCCACGGTATGCATTCTGTCCCTGCCCAGTGGGTTGAGAAGGTTTTGAATTGTCGGCCAAAGTTCGGTCAGGCTAACGTCCGACACCCGCGCCCGGAATGTTTCTGGCCTGTGGATGTACTCAAAATCGCTCGGTGCTTGGTGGCTGGCGGGGACGCGGACGGTGTCGATTGATGAAGGTTTGGTTCAACATCGATTTGAGGTGTCATCTTACTGCGGCGTGTTCTCCATGCCTACTATTAGTGATGCCCATGCAATCGATACCCCGGCACTCGGTGACCTGCTAGCGCTTTCAACCGCTAAAATATACTGTCGGTTCAAGGGGCAGCGTCCATTGATGGCTGCAATCAGCACATTGCCATGTGGCGGTGGTGTCCATGACATCAGCGAGCGCTGTGTTGTTCTTCCCGCAAACTGGGCACGGGAATACAGATTCTTCGGGCTCGGCACCATCCTCTCTGGTTAGTTTGGGTGGCTCTACTCGCCTAAACCCGCTGGCCTCGAGGTCATTAATATATAGGCCGTTATAGATAAAAGGAAACACCAGCCAACAAAGCCCCGCGGTGAACAGAGCGGCGAAGAACTGAATCACCGCCCATTTCAAATCACCTCGGAATAAAGGAACGAAGAATCCGAAAAATAGGTTAGTAAAAGAGAATCCAACGGGAGCTTCTCTGCGTTGACCGGTTCGACGGTTTTCAAACAAGATAACCTGCTCAAGGCCGTCCGCGAAGGAATCAATACTCTTGCCATCGCTCTGAGGAGTGATAGGACTGGAACGGCGTATGGAGGCAGCGCTAAATCCACCAGAGTCGTCAAAAAACTCCCCGCAGTGTTTGCACTTTAGTGCAGCCTTCAATACGGTCTCAGCACAATACGGGCAGGTTTTGGTCGGCTTTCTTCTATGGTCCATTCGGCTGTTTCGCTCCTCGAAATGAATTTCGAACGAACAACACTGTCCGTTCTCTCACACAGGTGCGCTGCAGAGCATGTTGCATCTCTGTTTTTCGTGGAAAGGGCGATTCTGCTTCGCGGCAAGCACGTTTACGGTGACGACCATCACCGGAGCAATGGCTAATACCTTAATTGCCAACCAGCATTGCCATCGTGATGCATGAATCCGAGGCGTACATGAGACGTGAACCTCTCAAATGCAAGCATCGCTCGCACCTTTGTCAAAGTAGATTGTTCATCAGGGTGAACTTCGCTAGTTAGGTGTCCATTGAGGGCGGCATCCGATTGTCACGCACTCATTGCTAAGTTCGGCTGGGATACCAGCAAAAGGAGAGCAATGGGGAAGACAGCAACAAAGGAAAGTGTGAAGCGGGTGCCGTTCAACTGGACGAAATTGAAAACCATGTGGGACAGAGGTTGTTCGTACGAGGAAATCTCAAAATCGCTCGATGCTCATTACAACCCCGCCGGCGACGACCCCACGAAAAGTGTTCGTGCCAAGTGTTCGGTTGCAATGAACAAGGGCATCAAAATAGATGGCAAATTGGTTCGATTCAAACGGCGTTCTAAGCCCCATACGGAAAAGGAACTCAAGCCGAAGCCCACGGCAACCAAGCAGGCAAAGAAGCCGACGACCAAATCCAAGGTTCAGAAGCCAAAGGCATCGGTTAAGAAGGCAACCAAGGTGACCGTTGTCACGCCGGAGGCAGGCAAGCCCGTTCAACCAACCGAAGCCTGAAAATTGCAAATCTTAGTCGAAGCCCCGAGACGCAACCGTTCTCGGGGCTTTCTATTGTCCTGAGAGGTGAAGTTTGAGGGCGATTCGGGCATTTTATGCATAACTGACGCGAAAGCACATTCTGGAAAGCTATTTCTAAGGGGGATTCATGGCTACACCATTCTTAGTTCCCACCCATTCAGGGGCACCGGGGGCAGTGACACGGCCCCAACCGAATCCAGTTGAGGCTTACCTAGCCAGATTGGCTGAAGGTTCACGTCGGGGGCAACGGCAAGCCCTGAATGCCATTGCAGGGTTTCTATCAGAGGGTGTTTTCGATGCCGATGAAACCGACTGGGCTACTCTTCGATATCAAGACACATCTGCAGTCCGAAATTGGCTTGTGAAACGATATGCACCCAACACGGCCAAACGACTACTTGCTGCCCTACGTGGAGTATTGAAGGAATGCTGGCGAATGGGACTGATGCCATATGACGATTTGGCCAAAGCCACCGATTTAGCTTCTGTTCATGGCGAATCCGAACCATCCGGACGGGCGCTCGGCAATGAAGAATTGCAGAAGGTATTCGATGCATGCCATCGGGATACTTCACCCGCTGGGATTCGAGATGGCGCTATCGTCGGATTGCTTTACGGCTTGGGACTGAGGCGGGCGGAAGTCATATCTCTTGATACGAGTGATTACAACCCAGTGCAAGGAATTATCGCAGTGCATGGGAAGGGAAACAAACCTAGATTGGGCTATGCACTGGAACAGGTCCAAGTTTTACTCGATGCTTGGCTAAATGTTCGCGGGGAAGGGGATGGACCGATGTTTTCGCCTATCAATAAAGGTGGTGCATTGGCAACGGGCCGGTTCACGCCACAGGGACTAGCTCTAGTCGTGAAAAAACGTGCAGCAGAAGCCGAGATTGGAACATTTAGCTGCCACGACCTGAGGCGCACCTTCATCACAAATTTGCTCGATTCCGGCGTTGATTTATTTACGGTGCAGCGTTTGGCCGGACACAAGAATATATCAACCACAGGGATATACGACAGAAGAGGAGAACAGGCCAAGATTAAGGCGGTCCAACTAATTGCCATGCCAACCACGGACATGCGTTAACGGTGCGAATAACAACATCTCGCACCCCCCCGCCAAGCAAATCCACACTATTGAAGGCGATAGGGAAACATTAGTGGTTGCGATAGGGGATGCGACACTGCGAAGGGAGTTGCGAAGCGCAACCCGTCTTCGCAACTCCTAAGAATAAGGTAATTGATATATATATATGTACTTACTAGGTGGGGGTTGCGTTGAGCAGGTTGTTCGCACTCACCTTTCTATTCCTTCAACTTTCCCTTCCGTCCCAAGCAATGAGTTCAACTATCAGGACAGTCTCCACACCCATTCACCTTTCTTCTTGTCCACGCAGCTAACTCTGATACCAAGCTTACGTTTGGCAGATTGCAATGTGTTTTCACCAAGTCCGGCGTCTTTCGCTTGTTTCTTGATTTCCTTTGGTGCCAACGGTCCATCCTTCAACACCGTTTCAAGGAAATGAACGGCATCGTCGGCTTTAGTGGTTTCAGCTGGTTCAGCCAACAAATCATCTACCGTTAGCTCACTGTCCCCTGTGAATATCAGTTCAGGCTGGTTGAAGGAGTTGGTAATAATCTTGAATCCCTGAGCACACCCCTTCATGGCAAGCGAACACTTGGTTTGGATGAAGGCGCGTAATTCTGGATTGTTTGGGTCAGCACCTACGGCCAGCACGGAACGAGCGAGGGCAGTGAAATCAATGGAACCTTGACCACGATAGCTAGCCTTACCTGTTCCTTTGTTCAAATGCCGGATTACGATTACAGCAAGGTTATACTTTTCAGCCAACCTTCCCAAGCCAGCCATCACCGGGCGGACTTCATTAGCCCTATGCATATCGACCTTTGAACCTAAGAATGCGCTCAACGGGTCGATGACGATAAGCTTGGGCAGTTTTTCCCTAATCATGCTTTCCAACACGTCTGTATCAGACATTGACATCAGGGAGCCGTCAGGTAGTTCCGCACCACCGTAGAAGAACTTGGGATTACCACCCAAACCTACGAACCGAGGCTTAATGGTATCTGCCATTCCGTCTTCAGCCGTCAAGTACAGCACGTTTTCAGGTGGAACCGATTGCCCGTTCATCTTTTCACCATTAGTCACCTGCTTACAAAGTGCCAGCGACAAGAAGGTCTTTCCACAACTGGGGTCACCTTCCAACATTGTTATCTTCCCAAGTGGAATATATGGGTTCCATAACCATTCCACATGCTGTTCGACTACATCATCCAAGCAAGTGAGAACACCCTGTCTGGATACGGGAACCTTCATGTATTCAGCTAGATTTGATGGAATCTTAAGCAAGGCTGTTTCATCTTGGTTCTTGTATGCCTTTAAAAAATCATCAGCAATCTTGTTGTAAGCGTTCCTTGCACGCTGAAAGCTGATAAACCGCTTCAGGTTCGCAACCGAATAATTCAAATCGGTTATAGGAAGGTCATAAACCTTGTCGATGAGTAGGTCGACGGCTTCTTCTTGACCCTTCTTTACGAAATGGGTGACTTCCTTTTTGAGTGCAGCTTTTGTAGCTGGTTTCCCATACGATTTATAGAGGAACTGTGAGGCTTGAAAAATGGCTTCCTTGCCATGTTCAAGGCAGTTCTTCATGCCTTCTTCATAATTGTCGAAGGCGTCTGGCATGTGAATTGAAATCTGAAGAATTTCGTTAGCTGAAAGAGCTGCATTTTGTAGATGTTCTTTTGCAGCTTTAATATCTTGTTGTTCTTGAAGCGTTAATATGGCCATCGTGGCACTCCTGTCGAGCCGTAGCTCGCATTACTTCTTATTATTCGTTCTTTGATTTGTAAGAACTGCAAGGTTGAACCGATAATGGACAACCAGATATTTGTAGAACTCCAGTGGTAATGCTGAAATATGCAGCCCTTTGAACTTTCCGAAGCAGACGATACCAGTTCTGGTAAAGTCTGCTTCTTTGAATGGCGAGTCTGATCTGCTCATAATCGCCCCTTATCGTCCCACAATTGCACGTAACGCCGGGGCCGCCGCATCTGCAATTTCCTTTGGATGCGTGTCGATAAATGCAGCTATAGCGTCATCCTCCGTGGATACGCTTCGATCTGGAGCCATACATAGACTCAGAGCCGTATAAACCCTAATGGTGTCGAAAAAAGTGTCGTCGTCTGCCAAAGTCGCAATGGTCGCGACGGCGCATCTAAAATCGTTGCCTTTAACAAACTGCTTGCCTGTTTCTGTAATATTCATTTGCTATTTATCCTTTGATATTGGTTATTGTTGCGTTTTCTTAGCAGTAACTGTTATGTGTCGTCTACTTTGTTCTGCGTCCTGTTATTGTTGTGCGTCCTTCTTTAGTGCTCTAGGAATATACCCGGAAAGGAAAAGTAATTCGCTGGAAGATGAGGGCGTGCTTGAGCAGATGCGCACTCATTGCCATCGGAGGAAGGCGATGAACTACGGAATCTTGGTGGTTGAATGTGACGACATGTATCAAATCATCGGTGCGGTGGATTCGAAGGACGAAGCATCGGAACTAGCCCGTGAATATGAGCGGACGGCTCGCATTGAACGCGATTGCCCACCGGAAGGCTTCGTTGTCACTCGCCGTGACGATGCTGGGCGATACACCGTTCGTGAGATGTTGGAAGTGGAGTAGGCTAGGCGATTTCACGCAACCTCCAGCTGGAGCTCGTTCACAGGTAGCGGCACTTTCTTCGGTACCACTTGGAAGAACTCCTGCTGGTTGTTGTTATTCAGTTTCTCGATATATTTCTTGAACATGGCCACAAGTGCGCGAGCCTGTTTCGCCTCACGGTTAAGCGCGCTCAAGGTTGTTGTGAGTGCAACCATGTACGCCTGTGCCCTTGCGATTTCTGCGGAATTGTTGGGAGGAGTCCATTGATAGTTCTGGTCACCGTAGACTGCGAGTTCTTGTGTTTGTGGGTCGTAGGATTGCGAAGCCGATTGGAACTCCTTGGCTAGCTTTTCAATCAGTTCTTTAGCCTTGCTCAATGTTTCCGCGAACGAGCCAATGTCTAAGAGTGCGATCTGCTCTGATTCGTTCATTTGCGATATGTGCCAAGCCGGATTGGCGACACTGGAACCGACAGTGGCCTTTGCATTCGCTGTATCGGAACTTTGTGCCAAGTGGCACGAAGTATGCTTTGCTTTCGCCTTATGAACATTAGGGAGTGCGATGCCTTTCTCTTCCGTGTACTCTCTTATCCACCGATAGGCGGTAGTTGGATTCTTGTTGTTTTCTACCAGCCACGCTCTGAATCCTTTGCCCTTCTTGCCTTGCGCCTTCAGCTTCTTGCAAAGCATATATAGGATTGGAGCGAGCCTAGCCACGCACGTATCGTGCTCGCTCCAGAGAAGGAGGGCACTCGCCATCAGTGATTCTTCATCCGTGTCGCTCCCCGGCGTTTGTGGTGCCGGGGAGATTCCTTTGCATGATCCTTCAGGCATATCGGAAACGATGAAATCAGCTTTCGTTGCGTTCACTCTGTACCCCCAATGAACTGTCTGATCGTGAGGTCCGACGTATGAGCCATGTGAAGGACTCTCATTTCAGCGTTGTAGTAAAGGTGTGTATGAATCCTAGTGAGCGATTCCAGTTCTTCTTGTGTAGCGTTGAATGCGATTAAGTTAGTCATAAATTCCCTTTCTTTAGGTGCTCCGTATTCGGAGCGACAAAGGAATATACCCGGGTCGCTATTTTAGATCCGGGCATTTCTTGTCATCACGTGGTGATTGGGTTCCCTTAAAGCGTCTGTTTTAATCGGGAACACTATAGTGCGAATTGATTGCAGTGCAAGACACGGATAATTCAAACGTGTTTTTATAGATCTTTTGAGCCATGACAAAAACGTCCATCGTGTGGATATCCTTCGTGCCATCCACACACAACTCCGTTACATACGCCCTCGCCGGGAATATTGCCTCACCACATGGATCGCTTTTTCTAACTTGGATGGTTTTGCTGCATTCAAGCCCAACAAACTGGAATATCCTCGGGTCTAAAATCGTGTTTGCCTTTTCAATAGCTTCTCTGACTGCGTCCTCAATGGCTTTATAGATAGCGTCAGGTGTCTTCGGATCGTATTTGTAAATCATTTTCATTCCTTGGTCGGAGTTGCCGACTCACCTAATATGCGTGAACCGCGAAATGCTCTCTCAATTCATTCACGGAAAATAAAAAGCTCCTCGAAATCCGAGGAGCCTTCGCCTTGAATGTTGCCTTGGAACGGTTATTAACTCGTCAATTCAGCTTCCTTTGCTGTTGGGCTGACTAACCCACACTCAACAAAATGCGTCTTGGTTTTCTCAGTCATCATTAGGTCTTTGTCACATCCCCATACCCGGCGTCCTGTCTTCAAACCCGCAATCAAGGTGGTTCCAGTCCCGGCGAACGGGTCGACAACGAGGTCGTTCGGGTCAGATAGACGTTGGATCAACTCCTCGAAATCCGGTACGGGTTGCTGCCACTGATCAAGGTCTTTTTCAGGGCCAGCCGACATGATGACGTCGTTGCAGGGGAAGTAGGCACGATTAACAGAAAACACAGCAACCGGTTTATCACAGCGAATCATTTTCTCTGGGTTTGCTGCACTCGATGCCGACCCGGGAGGGTTGATAATCTGAATTTCGTCACGGGATATGAGACCGTATTTCTCAACCGAGGGACCCACGATAGTATAAAAGGCCAGACGATGATTGCCATACATGATGGCTATCTGGCCGCGCTCCTTATCCAGCTTTGGGAAACATGTATCGAATATGCTGGGGATAAGATTCAACTCGTTATACGGGATATCCATCAAAAAGAGTTGCACCGAATCCTCTTCAATACAGGCGAGGCCTTCTGGGCTGGCGAAATCAGCACATATGATAGGGAATAGGCGGTTTGGTAGCTCACCGTATTTCCCGATTTGGGCGTCCATATTGAAGACTTTGACAGCGTCTTTAATATTGTTAATTGCCATGTGGGTGGTTTTGGCTTCTGAGGGATGCAGATAGAGATTCCAAATAGCTGGCTGCTGTTCGAGCGGAACCTTTATCAGTTCACGTTGCTCGGTCTGGGTCGTTTCGAACTTGCTCGCCCGGCTCTGGACGAATTCCAACGTCTCGCCACCATCGTTGGGGTCCAACGGTTCGGCATCATGGAGCCCTCGTATCTCATCCCGCACCTCAGGATTGAGCTTTGCCGCGCATTCAACCTTGATTGCGATGGTGCGAACGTCACAATCTTGCCACGCGGCTTCCTGTCGACAAAAGGAAAAGATTTCCTTTTGTGCCTTCGACCTTCCTTTGCCTTGAGCTGTCTCCGGGTGGAGCTGCTCCCACAACTGATGCTGCCGCCAAAGGATTTGATTTTCCTCAAATTTGTTGTGCCGCTTGTGCTGCAGGTCGGTGTCGTTGGCAAGGAATTCAGCCTCAGGAGACCCGGGCTTGCAAGGCATCAACTTGACTAGTATGGACTTCCATTTTTCAGGGTCTTTTTTGGCTAACTCACGGTAGGCGAGAACAATCGACCGCCCTGCAATCAGGGCGTGAGTGTCTTTGTGGATCAGGACGGCACTCCATGCTCCATATTGTTCGATTGACCGAAGAATGGAGGAGTAGGGCGAAAACGGGCTGGGCTTGGCGTTTGTTGGCAGCCCTTTGATCTGGTCGACGGGGAACAGGACGAAGTCCTTCATGCTCCCTTCTGCGCGAATAGCTGTTTCTCCTCTCAGCACAGGGAAGGGAATGACGACAGCACCGCACTCATGAGGCGCAGGAATGCTGTTTTGCTTGATTGCGGGGCTGCTCATGCTCCCAAGTTTCTACCTTTGGCAACTTTTCCGCAAGCAGGTTTACAGAATTGAGAGGAGAAATTGCTTTTCACGCATAGCTGGGGATGGAAAACCGCCTTTTGAACATGAAAGAGACAGCGAACTACCTATCCATGAGCCAATCGCAGATTCTGTTCTTCAGCCTTCATATCAATCCCATCCAAAATTGCTCCGGCCCTCGTTCGACCTTTGAAACGGTACGGAATCACGCCCATCGGAAGCCCCGAACGTCGGCCTGGCTCGGGCTGGAGAATACGGGCTGGTTTGATAGGGCTTCCATGTCGAAAGACGCATCGATTCTGATTCAGCACGAGTGCACCGGTGACGGCTCGTGCGATTTCATCCTCACGCCACCGGAGATTGCATTCCTCCTCCGTGTCCCCGCCAGTTGGGTATACCAGCACAAAGCTGTTTTGCCACTGTTCAACATCGGGCGTTACGTCCGTTGCCGTTGCGGCCAATTGCGGTCGTTCTTGCGTGCCATCGGGGAGCAGAATTCATGAACGCACCGATGGCAAGCAGCTTGAAATATCTCGACCTTACTGGTATCTGTCCGGACGTTAAGCCACGGAGGGTTTTGGTGAGGGAAAGATATCAAGACGTGACGGTCAAGGATTTCGGGGACAAGTGGAGGATTGATTACTGGGACTACACAACCACGCCCCGCACGAAGCGCGGCAAGAAATGGTCGAAAAAGTACGTTCCCACCAAAAGGGAAGCCCAGAAGCGTGCCGATGAGTTCATGGAACAGGTGAATGAACGGAACAATTCACCACAGCTCTGCTCCAACGATGGCGATACGTTCTCGTCGCTGGCAAAGATGTACAGGGAGAAGATTTCTTGCCATCTGAAGAATTCGACCCGCATGAACTATGACTTCTATTTGGACACCTATCTGATACCCAAATTTGGCGACACAAGGCTGAATCGGATCAGGCGTGTTGCCGTGCAGGATTTCGTCAATGCACAAACGAACCTTGCACCAAAGACCATTCGTAATCTGCACGGCTGCTTTCGGGTTGTTCTCAACGAAGGCAAGCGCTGGGGGCTGCTTAAGGAAAATCCTGTGGTTGGGGTTCGTCTGCCTCGATTGATAAGGCGGCAGCGCAGCCTAATGACCCCGGCTGATATTCGGAAGGTGCTGGAAGCTCTGCCTTCTCCAACGAATGCAATTGCCACCCTCATGATTAACGGCTCACTTCGCTTCGGAGAAGTTGCAGCGTTGAGGTGGAAACGGATTTTGCCAGACCGTATTCAGATTCAAGAGCGCTTCTATGAAGGGGAGTTCGACGATACTAAGACCGATGCGGGTGACCGTGAAATTCCATTGAATGCCGCCATAAAGAAGTGCTTGGAAGCAGCTTGGAAGAATACGAAGTACCGCAAGCCAAATGACTTAGTTTTCTGCGCTGGCAATGGCGCACCCCTCAACAGGCGCAACCTGCTCAAACGTCATCTGAAGCCAACTCTGGAAAAGCTAAATCTTCCACACTGCACGTTCCATGACCTGAGGCGCTTGCATTCCAGCCTTTCAATGAGAACTGGTGCAAGCCCTGAAGTGACCCGTGACAACATGGGGCATTCGACTGTGGACGTGACACAAAACATCTACACGGGAACATGGTGGGAACAGAGGGCCGCCGCAGTAGAAGGGATATCGAATTTGATTTGGGGGAAATGAACCCGAAAAAGCTCATAGGACGGGGAAGAATCCCCAAATCAACTTACCGGGCGGTTGACGCCCCACAACCCACAGAGGAGAATAATATGAAGCGCTTTGTACCGGAGCAGTATGGCATCACATCCCTCGCAGATGCAGAGAAGTTTGCTGAACTCACTGACCGCATTGTCGTCAACCTGAAGGCCATCGAGGAAAGCGAAACTGACATCGATGACTTGTTCCAAACTACTAACGCCATCGTTGGCAACTTTCAGGTGATTAACAACGACTGCAACGACCTTGATGCGTTGTATGAGACCTCCAACACCATCACGGGAAACCTGAGCATCATCAATGCTGACAAGGACGACCTTGATGAGCTTGAGCGTCAGACCAACACAATCGCGTCGAATCTAACAACAATCAATAGATAAGCATGGCAGCGGCTGTCCAGAGCCGCTTAACCTGCTGGTATCGTGCCAGCAACGGTTAGCCATGAAGTGCGTTGGAAGCATGAAATCAAGTTTGCTAAAAGTGTTGCATCAATCGCAAGTTGTTTGCTGACAGCAAACCCATCTTGGCTACTTCAGCCCAATTCTCGGGATTTGTGCTTTCGGTTCCCGTGCCGCATCATTCTTGATACGCAGGAAATCCTCGCCAGAACTGATGATTCAAAGGCCCCAATGCGCGATCAGGAGTTCTATGAATTGCGTTTGGATGATTCAGACGAGAGGGGGACGGTCAGTCATCTTGCGTGAAGCCCATGCCCAATGGCATGAAGAGTGTGGACAAGTAGTGTGGGATGAGCCCGAAACTGAGATTCATCCTACACTAGAAGCGGGAGAAGCGCGGTATGCAGAGAGACTGCAAGCCCTGAGCGAAAAAGGCTTCAGCTATTCAGATATCGACCTGTTCTGATCCGATTGCACGAGGGAACAAATGAAACAGTTTCACGTTTTAAGCACCTTGATGGCGCTGCTGCCCGTACCCATTTCGCCAGCGATTGCTGAAACGATTACAGCGGTGGATGCCAAGAACCATATTGGAGAGTATGCCGCTACGGTTTGCGGCAAGGTGGCAAGTGAAAGTGAGGCCGCCCAAGCTTTGAGACGCTTGGGCGTGCGGAAGGAGGACAGAGTTTTAAACGGATACTGTTTCATCAGGTGCGCTCAATGGAATTGATGTCAGTTGACCCTGCGATGCTCGGACAGCTTCCACCAACTCTCTTGTGTTGACCTCTATTCGTATGAAAACCAAGATCAGGCAACACGCAAAGAAAAACGCGAACGCCGACCCTGCAATATAAAGAAACGCAGCGCCCTTGACTTTCGCAGCGGCGTAATCGGACTCTCGTTGAATTGCTGCATCCCTCAAGTCATCAATGGACTTCGCGTACTTGTCGTTGAAGGCGGTAATGAAGGACACGAAATAGTACTTGTTTGGATCGCCCGTTGGTAGCGAACGGACACTATCTGCATTCTGTAACGTCTCAGTGAGCACGGCCTGAAGCGAATCGTAATAACTATCCGTCAAATTGATTCCCTTGATGTACGGAGCGAGTTTTTCGTTTTGTTCTTTAATGAATTTTCCAGTAAATGAACAGAATTTCTGGGTGTTCAGCGTGGACCCGTACTCGACGACAGTCTTGGTATCAACAGCCAATGTGTCTGGGTTGTAAGCTTGTTGTTCCTTCGTGTCCCAGCCAATCTGCGCCGAGAGTCTGTTCAGTCCCGACGATATGGATAAGCATTTCCCGCTGACCGCCGCGTCGGCTCCGATCTCTGATCGATTTGGCGATGCAGCGGAGGACCTAGCCTCGGCTTCTTTGTGTGGCATTACGTCCTTAAGGGCAATCGAAATCTTTGTATCGCGCGACTGGCTAGCTGGCCAAAATTGCATGCCTCCATATGCTGCCGAGAGAACCGTAACCAAAAGCGCAAGTGCAATGACAACAACAAGAGCGTAGCGAGCGATTTTTAAGAATGTTCTTTCCATGAAAGAAATAGTTAGGCACTAGGTCCATTCCCGTCAATGCAACCTTGTGGTCGCATGGTGATGCAGAACACACGAGAGCAGTGAGTCAATTGCCTTTTCAATAAGCGAAGGATTTCGAGGATGGCGTTCAGCAACGTCGAACTGGCTTTGAAGAGGTGCACTTCATTACCCTAGTTCCGCTCGTATCTGCGCGGGGAGACATATCGGAATAGAATTAAGGCACTTATAAAGACAAGTTTGAAAGGCAATTCCATGCAAGTCTTGCTCATTTGTGTTGCCGTATGTTCGGCTTCAGCTGCAATCTTCTTCGGATTGAAATATCGAGCCATCGTCAATCGTTTCAGGCCCGTACTATCGTTGGAAGAAGAAGCAGAACGCGTTAGACAGCACACTGAAGAAATCAAGGCAAGCAGCGCGAGAGAAATCGAAGATGCTAAAGGTGCCGCTGTCGTGGCAGTCAGTAAAGCTAAAGCCAAGGCTGCCGACCTCACCGTTGCCTACAACAAGGCTAAAGAGACGTACGACCGGCTTCAGCTAGAAGTATCTCTTCTCCAGTCGACCTCGGACGACATGTCGTTCGGTCTATATAGGCCTGAATACTCTTTCGAAACCTCAGAGAAATACAAGGATGAACTGCAGAAGGTCTACGAGCAGAAAAAAGAATGCATTAAGAACGATAAGGCGGCAATCTACCCATCAGGTTGGACTGTGAATAACAATCTCGCTGAAGGGAAGCGAATGATTAAGAAGCAAGTTAAAATTATGTTGAGAGCCTTCAATGGCGAATGCGATGCCGCAGTTGCAAGAGTCAGCTGGAACAATGCCACACGAATGATCGAGAGAATTCAAAAATCATTCGACGCGATGAATTTGCTTGGAGAGGTCGTTAAAACCCGGCTTTCTGATCCCTATCTCAAATTGTGCCTTGCTGAGCTTCGGCTTACGCACGAGTATGAAATGAAGAAGCAGGAAGAGAAAGAAAAAGCTCGCGAGGACCGAGAAAGAATGCGCGAAGAAGAACGCGCTCAAAAGGACTTCGAGCGGGCTCAACGAGAGGCGGCGATTGAGAAGGCAAAGGCCGAGAAAGCCATTGCTGCTGCCCATGAAGCACTTCAAACCGCAACTGGCGAACACCTCGAAGCAATTCAGATCGAGATTCAGGTCCTTGAGAAGCGAATGGCCGATGCGCAGTCGAAGCAAGATCGAGCGGTTTCGATGTCGCAACTCACGAGAATGGGTCATGTCTACGTCATTTCGAACGTTGGCTCATTTGGTGAGAATGTATTCAAGGTTGGCATGACGCGAAGATTGGAGCCAGATGACCGTATTCAGGAATTGAGTGGTGCTGCCGTTCCGTTCGGCTTTGACATACATGCAATGATCTTCTCCAACGATGCTCCGGGCCTCGAAACGGCACTTCACACGAAGTTCGCCGATCGTCGTCTGAATCTCGTTAATCCGCGCAAGGAATACTTTAGAGTGACGCTCGATGAGATATCTCAGTTTGCGCGGTCTCAAGGACTTGATGTTGAGTTTGTAGATACACCAGAAGCAAAGCAATACAGAGAGAGCGAGGCCATGCGCCTAAAGGCGAAGCTAGATGGTGAGGCACCAAAAGCGAAGGCGGATGCATTCCCTGAACAGCTGTTTGCTGTGGTTGAAGATGACTAGGGTTGAATGCCTCTTCCGGCGTCAAATTGGAGCGAGGAAAACACAAGAGCGTCCGAGTTGTGATTCCTCAACGTCAACTTGGACCGCTGAAACCGAATCGGGTTTCTAACGCTTCCCGCAGATCGGAACCTCGACCGTCCGCATAGTAATTGTGGGTATTTAGAACATCGTATATCTTTTTCCACTCGACCTTGGCGCTATCTGGATTTTGCATACCTTGGAGAACTTCCAACAGGCCGTCTGTGGTACCAGATGCGTAAGTTATTTGATCATTGGCAGAGAAGGCCTCTGCAATTTTGTTAATCTCAGCGCTCGAAAACAATGAGGATAGAGGAATAATGAGTTGCTCGAGTCTGGCCTCCGCGGTCCGCCATCCACGTGACTCTGACCAGAGGAGTATTGCTCGTGGGATAAAAGCTGACGCGGGCCTCGCCTTGATTAGTTTTGCAAATGTATCATCATCCACTTCTTGTATTCGCGATAAGGCCAATTCACGGAGTGCATGTACGTCCAAAGCATGCGGCAGGTACCTGTAAGACGTTTCAGTCGGACCGTTTTGGACGTAATTGACTGCCTTCAATTGGGCTGGTATACCGATGTGTTCCCACGCCTGCTGGACGTTGGAGATGTATCGAATTGCCAGATCAAAGTTCTGATCCGAGACAGCATCGAAAATAGGTGACAATTTTTCAGCGATGACATCTCGTGCATCCTGCGGATATAGGAGGAAAACTGCCCTCAATGCAGCAATCTGGCGCGCCCTCTCGGCCTGCTTCCTTCGCTCCTTGAGAACGTCCTTTGTTAACCCGATTATCACGTCCCGAACGACAGGTTTGCGTGCTCTTCCAAGAGGGCCGTCTCTGAGAAATCTGAGCGCCTCCTCTGTATCTTTAGGGAAGAACTCTGAACCGATATCGGCCCAGATGCGGTCAAGAGCCGATCTCCCTTGGGCTGGAGGATGTTGTAGCAAAATTGTGACCGCCGAGTAAATATGCGTGCGCGCCAATTCAGCTGAGGGCATATACGGCTCATCAGGGGAAACCATTGAAGAGTGTGCACACCTATTCCGATCATCGAACAGACGCTGGATGTCGATTGCTTCGATCGGAGAAATGAACTGAAAATCATCTCGGGCGGAATCCACAAGGTTCCGTTCGAACTCAAGCGATGCCCTCAAATCGCTTGTATTTCTTGCGGCATCGAAGGTGGCGAGCTTCTGGCGAGCCGCGTTATCACCCGCCATCTCAAGTTCGCGTAGTTTGTGAATGAAGTCGAATAGAACCGCGATCCATGTTGCAATGATCGCCGAGCGATATGCTCTCCCGTTGTAGCAACTAACAGCTTCGGAAATGTATGAACGGGCGGATTCAGAGCGGCAGAGCAGTATGAGTTCGTTCAAATCTGTAATCACGGTTGGCCCGAGAAGGGAATTGGATTTGAACAACAGTGTAACTTGGTCGCGTTCTTATAGGTGATTTTTCGGCTGAACAGCAAAATGCGTTCGCTGTGAAGGTCGATACTAGCCACTGCCGGATCAGCCTAGCGTCCGCTCTCCAGAACTGTATTCAGATTCAATCTTATGGACGCGCTCCCTCACAACGCTCTCGGTGGTAAATGGAAGTGCCGCCGCTTGGACCTTGCGGGGCACTTTCTTCCTTCTCCAGTCCTCTTTCTTGCCGATGTAATCCCCCTTGATGTACTGCCCGTCCCGGGAATAGGAGTAGAGATAGGGGCCATTGAAGTAGATTGTCATGTTCATTGTCTTCGCGTTTCGCTTGATGGCGCGTCGGATTTCGAGCTGATACCTCTTATCCTTCACCGGGATCGAAACCAAGACATCCTCGGTAAATCCCTTGCGACAGTCTGAGGGACTGGGAGGACATTTATGGAACACGATCAACCGATCACATTCCTTTTTCGCTGCTTTGAGCTGTAACGGATTACACTTGCGCAGATTCTGCCTGAGGGTATGTGTCAATTTGCCGGCTTTTCGTCCCGCCCTGCGAACCTCGGCTTGTTCTTCTTCGTCGTTCTGAATTCGGAGCACGTGTAGATGCGCGCGCTTTTTGTATTCAGGGTCAGAACCTGTATCGGCTGGATTTTTCATCGGACGTCACGCAATGTACTTAAAATCAGCTATATACGACCGTCGTCTGATATGGCGATACCAGAACCTTGATATTTTTTTCTATAAGCTCCTTGATCCAAGAGCAGAGACGGGCGAGGGCGGTTACGAGATTGATCACTTGCAAAACTACCGTCAAAACATTCAAGGCAATAACCTCCTAGCAACAGAGGACCTTCGCCGATTGTAGCAGCTTCTTTCATCTGCAAGTGCGCCCTTCACCCGCGGAATTCAGAGCGGTAACCGAAACTCAGGTCCGCGCTTCTTCCAAACAAAATCAATATGCTGGCCAGTGGTGAGGAGGCTCGTCATACAGAATGATGGGCTGATCTCGAATTGGGGAGGCGCACCCTTGTGCCAAAGGTTGGGTTGCAGACACGCAGATCCCAGAATCATTCTGTGCAGCTGGAAATTCCTTATCGGATTGAATTCGTGCAATGAATGTGGAGGTGAGAGGGCTTCCTAGTGTCATCGGGGTTCTGTATTTCGCTTGCCTCTACATTGGCATGGAAGGAAGTTGGTAAAGATGTCCAGTCTAGTCAATACCTACCGATGGGTATCCTGAATCGAAGTGCCGTTCAGCGTTGGTTGTCAGGGGGTGTCTTTAGAAAGGAGGTTCGACTGATTTTTGAAAGATACGATTCTGGGTCACCCTTCTTATGGGTGACTTTTTGGGTGACCTAGTGAAACGGGTTCGCTGCAAATGTGCTTGTAAGTAATTTATTGTGTGTTGTTTAGATGGTCGGGGAGAGAGGATTCGAACCTCCGACCCCCTGGTCCCGAACCAGGTGCTCTACCAGGCTGAGCCACTCCCCGAACTTGGTTTGCGGATGCGTATCATCGGGCGCGGCCTGGTGCGTTTTCCCGCTTGGTACGCTCTGACAAGTGTAGCAGAATGCCCAGCGCGATGGCTTCGAGCCAGCAGCAAGTTGATTCTCGCTTTGGCTCAAGCCTGGATATCGCCTCCGGCGCCGGAAAAGTGTCGGAGTTCCGAAGAGGCCGTCGGTACCTCCGAGAGGAGTACGCTCGCCAGACCCTGGCGATGAGCAAGCCCGCCAGACTTCCGCCGGGCGGGCTTGGTTTGAAAACTGGTTGTAAGACTATTGCTTGTCCGGAGTCGCGGCTAGTGTAGTGCCGGGGAAGATTCCTTCAATGGGCGCACGGCGCTTTTCCTCTCCTGCCGGGTCGGGCAACGGTTTGCGAGGAATCATCTCGTCGCGCTGGGCTGCGTTGTATACGAAAATCGCCTCGACTGTCGCGATCTGTTTCAGGTCGGCCGGTTGAAGCCGCTCCACCACGTCCTGGTTGGAATGATGAGTGCGGGTTTCATAATCCAGGTCATCCTGGATGAATTGGAAGCCAGGAATTCCAACTGCATCGAAACTCAGGTGATCAGTGCCGCCCGTGTTTCTCATTGTCAAAGTGGTCACGCCAAGGTCTTTGAGCGGCGCGATCCATTGCGCAAAAATGGGAGACACGGCCGAGTTGCCCTGCAGATAAACGCCGCGAATTTTACCTGAGCCGTTGTCGACGTTGAAATACGCCGAGACGAGCTTCTGTTCCGGTTTGACTTCGAGTGGGCCGGTAGCGCGGCGCATGAATTCGGGGAGCGCCGCCTGATCGGGCGCGGTGGAAAGTGCGGCAGATCCGAAGTGCTGTCTGCAGTAGCCCCTTGATCCGAATAGGCCTTGCTCTTCGCCAGTCCATAAGGCGATGCGAATCGTGCGACGGGGCCTGACTCCGAGGGCTTTCAGGATGCGAACAGCTTCCATCGCGACGATTGTTCCGGCTCCATTATCGGTTGCCCCGGTTCCGGCGATCCAGCTATCTAGGTGTCCGCCGAGCATCACAACCTGATCTTTCAGTTTCGGATCGGTACCGGGAATTTCTGCAACCGTGTCGAAGGCGTGCTCGTGCTCGCCAGTGAATTTCGTATCGATGTTGATTTCGACGCTCACGGGAACATGCGCCTGCGTGAGGCGGTAGAGACGACCGTAGCTTTCGATGGCCGCAACCGCGACTGGAATTTTGACACGCTTGTCGGTCAGATAGGGCGTGCGGCCGAGTGTGGCGCCGTTGTCGTCGAAGAATGTGCCGCCGCTGCCGCCGCCGTTCTTGCCATCGCGGCTTGGTTCAATCACCGCGGCCACTTTCTCATCGGCGAAGAACTGCGCCACCTTGTCGATCATGCGCATGCGTTCCATGAAGTTGCGCATGCGTGCCTGCATATCCGGGGCAACGCCCGCATTGCCGTTCACGGGAAACACGGCGATATCTTCGAGATCTTTGTCCGTGTTGCGTTCGAAGAGCGGTTTGTCGCCGACAGGAACATCGCGCATGGCGCCGTACAGGACGATCTTGCCGGAGAGCTTGCCTTTGTATTGATCGAAGTCTTTATCGTTTTGAATATTGACGAAGACTACGTCCCCGGTTACGGGACCCGATGTCGCGGGAGACCACGGAGTCGCCTGGAGGATCAGCACGGCAGTGTCGGGTGTGACCATGCGCGCCCAGGTATTCATCTGCTGCCAGCCAAGGCCGAATTCGCCCCAATCTTCTAGGTGCGCATTTTCGAGTCCGATTTTTGTCAGTGTGTCGCGTGTCCACTCATTAGCTTTCTTGGCATTGGGGGAACCGGTGAGACGGGGGCCAATGCCATCCATCAAAGCGGAGCCAAATTCCATCACGTGCGAATGATTCAAGCCTTCATCGCGAATCCGCTGATACATTGTCATGTCCAGGGATTCAGTAGCGGGCTGGACTTCAGTGTAAGGATCTACGGTTGAGGGGACCGGCGCGGGCTTCGCTTTATCAGCGGCATACAAAACCGTGGCAACGGCCAGCAGCGCCGCCGGGGAAAGGCGGGCAATTGAAATAAGCATCTTTGGGGCTCCGATGAATTGGGGTGTGATACCTGTGGTGGAATTCTAGGTCATTACACCCCGATTACCCGCAAATAATGCCGATTGCGTTTGTACCAGGAGCCGTCTAGTTCGCTAATCGCTTTTGCTGCCATTGCCGCTGCCAGGCAGATCAAGTGCGACCAGTGCGAATCGAGTTTTTCCGTCAAGGGGATCCTGGAAACCCACGATATGCTGATGGCGTTTCGAGCCCGCCTTTAATTGCAGGCCTCCGTTTACGCCGATATCTTTATCGTCAATCTTCACGTTTCCGTGATTGCCGTTATCGCTACAGGTCAGCCCCTCTGAGGTCGCAACGGGCGTTCCGACGGGAGAATTGCCCTGACACGTAATGACATCGCCGTAGCGCCCGAGTGCCTTCTTGTAGAAAGCCGTCACCTTATCCTGCGAATCGACAGTCGCATAATTGACGGCCCGCACCCGCAGTGTCCACTCGCCGAATCCCATGTTTACGTCGGCAGACTTGTCGTGGTCCTTATCTTTCACGATGTCGGCGCCGGGATACACCGGCAAGCCTAGATCGGCGGCTGAAATCTGGTCGGTATTTACGTGGACACCCCCAAATGGTGTGTCCACCTGGACATTCTTTTCTTGACCGTTTGCATCCTTATCTACATGGACCCGGCAGCCCGCGATGCTTGTAACCAAGGCTGTTCCGGCCAAAATACAAATAGCTTTCCGATTCATCAGATTACCCTCACCCCGCGTAATACGGTCCGGCGTGCCAAGCGGTTCCTCGGTCCCCTATTAAGCTTCAACATCTTTGTACTACTTTCTCCAGGGACCGGGGTTAGTATTCTCAATAGTTCGATCGAAGAAGACTGGTTGTAATCAGCAAGTTGTATGTGAAAGCTGCAGAAGCTAGGTGTATTTCTGTCGGTCGATTCACAGCCCTGGCGAGATAAACCGGCGCGGTACAAAACGAAAGGAACTCTTTTTTATGTTTGCTCTCAGCTCCTCCAAAAAGATCCCGATTATCGCCTTTTGCGCTGCTGCGCTGGTGATGGTCACTTCGGTGCGGGGTCAGGATGATCCTCCTCCTGAAGCCGGCCGCATCTCTTATATCTCCGGTAACGTCTCAGTACAGGCAGTCAGTTCCGACGATTGGGGCCAGGCCTATCCAAACTTGCCACTAGGTCCGGGCGACCGCATCTATACGGATTCGGACGGACGAGCCGAGATACAGGTCGGCCAGACCTATATCCGTGTCGGGCCGAATACCGACATCACGCTGGTCGACGATTCACAATTCAACATCAATGTCGGCGTTGCTCAAGGGTCGATCCGGTTGCACAGCTACCGCATGTGGCCGCGACAACTGCTGGATGTCAGCACGCCCAACGGGAATGCCGAATTCGCAAACTCGGGCGATTTGCGTATCGACGTCATGCCGAACGATGGCGCCACGGTGTTCACGAATCTAGGTCAATTCGCAGACATAACCGCTGCCGGCGATTATCGCCAGGAACTCGATTATGGTCAGTCGCTGGAACTTGCTGGATCGAATCCCGTTTATCCGCAGTGGCTGCAACCTGCCGGGCCGGATGATCTCGATTCCTGGAGCCAGGAGCGCGATCAGCATCTTTCGCGGGTGGTTTCATTCCAGTACGTTAGCCCCGATATTCCAGGCGCGGCTGACCTAGATGCGTACGGAGACTGGCAGCCTGCCACAGAATACGGCGCGGTGTGGTTCCCTCGCGATGTTCCGGCAGATTGGCAACCGTATCACTACGGACATTGGATCGATCGCGATCCCTGGGGCTGGGTATGGGTTGAAGATGAGTCATGGGGATACGCGCCCTTCCATTACGGCCGTTGGGTCAACTACGAAAATCGCTGGGGTTGGGTACCTGGTCCAGTGAATGTGCGACCGGTATGGTCGCCAGCGCTGGTGGTGTTTGCGGGCGGCGTTCACTTCGGTGGCGGCGGAGGCGGTCTTTCGGTGTGGTTCCCACTAGGGCCGGGAGAAGCCTATCGCCCGTGGTACAGGTGCAGTCCTCAATATATCGACCGGGTGAACATCACCAACATCCGCGAAGCCCCGCGGGTACACGTGCAGAACACTTACGTCAACGTCGTCAACGTAACCAACATCACTTATGTGAACCAGACGCGGGGCGCAACCGCGATGCGGCAGGACGACTTCGCGCAGGGACGCTCGGTCCGAAATGTTGCAGTAAGGGTTGACCCGCGGGAGATGCAGCAGGCGCGTGCGCTGCAGCAGCCCCAGGTAGCTCCGTCGCCTCGAGCGATCGTTTCTCGTCCGGTGGCACGACCGGTTCCGGTGTCGGTGCAGAGGCCAAATTTGATCAATCAACAGGGCAGGCAGATTGTTGCCCGGCCGGGTGCCACTCCGGTTGCTCCCCCAGTGAGGCAACAACCGCAGATCAGGCCTTTACCCGGTCGTACGATTGTTGCGGCTCCGGCTCCAAACCGTGGGCGAGGGAACCAGATGCCAGTAACACAGGGCAGTCAGGACCAGCGCCCCAACGCGCCCAATAGTCCTTATCCAGGAGGAGCGCCTCGAGCGAACCCGGTTGCTCCCGTGCAGGGAACTCAGCGGCCAATCAATCCCCAGTTGGGTAATCCACAGGTGAATCAAAATCCACCGGCAAACAATAATCAGCAGCAGCGTCCGCAGCCTGTAGCCCCCGGTGTGCAACCGACGGGCAGGCCGGTTCAGCCACCAAATTACCAACAACAGGACCGCCAAAATCCGATGCCGGACAATAACGAACGACAGCCGCAGGATCGTCAACCCGTGGCTCCTGGTGTGCAGCCGAATGGAAGACCGGTTCCGCCGCCTCCAAACACGCAGCAGCCTGCGCGGCCGAGTTATCAGCAGCCCAACAACCAGCCACCCAACTATCAGCAGCAGCCACGGCCTAATCAGCAGCAGCCACCGAATCCGGCTCCGCCGCAAAACCGGCAGGAGTTTGGACCGACGCAGCCTAACCGGCATCAAGATGTAACGCCTCTGCCGCCTGCGAACAGTCCGCCGCAAAGTCGCCCGGTGCAGCCTCCACCGCAGCAGCGCGAAGTTGAGCCACCGCCTCAGAGTCGGCCAGTTCAGCCTCCGCCACAACAGCGGGACGTTGCGCCTCCGCCGCAACGGCCGACGTATCAGCCGCAGGAAAGGCAAGCTCCTCCACCACCGAACCGTCAGGCCGATCAGCCAAGGCCAAGACAGGACGCTGCTCCACGGCAGCCGAATCCACCACCGAACAATCAGAAACAGAACAACAATAAAGACTCGAAGAAGGATGAGAAGAAAGACGAAAAGAAACCGCAATAAATGGGTTGCAAATCGAAGGCCGCTGCGTCACTACGCAGCGGCCTTTTCTTATTTACGAAGTTTCTCGGTCCGCCAGGGAATGTAATTTAATTCCAGTCGGAATAGAGTTGCGTTCAGTTGTGCCCGGAAGGTGAGCAGAAAGGAATCAATGTGCGCCGTGCTCCGGATGACTGCCTTCCGTTCTTCCATCCGCGGTGCCGCCGGTTGACCACAGAATGCACGCGAAGAAGACCGCCACGATTACCGGTACGACCAGGAACGGGGAAGTAATGTTCATGATTGGGCTCCCTGATTGTTAGATTAGCAAATATCGGCATGGTTTTCTGATTCCCGTGTTGGAAACCATGGTCAGAGCAAGCGGGTTTATGATGGAGTCGCCCGCATTTTGATCGATCGAGGAGCAACTTCATGAGCAAAGAGACCTCTGCATCGCCCCGCAATAAGGGCCGTCGCGACTTTTTGAAGATTGGCGGTGCGGCGACCGCAGCGCTTCTTACGCCGTCCGCATTTGCTGTGACGCCGAACAAATCGCTGCCAGGCTTGCCTTCGAACCCTCGTACCCCTGCGGCCATGCCCACACGCAATCTGGGCAAAACGGGTTATAAAGTGGGCATCTTCTCGTTGGGTGGACAGGCGTCCCTGGAGAAGGCAAACAACTTTGACGTTGCGGTGCCGATTGTGGAGCGCGCGCTCGATCTTGGAGTGAACTACATCGACACGTCATCGATTTATGGCGGCCCGGAACGCTGGAGCGAGCAGTATGTCGGCAAGGTCATGGCGAAGCGCCGCAACGAAGCGTTTCTGGCGACGAAGACCAAGGAGCGGACACGCGAAGCGTCGATGCGCATGATCGAGAAGTCGCTGCAGTTGCTGCAAACCGATCATGTGGATCTGTGGCAGTTGCACGACGTCGGCACCATGTTTGACGTCGACCAGATATTTGCCAAGGGCGGCGCGATGGAGGCTCTGCTCGACATGCAGCAACAGAAGGTGGTGCGCTATCTCGGCATCACTGGGCATTACCGGCCCGAAGCGCTGATCGAGTGCATTCACCGCCATGATTTCGACTGTATTTTGATGGCGATGAACGCCGCCGATCCACATCACTACAGCTTCAACGAAGCACTGCTGCCGCTGGCAGTCGAAAAGCAGATGGGCATTATCGGAATGAAGATTCCCGGGCGTGGACGCATTCTTTCCACGTGGACGCCGCCGCCGATCGAGCAGCAGAAACATTCGTGGGAAGGCATGACGATCCAGACCGACAAGCCCGGCACGCTGACCATGCGCGAAGCGATGAACTACACCCTGTCGCGACCGGTGAGCACGGTGATTATCGGTTGCGATACGATTGCGCAGCTTGAAGAGAACGTGCAGTTGGCACGGGACTTCACGCCGATCAACGACAAGCAGCAGACGGAACTGGTGGCGCGTGCCGAACCCTGCGCGAAGCCATCCCTGTTCTTCCGCTTCTACGACAGACCCTGACGGAAAACAATTTTTGCAGCGAGAGCCTCACCGGACCCGGTGGGGCTTTCGTCTTTTTTGAGTTCCTCACTGTGCAATCTTGCCGACTCTGCTACTATGCCGCGCATGAATCACACAGCAACGCTTTATGATTTTGCCACTCAGATCCTTGCGAGCAAGGTTTTCTTTGAGCGCTCCACCAGCGTTCTGGCAGAGGCTGACTCGGAGTTCCGCCCGCGTGAAGAGATGATGACGGTAGCGCAGCAGGTGGCGCATGCCGCACAAACTCTCAACTGGTTCATCGATGGCGCATCGCGGCCAGAAGGATTCGATCTCAACTTTGAAGAGGAGAGCAGGATCTGGAGGGAGATGAAATCGCTTACGGCGGCACGCGTAAATTTCGTCGCTGCGTGCGAGCGGGCTGTTCAGTTCCTTCGGTCCAGGACGCCGGAGGAACTTGCGCATCCCCTTCCGCCAGGTCCGATCATGGGTGGGCAGCCGATGAGCGAAATCGTCTGGGCTATGGTAGAGCACACGGCGCATCATCGCGGTGCTTTATGCGTTTATGCGCGGCTTTTGGGCAAAGTTCCGCCAATGCCATACGGCGGCTGAGGAATCTGCGCCCAACCGCGCATTCCCCATCTGCCGTTAGAAATCCCGCTAGTCCTATGTCCAAACGGGTGCGCGTCGATTCATCCTCTTTTTCTCAGCACCCATGTTGTCATACAGCGATAGTCCTGCACGATGGTTGTCTTCAAGGGATCTACCAGCACCGCGTTCATCTCTTCAGTTAGATCCAAGAGCATTTCTTCGTCGACGAGGTACCACTTGGAGCCATCTCCGACGATGAAGCGATTGCCGCCAACTCTCTCGAAATCCATTCCGATGCGCGATCCCAGTCGGCAGAACAACATGCCGCCGGGCTTTAACACTCGCCAGAGTTCGGCAAGCATCGCTCGAAAATGCTCGTCATCGCGGGCGAAGTGGAGAACCGACGAACAGATCACTACGTCTGCAAGAGCGTCGGCGAACGGCATGTGCTCGATTGCACCAACTTGAAAATTCTCCGCGAGCAGGTTCGTTCCCAATGACTCAGACAGCGCGCGAACATGGTCAACGCCCGCAGGATCCTGATCCAGCGCAAAGATCTCGCATCCTTCGCGCATCAGGTAAACGAGATTGCGCCCGTATCCGCAACCGGCATCGAGCACGCGCATCCCGCGTGCGATGTTTCCGCGCAGAATTTGATCGAAGACATAAATATCAATCTGTCCGAACTGCTCTTGCACGCTCAACGTCACTGCGGCACCCTTTCGACTTGACGGGACTTGGAAACGAAACGCTTTTATAGTGCAAGACTAGTTCGATGCAGGGTTGTTGTGTTTGGCGGATTAGCACCCTTCTGTGTGACTGAGGAAGTGTTCTGAGGAGCACGGCATCATCGCAGCCCCAATGGGATTCTACAGTGAAATCTCGAAAGATGATGTTGTGTGCGGTTAAGCCAACTGGCTTACCTGAACGTCAAGCTTTTCGAACTCCACAACCCCAAGACCGCGATTTGCAGCCAACTGCAAATACGGCAAGTGCTCGGCGTCGAGATTCCAATAAGCTTTGGCTACATATGCATCGAGAGCCACAGGATCGGTCCCGGCGACGACGGTCTTTTTAAGCACGACGTCTTCGAGGTTGCCGCCGGTCGGGCCGTTACGCACCAAGATGCGGTAGCAATCCATGATGGTCAGAGTAGGCAACATGAAGGCAGCGAGATCGGCGAGGCTTTGGTGAATCTGCTGATGGAGACGGTTACGCTGGCCGCCAAGAATGCCGTACCAATTCTTCATCCCGAGTGTGGCGCCGGTAAGTTCGTGATGTTTGGCGATGGGAAGATTGAGAATTTTATCGGCTTCGAGAAATGGCGTGAACACGGGCCAGCTTTTGAGCACCACGCCGCCCATATCTACCTCGCGGAACTTTTCGGGATCAGGCAGAATGACTTCGGCGTCAGCGGATCGTGCGGCTGCTTCAATTCCCGAGCGATGGGAACAACGCTGGGCTTCGTTGCAACTCACGTCGGTAACGATGACGCGTTTCGCGCCAGCTTGCCAACATTGACGCACAACTTCCGCTACCAGCTCAGGATTGGTGTTAGCGGCCTGTTCGGGTGTGCGGTCCCAAGCGATGTTGGGTTTGATGACCACGACATCCTGGTGGGCGATGAATCGGCTCATGCCGCCGAGATTCTCGAGAGCTCTCTGCACGAGAGCACGCGGTTCGCCAGATTGCGGACCGCTTCCATCCATCGCGTACTGTGCCACCGTGAGATTTGGCCACTGCTTGTTCGAGGTGATGCGATGATCTTTCCGCGCTTGTTGTGCAAGGACAGGCACGGGACGGCGGCTGCGCTCGCTGAGCCAGACGCCGCCGCCTGCCGCACCAGCCGCGATGCCGCCCACGCGCAGCAATTGCAACAGCGCTTCGCGGCGCGTCATCCCATGCGGAGTCGCGTCACTAGTGCCTTCGGTCTCGTTTAGCTTGCCTTCGCTCTCGTTGCTCATACCGTTCCTGCGGTCAAACTTCGATCACCTTGATGTGCCGCGGATCATTCACGCCGAGTGCATGCGTCGAGTCAGCGGCGGTGGCAATGTAGCGAGGCGGGCGGCCAACCGCTTCCAGCGTCTTCAGCCCGACTTCGGCGCGCTTCTTTTCCAGGATTCCCCAAGCGATCTGATCAATGGCTACGCGGTCTTCGCCCACGATGAGCGCGTTGGGTTGCCACAGATGCTCCGGTCTGAACCCCGGACCACCTTCGTATACAGAGGTCATGGCATCGCCGATGGTGAGCTTGATCTTTTGTTGGATCACTGGAAACGCGTTCAGATCGGCCACACCTGGATTACAGCCGCCTGCGTGCAGTTCCTGCGGACGCTCGACCACGCCGTACATATTCTTCATGGCGAAGGTAACGCCAGACATGCTGTGATCTTTTAGAATCGGCAGGTTGATCACCATCGCACATTCGCGCGTCAAAATCCGCGAGAAGCGAGCGTGCGACGATCCCCACTTCTCTACGGCATCTTCGAAGCCCACAGAATCGGAACCGAAGCAGCGAACGCGGCTCGGATCAGTATTGATCGTCAATCCGCATGCCTCGAGGTCGCGCGCGTTCCTGTCCCAGATGAGGATGTTGCCGGGCTTTACGCCGGCCTGCTGCAAGCGTTCCGCGATTGCGTATGCGAGGACGGCATGAGTGGAAATCCCTTTGCCGCCAAGCCCGTTGGTCTTGAGCCCGATCACCTTCTCTTTGGCGCCGCCTTCGAGAACAATATGCTTCCATGCATCTACGGGGCGCTTGCGTCCCGTATATGTAGCGATAGCGCGGTCGAGCAGGTCGCCAACGCGCTTTTCGTCGAGCTTTCCATCGGAACTGTGCAACGCCGCATCGCGAGCGATGATGACTCTGGACTTTTCCTGCTCAGTGTGCGGATCGAGCGCGTGCGTCAATCCCAGGCTGCTATGTGTGCCGAGGATTACAGCTCCGGTTGCAGCTTCCTTCAAAAAATCTCTACGGCTTGTCATTTTGGTACTCCCGTTCCTGAAAATCGGCCGTGCCGGGGTTCATTACAGGTTTGCTTCGACACCATGCGCCAGCGCCATCAACGCTTGCGGAGCGGATGCGGAAGACTGGTAAGCAACGATGCGCACAAGATAGGGGCCCTTGCGAAAGCTCACACTTTGCGCGTACTGCAGGCCTTCATCGCCCACCTGAGCGCTCTGCGCCTCTTTGGTTTGCCCGCGTTCGAGGATGGTCTGTGCACCATCGGGTCCACCCATGGTGTAGACATCGACAACGGCCTCGAGTTGTCCCTGATATTTGTAATCGGAGGTGGCTGTGGAAACTACGCCGGCCTGTATGAATTGCTCCGAGTCGCCGTCGATGTACTGCCACAAGTCTTTGGGTGCGAAGGTGCGCGTTTCACTCGACTTTTCCCAACCTGCAACTGTGCCCGACGCCGGGAATGGATTTGCACTTTTCTTCTTGCATCCCGAGAGAGCTCCGCAGGCGAGCAAGGATATAACCAAGGTTCCAATAAGGTACAAAGTCGATCGCTTCATATTCATTCAATCCCTCTTTAAGTTCTGTTCAAAAGAATCTGGCTGCTGGGCGAACGGCTTTCACCAATACTCGTGACGTAGACGGCAGGCCGTTCCTGCAGCGGGCAGGCGTATTCACACGCACCGCAACCTACGCAGCGGCTTGGGTCGACTCGTGGCTGCTTTACCGTTTTTGTATTCCCAGCAGCGTCGACCACCTGTGCTTCTTCGACGTAAATAGCTTTGGGCGAAACTGGACACCACTCCTCGCAGACGATGCAATCTGTGGCGAGGGCCCATGGCAGACAGCGGCCGCGATCATAGAATGCGGTGCCCAGGCGGACGGGCTGGTGCTGCGTGCCGCTCACGCCAACAACCCACCCCTTGTCCTTTGGCGTGATCTGCCAGATGGCGCCGGTGGGGCATACCTCGGAGCACAGCACGCAACTTGGTTCGCAGTAGCCGATCCGTGGAACCAGCGTGGGTGTCCACAGGCCTTCGAGTCCGGCTTGCGTCAAAGTCGGATGGAGCGAGTTGTTGGGGCAGACCTTCATGCATTCGCCGCAGCGGATGCAACGGGAGAGAAAGTCGGGTTCGTCGACCGAGCCTGGCGGACGAAGCAACCGATCTTCCCGGCTTTTGCCAAGTCCAGTATTCGCGCGCATCAGAGGTACGGCCGCAGCTCCAATCGCAAGTCCAGTCAGCGTTCGGCGTCGGCCGAGATCCGGCGATGCAACTTCGGGTTCTTTGCGGAAGAAGTGGAACTGCAAGGAATCGTGCGGGCAACTGCCAACACAGTTCATGCACATCAGGCATTCTGACTTGCGCCACGGAGATCCGCCGATAGGATCATCGCCGCCCTGGCAGTTCAGGAGGCAACGGCTGCACTTGTCGCAACTCGAGGCATCTTTGTGCAGGCCAAGTATCGACCACCGGGAAACCAAACCGAGTAGCGCGCCCAAAGGACAGATCGCACGACACCAGAATCGCGTAATCCGCATGCTGGCCCACAGAATAATAAGGAAGAGGATGCCCAACACTAGACTCTGCGCGAAATGTGCCTGGCGAAAATCGAGCACTGTTGCCTGCAAAATCGTGTGCAGCGATTCGCCGATTGTTCTAACCGCCAGAACATGACTGTGCTCCATCGGCACCAGCACGGCTCGGGTTGCGAAGTTGAAAGCGGGGAGGACGGCGAGACCTATGGAGCGAACCAGCAGGCTGAACGGGTCGAGGGTTCCGATGATCATAGAACCAAACGACGCCGCTACAAGGCCACCGATGAGTACTACATATTTAATCGTCTGCCAACGCTTGTAGCGATTGGATTCAATACGTTGCTTTCCGCGCTTTGCCTCGGAGCGCATGTTGCCGACGAAATGCTGCAGCGTTCCCATGGGGCAGATCCAGCCGCAGAAGAATCGGCCGAGAAAAAGCGTTGGCAGCAAAATCGCCAGGCTCCAGAGCAGACCACGATACAACGCGCGTGTCGCCAGAGCATTGGCAATGGCGACGAGCGGATCGAGTACGAAGAACATGCGCACCGGCGCGCGCATATGGATATCGCCCGTAGTCGCGGATGCAGGCCGCATCGATGTGAAAATCAGAAGCGCAATAAACAGGAGCAGAAAGAATATCTGCGAGATCCTGCGCAAGTGCGGCAATCTGGAATGAGCCACGAGGTTTGTCCTGTGCGCCGACGGGCGTCCGCGCTGGTCTGGCGATCGCGCCGGATGGCCGAGAGACTACACAAGGATCATTCGTGAGTGAGGTTTTGTTGGACAGTGACAGTCATCACTTCGAGGAGATTCGAGGACCGCGCGTTTGATGAGGTTGTACGGAAAGGCGAGGATCGAAGTAAGGGTCGAAAGCGCATTGGGCGGGACTTACTCCATATGATTGATGAGTGAGGCGATGCAGGCCGCGCCGAATCCGTTGTCGATGTTCACGACGGACACATTGGGCGAGCACGTATTCAGCATGCCCAGCAGCGCTGCGACGCCGCCGAACGACGCACCATAGCCAATACTGGTTGGAACTGCCAACACCGGTGCATTCACGAGACCCGCTACCACGGTCGGCAAAGCGCCTTCCATGCCGGCACAAACGATCAGCACGCGTGCGGATTGCAGGGCCTGTTTCTGTGCCAGCAGGCGGTGAATGCCGGCCACGCCTACGTCGGCGACGAGTTCCGTGGGGTTTCCCATGAGGCGGGTGGTGATCGCTGCTTCTTCTGCAACTGGGAGGTCGCTGGTGCCAGCACACACCACGCAGATATTTCCCTTGCCTCTCGGTGCCGTGCTTTGTTCGAGGGTGATGGCGCGGGCCATTTCGTGGTAGGTCGCCCGAGGTTCTACCTTACTTACGCCGTCGAAGCACTCGCGCGAAGCACGCGTGGCCAACACATTTCCACCCGCCTTGGCCATATGAGAAAAGATACGTGCCACCTGATCAGGGGTCTTTCCAGCAGCAAAAATCACCTCCGGCATGCCGGTGCGGAGAGCTCGATGATGATCCAGCTTGGCGAAGCCGAGGTCTTCAAAAGGCAAGTCCTTGAGGCGCTCCAGTGCATCGGGTACCGATGTCTGGTTTGCCTGTACGTCTTTGAGCAGCGCTTCGATCTGTGAGCGGTCCATCAGCGCTCCTCCTCGTGTACGGCGGCAAACATCCGCTTTGCCTGCTCGGTAACTTGCTTCAACGGAACGGAATGAGCGGCTGCGATGCGTTTGCAATCTTCATATTCCGGGGCGACGTTGGCAATCTCGCCGGACGGCCAGCGCGCAATCTTCATGCGCACCGGTCCCCATTCGGTCTGTACCACTTTGAATTCACGCGATAGGGAGATCTTGTTCTCAATGCGCCAATGCAACCCAATGGTCGTGGTCTCTCGAAACAACAAATCGCGCAGTGCCGAAACTTTATCGGGGTGACAGAGGACGGTCATCTGCATGCCCGTGCGGCCTTTTTTCATCTGCACAGGGATTCGGTAGACGTCCCACGCGCCAGCTTCGAGCAGAACCTCGCTCACATAGGCGATCAACTGTGGGCTTGAATCGTCGATCACTGTTTCCATGATGGCGATAGGTTCGGTTGCTGTGTGCTGATCAGCTTCTTCGCCGATCAGCAGTCGCAGCAGATTGGCCTGACCCGGTGTATCGCGTCCACCTGCGCCGTATCCTGAAGCGGCTATGCGCATCGCGGGCAGCGGAGCATATTCGACGTCGAGCATGCGCAGTATGGCGGCGCCCGTCGGGGTCACGCGCTCCATCGGCAGTCCGGAAGCATAGATCGGGGCATTGCCAAGAAGAGCGAGGGTTGCCGGTGCGGGAACCGGCAGTGTTCCATGGGCGCACTCGACCGTGCCGCTGCCGACGTTCAAGGGCGAAGCCAACCAGCGATCGACGCCGAGATGCGCGCAGCCAACCGCGGAGCAGACGATGTCGATAATAGTGTCGACTGCGCCGACTTCGTGAAAATGCACGCTCTCGATTGGCATGGAGTGAATCTTCGCTTCTGCCTCTCCTAAGAGTTGAAACGCACGCCTTGCCCGTGTCTTGACCGCATCCGAGATCGGTGCGTGATTAATGATCGCGAGAATCGCGGAAAGAGAACGGTGCGGTTGATGCGCATGCTCGTGAACATGATCGTGAGCGTGGACCGTGCCATCGGCATGCATATGTTCGTGAGAGTGGCCCTGCGCTGGGCCATGATCATGCGAAGGTGAATGGGAATGCTCGTGATGATCGTGGTCGTGCGCTGCTGCATTCTCGTTTTCGACGATCACATCGATCTTGGCCCCTGCGAGACCGCCGCGGCTCACCTTTTGCATTTCAAGGCGCGCGCCCACGTTCAAAGACGCAGTCGTATCCTGCAACAGCTCAAACGGGACGCCAGCATCGACAAGCGCGCCGAGCAGCATGTCGCCACTAATGCCCGAAAAGCACTCCAAATATCCGATTCGCATGGAAATGGAATTGTACCTATGCGCCGCGCCGCATCAGCACTTCAGCCGGCAGCACCGCGTTCAAAGACCCTGAACGAAAACCCGTAGTGTCGAGTGTCACATATTTAAAGCCGGCATTGCGAAGCTCGGCCGAAATTCGGTCCATCATCTCCATCGAGAAAGCACGCGGCATTTCTGTTCGCGAAATCTCGACGCGGGCCATTTCGCCGTGATGTCGGACGCGAAACTCACGAAAGCCCAGTTGGCGCAGGCTCTCTTCGCCGCGCTCCACCTGTTCCAGTACTTCGCGGGTCACCGCACGGCCGTATTCCACACGCGAGGAGAGGCACGGCGCGGCAGGCCGGTCCCAAAGCGTATAGCCTGCTTCTTTTGCCAGCGTTCTGATCTCCTGTTTGGTGAGGCCGACTTCGGCGAGCGGCGCAAGTACCTCGTGCTCTTCGGCGGCGCGCTGACCGGGTCGATAGTCGCGGCGGTCGTCGGCGTTCATACCGTAAGCGGTTTGCGCAAATCCCAACTCTGCGCCCAGTTTCTTCATGCCTTCGAATAGTTCTGTTTTGCAGTGGAAGCAGCGATTGGCGTCGTTACGTTGATATTCCGGCTTGTCGAGTTCTTCCGTTTGAATTACGCGCAGTGGAATGCCCCGAGATGCGGCAAATGCCGCAGCCTGCTCCATATCGCGGCGGGCCAAACTTGGCGAATCTGCCAGGACCGCAAGCATCCGATCACCCAGAACTCGATGAGCAGTTGCGGCCAGGAAGGCCGAATCTACTCCGCCGGAGTAGGCCACCATGAGGCTGCCGAGCGCACGCAGGCGATCTTCAAGCGTGTGCAGCTTTGCAACTGCTGGTGCGGCATCCGACGTGATGTCAGTTGAGATCGACACAGAGCGATTATATATACCTGCGTGCTCTGATGCGCCGCCAGGGCAATCGGTCGGCTGAGCGGACAACAGGCTTTAGCGCGGTCAATCATGCGATCGATACGCGGCTAAACATTGATGCTGTATACTCGGCTCGATTCCAAATCGAAAGAGGTTTCCTCTCATGCGCTTCCAGTCAATGATGAAGTTCGCCCCAGTTTTCGCGCTGACTTTGGCCGTGATGGCTGTGCCGGTGCAGTCGATTGCCCAGGGCGGCGATACGGTTTTGAAGCCGGCCGATACTCAGAAGCTGCTTCCGGCCAGCGTTTACTACAAGGCCCAATCCGCTCCAACGCAGCTCCGGAATTCAACCGGGATCAAGTTCTCTGACGGCTACTACCTGCTTTCGACCATGGTCGACACCAGCGGTTACTCGAGCGATGTGGCAGCGAAGTATCAGGCGTACTTCATCACCGAAGTACCCATCAAGTTTGAGAGCCAGAGGCTGCCGGCCGGAGTCTATGGGGTCGGATTTGTCTCCGACAAGTTCGTGATCACGGATGTTGGCGCACATGATGTTTTCTCAGTCGGAACCTCCACGGACGAGGCTCTGAAGCGGCCAATGCCGCTCCAGATCATGGCCGATCCAGGCGGTGGTTTCAGGCTGTATGCGGGGCGGAAGTTTGTGAAGTTTGCACGATAGTGCGCCTCCGTCTTCTTGGAACGCGGGCCTCTGGGCCCGCGTTTCTTATTTACAGGATCCGGAGCCGCACTGAATGGGGAGCGCACACATTGAACGATATGCAGCCAAATGGTTGCGATAGGGGTACCCCTCCCCATACTCTGCAAAGAAGCCCCTTATTTTCAATGACTTGCGGAGGCAATAACACTCTTGACACACATGTGCGTTTAGCGTACTATTTTGTACATGGACGTTCCCGAGACACTTACCGCTGCAATCGCCTACTTTTCGGACCCGCAACGTGCCTTTGAAGCAGCGGTTGAGTTTCGCTGGCCGGGTGGCAATGTCACTTGCCCTCGCTGCGATCAGGCGAAGTTCTCTTTCATCAAGACCCGCCGCATTTGGTTCTGCTACGTCTGCAAAAAGCAGTTCACGGTGAAGGTTGGGACGGTGATGGAGGATAGCCCTCTCGGACTCGATAAATGGATGTGCGCGATCTGGATGCTGGCTAACTGCAAGAACGGAATCAGCAGCTATGAACTCGCCAAGAATCTCGGCATCCGTCAGCAGTCGGCATGGTTCATGCTCCATCGGATTCGTGAGGCGATGAAGCAGGAACATAAGGGCAAGTTTGGTTTCGGCGGTCCCGTGGAAGCGGACGAGGTTTACATCGGACCTGTCGCAGCCAAGATGCACAAGAGCCGCAAGGCGAAGGTGCAGGCGCGTGATGGCCTCAAGGGTGGATACGTCGGGAAGACTGCCGTTCATGGGATGCTGGACCGCGAGTTGCGGCAGGTTCGCGCAAAGGTACTTCCGAACATCAAGCGCGAGACTTTGCAAAATGCGATTCTCAACAACGTCACGCCATTCGCCAAGGTCTACACCGATGAGGCGATGCAGTATGACGGACTGAGCAAGCAATTCATTCACAAGGTCGTGAATCACTCGCACGAATACGTGAACGGCAAAGTTCACACGAACGGCATAGAGAACTTCTGGAGCCTTCTCAAGAGGACTCTGCGCGGCACGTATGTGGCGGTGGAACCTTTTCATCTCGATCACTACATTGACGAGCAAGTGTTTCGTTTCAACAATCGGGCGACGAAGGATAACAAACTAACCGACGCTGACCGCTTCGCCCTCGTGATGATGCAGGTTGCTGGCAAGCGTTTGACCTATGCTCAACTCACAGGCAAAGGCACAGACTCAATACACCACCCGGAGGCAGGGACGGGGCAAGAGGAACAACCCTTCTAGCCCGGTCGCTTGCCCGCAGGTTTCTTCTTCGCGGCCTTCTTCGGAGCCGCAGTTGTCTTTGGCTTTTGAAGGACCAGCGTTGCTAGTCTCTTAAAGTTCTCGCCCGCCTTAGGGCCTTCATGGTATTCGTGTTTCATCTTGAGTACCTTTACTTAAACGGAGGAATATGTTTTGCCTTGTCCTCTGGCATTAACTTCAAACTCAGTATCTTTGGTGGCTTGTCGCTTGATGTTGAGTGAATAAACCACTGAACCGGGGTGCCAACTCCAATTGCGTGATGCGGCGTGAAGAGCACAATTGCAATGTTTGGGTTATCGGTGATGTAGTCGTGAGCCTCATCTGAATAGGCAACTCCACCTACAGCAACACCGCCGCCTCTACTCCTGCACGGAGATTCACACTCCGCGACAAAAGCCGGAATTCTAGGCGGTCCATCTACAGAAATCATCACGATTAATGTATTTGGCTCACCCGGGAGCGGCTCTGCGTTCCATGTGACATTGGGGAGTGGGGGCCCCAATTGATTAAACGTTGCTTGGCTATTTGGACCCTGAGCGCAAGCACTTCCGACACAGTTTTGTGCGTTGACTTCAGAGGGCCGTGAAAGAAGTTTTAAAATTTCATCGAGTTTGGCGTTGGTGGAAGCTGCATCCTGGTTCAATAGAATCCTATTCAACAAATCGACTACTTTCTTCCCTTGCTCTGGATCGCCACCACAATATTTGAAGTAGTAGGTGTTGTTATTTCCGGTGGTGGCAGGACTACACTTTCCACTCGTCTTCGCACTCCCCGAAGACGGAGTTTGTGTGAAGCCATGTGCGCAAAGAATCAGCAACAACAAAAAGACTTTCTTCATGAAAACCCCCACCTCATTTTGGGGGATTTGGCTGTCCATATGTGACAGGGTTCCCACTGCCGGTGATTGCGGGACTTTGTTGCCCTTTGGTTGTTGCGGCCCCACTCTTTGCAGGTGGACACGGGATTGGTTTATCTATAGTGATTGTTGTCTCGTGAGGCTTCAAGGGGTGATACCAAATCCAGAAGCCTAGCCCGATAGTGAAGAAGCAACTAGCCAGAAGCAGTAATGCTGTAAATGTGCGGTGAGGTCTAGGAGAGTCCATTGAACCCTCCGATTCCTTCCCGCCGAACCGATCCATCAACTGCAAGATCGATGACAACCCCTGAGGAACACCAAGGACGAAACAGCACACAGCGAGAACCTGCGTCATCTCCATTCAACTCTCCAGATAGCCTATTGTCGGCCTCTGTGATGTTTTCCGTAAAGCACTCATTTCCCTGTACCTGCAAAGGCCAACTTGCATACACTACACACCTTCACCCTCTCCTGACATGTGTGTCAAGCGTTTTATTGCCCTTGCGGAAAGTGTTCGGCTCTAAAATGTTCAGCCGGTTGAAGTTGCCTGCAAAATACTCTTCCGAAAGGATTTAGAGCAGTGATGTCGGTCTTTATGAGGGCTTCTCGCGCCAAGAAGCTGCTGCTACCGGTGCGGTCGGCATCAATATCCAAACTCCCACCGGGAGAGCGATCAGAACGGGGACGTCGAATTCCGCAGATGTTAAATATGACTTCATTGTGCTCCAGGGGCGCTAAATTCCCTGCACAACCTGCGAAGGTATTTTCTCTTTGGATCGAAGGGGTTGGAAAGAATCTAAGGCGAGGGGGCTTGACCATTCGCTCCCGATTGATTCAACGGCCCTCATCGCGATGAACGCGACGAACGGGCCAGCTTTCGGAGTGGGGATGCGTGTTCTGGAACGAGCGAGAAGCAGCCGGAGGCGAACTCGCGAAAGTCTCATCCCGGGACGATACTCACGTAATGGTTCGGCGGAGATGTCAGCTGGGTACAATCGTGGAACTCTTCAAGCTTGTTCAGTTGCATGATGTGGCTCATACCCCGGCGGGGAATACCGCGTAGACCGGAATCAGTCATCAAAAAGCCGGTTGGGCCATCAATTTTGAAGCGAGAGACGAAAGGACCAATCATCGATGGCTATCTTCGCGCAGAACTCCAATGCCGCTCCTGTTCAACCGCCGAGCCCCTCTCTCGCGGAGGTACCAGCGCCCCCAGCGGTTAATTCTTCAGCAAATCAATATTCGATGATCGGGAAGTCGATCATGATCAAGGGCGAGATTGTGGCGGCCGATCCGATTTACGTGTATGGGACCGTAGAAGGATCGATCAATGCGCCGGCGCACCGGGTGACCGTAGGGAAGGAAGGCATCGTGAAGGCCGATATCAGCGCGCGCGAGATCGTGATCATGGGCGACGTCTGCGGCAACCTGGAAGGCACTGAACGCGTGGAGATTCGCAATGACGGTTCGCTCATGGGAAATCTGGCGACACGTCGTATCTACATCGAAGAGGGTGCGGTGCTGAGCGGCGTTATTGATGTACACAAGCCCAGCAAGAAGGAAAAGGCGGAGCAGGAAGATGCCGGAGTCGATCGCAAGGGTGTGGTGAGTTTCCCCGTGACTGAGATGGTTGAGGAGATCGCTTAGTAGAAGGTCGACCCTGGGGCACCGGGCAGAAGGGGTAGTTCGGCGGCTGCGCAACGACCATAGAAAAGCAGATCCTTCGCTCCGCTTACCCCATGGACACAGGTGTCCACGGGGCCCCAAGCCGCTCCGCTCAGGATGACACTTCGGGGATTCGAGCGATTGAAGCAGGCGCGGATTTCGCTGCGTTCCTGTTTGTTTCGTTTCACGATTTGATCGAGCATTGATGGAGGCTGAGGAATCTTACCTTCCTGCCAGAAAGTGCGGTTGGTTCGGCAGCGTAGAGACGCAAGAAGCAGGTCCTTCGCTCCGCTTAACCCACTCCCGTGGACGGGAATGAGGCCCCAAGCTGCTCCGTTCAGGATGACACTTTTGGTGGGATTCGAGCGGAAGTGATTCCGTGCTCCAGTTTCTTCGACAGCAGGATGCTCGACAGGCAGAAACCGATGAACAAGTAATAGCCCGGCAGAATCTTGGAGGCATTGGTCGGAATCTGCACCTGCTGGACGTTCGGCATACCCCTCAGGCCATCCCACGCGCTCGACGTGATGCCATTGAAGGCGACGAACGACATGAAGATGGCCAGAACCATTACGTCGGCCATTGACCACTTGGATAGCTCGAAAGCGAGCAGCTTGACCAAGCGATTGGTGCGCAACAGCGCCGGACGGATGACACACGCGCCAAGCGCCAGCATCTTCAAAACGGGGAAGACCACGCTGAACAGAATTACCAACACTCCAACCAGCATCATCTCCGGCCGGCGCATCTGGATGAGCGTCTGGCATACCTCAAGCACGGTCTTGCTGCGGTAGTACAGAGACTGGTCACGAAATTCGATGGGTGCCCCCAGCAAGGTTGCGTCCAGTTTCGAGACGCGTACTTCTACCTCGAGCATCGGGCTGAGCACGCCGCCGGCCAGCATCGCAATTGAGAACAACATGAGCACGACGACGGCGCCTCGGGAGAGTGTCGACTTCCCGGCCATCAACAGGATGAACGCGACCGCCGACGTGGCAAGCACGGTGAGATAGTAGCGTGTTAACCTCTTGTCCGCTTCCTCGATCTGTTTGCCCAGAGTCAACTCGCAAGCCGTGCCATCAGCGCAGCCATATCGATTGAGGATTGCGTTGTAGGTGGTCATGTCTGTCGGGCTGAACGTGTTCTTTACCGCGTCCGCCAGGACGCCGCGAATGGAATCCTTGAATCCCTCTTGCGTTTGCGGCTTGGCCAACTCCTTCATGACGACTTCGGTGTACTCCGGCACATGCGGACGGAGGGATGCGACGATCATGTTCACGAGGAATGCATTGCCACCGCCAGGCGTTTCCGATGTCTTTGCCTGGGGCGATGTCATTTGGGTTTTAATGTTGTCGAGCAGGGCATAGAGCGAGCGTTCAACCATGGGCCGGAGGCTTTTGTTCTGACTCTTGAGATCGAGCTTGTCGACCTGCGCATTAAGGATCGGGCCGATGATGGTGCGCCACTGGTCGGCGCTAAGAATTCCGTAGCGCGCATGCGTGATTTCGGCAAGGTCGGTGCGGATGAGACGGCGCGCGGCCAGGCCATCCACGGTCTTCCAGCTAAACCAGATGGCAGGCAAGAGCAAAAGCGCGGCCAAGATCAGACGAAGATCGAAGGCACGCGAATGTTTGCTGGGTGATGGATTTGTCGGTGATTCCACGTCTTCCACGATGTGATAACGAGTATAAGACTGCTGACTGCTATGTTGATTTGGCCGATGCGTGGAACCGGTAGAAAAGCAGATCCTTCGCTCCGCTTACCCTACTCCCGTGGACGTGAGCGGGGCCCCAAGCTGCTCCGCTCAGGACGACACTTTATCGGGGATGCGAAGGGATGTTGGGATCTTCGGAAAATGAAGAAGGCGGACCGCGATGGGCCCGCCTTCTGTTGTTGGCTGGAGTTCGTTAAGCCTTGGCTAGAGCGGGGGCTGCGGTGCCTAGCTTTTCCGCCAGCATTTCGTGGGCGTGGGCGAAGAACTCGTCTTTCGCGATCTTGCCTGCGTCAACTTCTGCGAGCAGCGCCTTTTGCGCGATGTACTCCTTATTGACTACGCCGGCTTTGGACTGCAGCATCCGCCATGACTTGCGGCGTTCTACGCAGAACATGACCAGCTGGCGAGAGAGAGCGCGATACTCGATCTTTCCGTTTTCCTCGTACTTGATGTAGACGCCAAAATCGGGGATGAAGGAGCGGTGTGCCTGGTTCACGTAGCGGCGGTAGACCACATCCTGCTGCGTGATGCGCACCAGCATGTTGTCGAGGTGGATTAGCTTCTCGGCCGCCTCGGGCTTGATCTTTTTGAGGTGGTTGCGGAAGCGGGCTTCCGTGGTGCACCAGTGAGCCACAGTGTAGCGCATGGTTTCGCCGGTGGACTTGAGCTTGGTCTCGTACCAGTCGAGTTCCTTGCTCGGATTGCCGGTGACGTCGAGCGCTTCCTGGTAGGTTTCACCGAGGCGCGGGTTGAATACGAACTCAGGTACTCCGCGAGAGTCGCGTACGCGCTGTGCCTGGAAGAGAGCCATGTCGTCTGCAACGCCGTGCTCGGGCTGGCAGGTGGTGAAGCACTGCAGGAACATTGTGCCGCGATATTCCAGACCGTCAAGGATAGCGCGATAGAGCTTCGGCGCATTGGCCATGGAGACCTGCGCGACGAAGGGCGATCCGTGTCCCGCGAGGAAGGTTTCGGCGACCGTCTTCTTCTCAGTGTTCTTGCCTTGTGTGGCTGAGCCGAAGACGTTCATGTCGTTGCCGCCCAGCATCGGGGTTGAATCGGAGTTCTGACCACCGGTGTTGGAGTAGACCTGCGTATCGAGCATGAGTGCCTTGATGTTGGGGCGATTCTGCAGGATCACTTTGGACATGTTCTGGTAGCCGATGTCGCCCATGCCGCCGTCGCCGCCGACCACCCAGACCTTGGGCAGTTCGACGATTTCCTGGTCGGTCATCAACGCATCGGTGAAGTGGGTGAACTCGTAGAACTCGCGTGGAGTGATGCCATTCTCGCGGGTAAGGATCGCGTCGGTCAGTCGCTCTGGAATAACGGAGCGGCGCGCGTGGTCGACGATGAAGCTTTCGCCCATGAGCCAACCGATGGTGATGCCGTCCTGGAAGAGCGAGTTCATCCACGGATAAGGATGGGGGTTGTTCGGGGATGTGGACCCATATACGGTGTTGCAACCGGTGTGCGCGGCCATCGCCATTACGCTCATGCCATTGGCGAGGCGTCCGTCGACGGGCTGGAGGCTCTTGTGGTTGAAGGCTTCGGTGAGCAGGACTGCCGCGAGGGCTTCGACCATCTGCGCGTCGGTGATGGGGCCGTTGGCGGCTTCGTGCGCGGCGATGCGGGACTTGGTGTCTTCAGTTTGTTCGCCGCCGAGGCCGAGGATGAGGTGCGAGATAGCCAAGCGGAGCGTGGCGTACTCTTCGGGATTGCTTGCTTTGAGCGCTTCGAGCTTCGCGACGCCGTTCTTCTCAAGATCGCCGGCCTTGCCGACGAGTCGATCAGCCTTCGCGTGGAAGACAGGGCGCATGTACGCCTCGGTGACCGCCGCGATGGAGCGGAGCACGCTCTTTTCGCCGCAGCCGGCGCAGGCGCCATCGCCAGAGACCAGCGCGTCGTAGTTGCGACGAACCATGAGCATGTTGCGCAGCGTTGCGGTCTTGGAGTCAGCCGGGTTCGCAGCGTTGAAGAGGCCGAGGTACTTCTGCGATGTGTCGGGCAGCAGGTTAAGGAAGGCGGTGCCGGTCTCGTGCTCGGCGTTGACTTCGGTGGTTTCCTGCACCATCTTGAGCGCCATGTGATCGCCGCAGGCCGTAACGCAGGCCGCGCAGCCCTTGCACAAATCGCTGACGAAGATGGAGAAGATGCCACCGGTGCCGGGTGCCTTGCGTTCGGGCGACGAGAAGATGGCGTTAACCTTTTGGTAGGCCATCGGCACCTTGTCGATGATCGAGTAGAACTGCGCCTTGGCTTCTGTGGAGAAGCCGTCGACCGACTCGGTTACTTCGCGGATGATCTTCGGCAGCGGTGTGCCGGTTTTCATCTCTGCAACCATGCGCTGGCGGGTCTGCTTCTCGATCTCGGGAAGCTTCGCCATCATCTTAGTGCGCTCTCCGGCGTCGCCCACGTAGCGGGAGACGGCCATGGTGAGCACGGTGCTGAGATCCTGCGATGTGTTGGGGAGTGCGGTGTCAGGGCAAACCGAAATGCACTCCATGCACTGGGTGCAGTTTTCAGGAATGTAGAGCGGGGTTTCGCGGCGGGCTACGTACTTCGAAGCCGTGTCGCCTGTTGCAGCGGCGATGACGCCCATGGCTGCGAGAGGTGTTGCTGGCTGGTCGTAACCGAAGCTGGCGCGGAACTCGGCGTCGAAGGCGTTGATACTGGCGATCGGCGGACGCGCTTCCTGTCCAGCGGGAGGCAGCGTGGAACGGCAGCCACCGGTAGTGCAGCTATCGCCGGTGACGGTCGCCATTTCCAGGATAGGCAGAAGTGCTTCTCCGCGTAGGGAGGACTTATCGGCTGCGGTAATTTCGCCGATGGCGATTTCTTTAACGCGCTCGAAGCCCTGGGTCATGACTTCCATGTTGGAGTTGACGACGGCTTCGCCGAGCTTGCCGAACTTCTTGACGTACTGCTTCATCACGACGTCGCGGTACTGCTCCTGCGTGATGCCGAATTCCTGCAGCATGGGGCTGACTGCGAAGAATGCTCCGAGGAAGGCGTTGCCCTGCATGCGGAGCTGAAGGTCGGCACGGTCCGTCGCTTTGCGGGCGATTTCGAAGCCGGGCAGCGTGTAGACGCGAATGTTCTTCTCGATGATCTGCTTCCGGGCCCAGAGGGGAAGGTTCTCCCACGCGCGCTCGCCTTCGGCGTCCGACTCCCAGATGAGGGCGCCGCCGGGCTGGATGCCGTCGAGCGGATTGCAGTGGGTGAAGGCCTTGGGATCGCAGCAGAGGACGACGGTGACGTGGCGCAGATCGCAGTTGACGCGAATGCGGTCCTTGGCAGCGACCATGAAGTAGCTGGTGGGCGCACCCTTCTTTTCCGAACCGTACTTGGGATTGGCGCTGACGTGGATGACTTCCTTGGGATTGCCCTTGTCGTCGACCAGGCCGTCGCGCTCGTAGAGCAGATCGTTGAGGTCGCCAAGGATAGCGCCGAGGTTTTTACCGGTGGTGATGGCTCCCCATCCGCCGATGGAGTGGAAGCGGACGGCTACGGCGCCTTCGGGAAGCAGGGAAGGCATCTCGTCGCCGATGACCGCGTAGGGGTGATCGATGCCGAGAACGAAGAAGCTGACGCCGTCTGCTGCGGTCTTGCCGTCCTTGCGGGCGCGGCCGGCAGTGGCGAATTCGTAGGCGCCGATGATGTGCTCGGGGCGGAAGTCGCGGGAACCGAGGCCATAGCTGCCGGAGTAGATGTGGGGCACTTCGTCCATCGCCAATGCGGGCAAGCCTTCGGATGCTTTGTGGCCGGCGGTTTGAATCGCTTTCGACAGCGCGGTGCGGATATCGCGGCCGAGAGGGTTGTCGCCACTGAGAGCTTCGTCGGTACGCTCGAGGATGATGACGTTCTTCTTGCCCTTGAGGGCGGCAACGATGGCAGCTTCGGGGAAGGGGCGGATGACGTTGACGTGGATGGAGCCGACTTTCACGCCCTTGGTGTCGCGGAGATAGTCGACGGCTGCTTCGATGTTTTCTGCGGCAGAGCCGAGAGAGACGAAGACGGTATCGGTGTCGTCGCACTTGTACTGCGAGATGAGGCCGTAGTAGCGTCCGGTGAGCTTGCCGAAATCTTGATAGGCGTCTTCAAGGAACTGCAGGATCGGCTCAGCGAAGTTGTTGCGGCGCGCGATGATGCCGTTCATGTAGTGTTCCTGATTCTGGACGGGGCCAAGGAGGACGGGATTGGTCAGGTCCATCATCTTGGGAACGCGGCGACGGGTGGGTCCGAAAAGAGTGCGCTGCGCTTCGGTCGGACAATCGATGATGTCTTCCGGTGCGCCGAGGTATTCGCGGATCAGCTCCGATTCATGTTTATAGAAGGTGCGCTCAAGGTGGCTGGTGAGGAAGCCATCCATGATGTTCATGCCGGGGGTCAGGGAGAGTTCGGTAACACGGCGGAGGATGAGGGCCTGATCGGCAGCCTGCTGCGCGTCTTTGCCGAAGATCATGATCCAGCCGGTGTCGAGTGCGCCGTAGATGTCGTCGTGTCCGCAGTGGACGTTGAGGGCGTGCTTGGTGAGTGCGCGGGCACCGACTTCGAGCACCATGGTGGAACCTTTTCCGGGAGCGTGGTAGTACTGCTCAACCCCGTAGACAACGCCCTGGCCGGAGGTGAAGTTGACCACGCGCTTGCCGCAGACGGAGTGGGCGATGGCGCCACCCTGGGCTGCGTGTTCGCCTTCAGTCTCAATGGCGATGGTGTTGTGGCCGAATACGTTCAGGTTGCCCTCGGCATAGGCCTGTTGGAAGAGCTCGCCGCCTTCGGTGGAAGGCGTAATGGGATAGAAAACGCCGGCATCGGCGATGCGGGTCTCAGTGTGATACGAGACGAGCTGGTTTCCGTTGGCTGTAACTCGAATGCCGGGATAGCGAGCGGCTTCCGTCATGGTGTCCCCTCCGTGCGTCCTGATGCTGCTTGTTGCTCTGCAGGATAAAGGGCTGTCGCTCGAAGGCCTTCTGTGAGCCGTGGAAGGCCGCAACGGTCCCGCAACCTGCGGTTGTTTCAATCCAGGCTTGCCTGCCTTTGGCATCAGCATGCGCAAGTGGCTGGTTTTGTTGGTTCTGTTGACCGCGGTCGAGCTGCGGCTCCGATCCAATTCCCTTGATTAAGTTCAATTGCCAGAGTGGTATTGCGCGAGTAACCCAAGGGGGAGCTGCCCGTGAAAACGGCCTATACATCAGTATGCACCCGCCATGCGAGACGGTGTATCAGCGTGTACCAGTGCGTGGGATTGGGGAGAAGAGGGCAGGCAGAACATCTGCAGGCGTGGCGGGGAATCGCCTCAATCTGACTGCGTAAAGCGGTTCGGAGGAGGAGAGCAACTGCCGGAACTTTTCCAGCAGTTGCTTAGGTTACAAAGCTGAGGGCTTTGCCTTTTTTCCTATTTTGCTGGCGCAGGCGGCAGATAGCTCAGTTCCGGCTGGAAACGATATTCGTTAGCCTCGGCTGTCACAATCAGGGGCCGGATCTTCCCGAGCAGAGCTTTATAGCCTTCTTTACCAAGCCCTTTTTCGACACTGATCGGCTCGTCTAGTTCTGCCCATTTGTCCATGGAGATTACTGAAGTGACTTGGGTATTCGGCGCGCCGTATTTCGATTCAGCGAAGATATACATTTTGGCGCCCCCCTTCTGGGCAGCCGGAAGCACGTCTGACTTCACCAGGGCGAGATACTCGTCGAATTTCTCAGGGCGCACCAGGGTGGTCAAGACCCGAACCATCTTCGGCATTTCGGCGCTCATCGGCATGCTCAGATCCGGCTGGATCTCCTCAATGGTTCTGCGAGTGCTTGCTGCGCAATCAACCAAGCGCGTTCCCAGCCTCGCCTGGTCTGCGGCATCCTCCTTTGTAGCCGGATCAGGACCGGCATCAAGTTCGGACCATTTGTTGTAGTAGGAGACGATCGCATACTCGCGGGGGCCGGTGAGCGACATCCAAACGGAGCTGTAGCGAGTGGAATTGTCTTTCTTCATGAGCGCGTGAAGTTCCTTCAGTTCAGCCTGAAAATCGCCGGTGCGGTCGGGTTTGACGCTCACGAAGGTGATGCTACGGATATTTCCGGTCTGGGCGGATGCAACGGTTACGAGAGTGGCTGCGAGCGCAACAAGCACGCATCGACAGGCGATTTTCCCTGGATTGATTCCCATGAATTGCCTCCTTGGTGGAAGCCGGGACATTGCGTACCGGCATTCGAAGGTCCGGAGTTTCAGCCGAACGTTATCTTACAGAAGGCCTCGGCGAAAAGGGGTTCGGCATCGAGGACTTCAAAAGTCAGCAGAGCTCAGATCAGGTTGGGATGCTGTGATCGGGCGAGTATACATCTGTGCCCGCCATCCTGGCACGTTGCTTTCGGAATTGCGGAATCGCGATGCTGGCAAGAGTCGCAGCCGCGGGATCTTGTGGCGAGTTTGACGTCATGTTTGGTCGCTGGCCCTATACTTGCTGCGACGCAAAGCGGTCCCAACTGAAGGGCAATTCAGAATGTGTGACGTGAATTCAAATGCAGATCGCGCTTACGCGCACTATCCGAGTCTCCACGACCGCGCAGTCATTGTTACGGGCGGAGCCAGCGGAATCGGCGCTTCGATTGTTACTCACTTTGCGCGGCAGGGCGCGCACGTGGCGTTCCTTGACGTGCAGGATGACGCGGCGAGGGAACTGATTGGTTCGCTGACAGCGGAGGGCGTTTCGAAGCCTCACTATTTCCGCTGCGATCTGAGCGATATTTCTGCTTTGCAGGATTGCGTGAGGAAGGTCGTTGCTGAGCTCGGTACTGTCGATGTCCTGGTGAATAATGCTGCGAACGATCAACGTCACAGGACTGAGGACGTCACGCCAGAATATTGGGATGCTTCGATTGCGGTCAATTTGAAACCGCAGTTTTTTATGATCCAGGCGGTATTGCCGGCGATGAAGGCTGCGGGGCGGGGAAGCATCATCAATATGTCGTCGATCTCGTGGATGATTCCGTCCACCGGGGTGCCGGTTTACATCGCTGCGAAGGCGGCGATTGTGGGACTGACGCGGACGCTGGCGCATGAGCTTGGTCCGGTGGGGATACGTGTGAATGCGGTGTTGCCGGGGGCGATTGCGACGGAGAAGCAGCGGCGCCTGGTCTACACGCCGGAGTACAAGGCGGAGATTATGGCGTCGCAGGCGTTGAAACGGGACATCCTGCCGGAGGATGTCGCGCGGCTGGTGCTGTTTCTGGCTGCAGACGATTCGAGTGCGATCACGAATCAGAGTTATGTGGTGGATGGAGGATGGGTGTAGCGCGCAGAAGGTAACCAGTGTTTCGTGTTCAGTGATTAAAACAAGCCCAGAGTCCAGCCAAAAACTAAACGTTGACTGGTTTTCGATAATCCTTGACGAGTCGTAGAGTGGAATCGTTACCATTTTGCGGTCTGATGCCGTAAGATTTCTCGGGGAGCCAATCGACATGTTTCCAGCAATTCCGATTTTCCGTCGCATTAGCGTTTTTGGCGCTGCCGTGGTTGCGGTAGCTTGCGCGACTATATTTTTGGCCGAGCGCGCTTCGGCGCAAACAGCAGTTGAAGCCCAGAAGGTGGCAGCGGAGATTGCCCGAGTTGCGTCGAATTTGCCGCCCGAATCGCGCAACGTGGTGACGCGGCTCACGCTGCTGCATGAGCTGCCCAGTGGGGACTGGAAGATGCACGGTGGCGACCTGGCACATGGAGAGGCGACGAATCTCGATGAGTCGAGTTGGCAGACGCTTACCGTGCCCGGCCATGCTCCGAATGATGCGGTGTGGTTCCGGCAGACCTATACCATCCCCGACACTCTCGGCGGCTACGATCTGACTGGCGCGCGAATCTGGTTTCAGTTCCATGCGGATGCGAACGGGCCGATGCCGGAAATTCTGTATTTCAACGGACGGCGCGTGGCGCTCGGCGACGATCTGGAGCCGGTGGTGCTGATTGATGGTGCCAAGCCGGGTGAGAAGGTAACGGTTGCAGTGAAGCTGCTGCACACGGTGGACCAGAAGAGCATTCGTGGCGCCACGCTGAAGATCGACTTTCCTGAGAATCGTCCTAATCCCGAAGACCTGCGCACTGAATTTCTTTCCGCGGCGATCCTGATTCCGTCGCTGGCGCCGAAGGATGCTTCGCAGATGGCTTCGCTGAATGCGGCCATTGGGGCGGTGGATTTAAAGGCACTGGATGCGCACGATCAGAAGACGTTTGACGAGAGCCTGAAGGCAGCGCACGCAAAGCTGGAAGCGCTGCGTCCGCTGCTGGAGACGGCGACGTTCCATCTGACCGGCAATTCGCACATCGACGCAGCATGGCTGTGGCCGTGGACCGAGACTGTCGACGTCGTGAAGCGGACGTTTGGGACCGCATTGCAGTTGATGTACGAGTATCCGCAATACACATACACGCAGAGTGCGGCGGCATACAACGAGTGGATGGCGGACAAGTATCCCGACATGAATGGGGAAATCAAAAAGCGCATCGATGAAGGGCGCTGGGAGATCGTGGGCGGCATGTGGGTCGAGCCGGATTTGAATATGCCGGACGGCGAGTCGCTGGTGCGGCAACTGCTGGTGGGCAAGCGCTGGTACAAGAAGGCCTACGGCGTGGATGTGCGGATCGGCTGGAATCCCGATTCATTTGGATATACATGGCAACTTCCGCAGATCTACAAGAAGAGTGGCGTCGATTATTTCGTGACGCAGAAGATGACGTGGAACGATACGAACCAGCTGCCGTTCAAGCTGTTCTGGTGGGAGTCGCCAGATGGTTCGAAGGTGCTGGCGTATTTTCCGCACGACTATGCGAATGACAATCTAAATCCGACACGGCTGTCGAGCGACATGGTGCAGGCGCGGGAGAGGGCCACCGGTATCACCGATGTGATGGATCTGTATGGAATTGGCGATCACGGCGGTGGGCCAACGCGCGCGATTCTGGATGAGGGAGCGCACTGGTCGATGCCTTCTACTCCACCGCACGTGATGCCGAAGATGCCGTTCGGGACTGCACAGAGCTACTTCACCAACGTGGAGAAGCAGATTGCTCCGGAAAGCAAGGAGTGGAATTATCAGTCGATGGCGACGGGCTATACGCCGCCGGCCGCAGTCGAAGGCAAGATTGCGATTCCCACTTGGAAGAGCGAGATGTACTTCGAATATCACCGCGGAGTGATGACCACACAGGCCAACCACAAGCGCAATATGCGTCGCAGCGAAGTGCAGGTGCTGAATGCGGAAAAGTGGGCTTCGCTGGCTTGGCTCGATGGCAAGAACTATCCGGGGAATGAACTGACGGAGGATTGGAAGAAGGTCCTGTTCAACCAATTCCACGACCTGGCAGCAGGCTCGGGCATCGGAGTGATTTACAAGGACGCGCAGAAAGATTACGACGTAGTGCGCTACTCCACGAACCAGATCAGCTCGCGCGCGATGGAGACGGTGGACGAGCGCGTGAATACGGCGGGAACCGGCACTCCGGTGGTGGTGTTCAATCCGCTGGGATGGGAGCGCTCAGGGGAAGTCGAAGTGCGCGTGCCGGGCGTGAAGGCTGGGATGAGTGCTTCGGGAGCGCAGGTTGTGGAGGTGAAGCCGGATGAGAAGACAGACTTCGCCAACGTGACGCTGCACGTCATGCGGGTTCCGGCGCTGGGTTACAAGGTCGTGTGGGTTGGCGGGCCAAAGCGTGCGGGAGAGAAGGAAGAGAGCGAAGCGGAAGCGAAGGACTCCGGCAACTCGATCACCCTGGAGAATTCGACTCTTCGCGTGGCTGTCGACAAGAAGAGCGGGTGCATCACCAGTCTGTTTGACAAGAAGGCTAACTTCGAAACGCTGGCTTCGGGTGGGTGCGGCAACCAACTGCAGTTCTTTAAAGACAATCCGAAAGACTATGACGCGTGGAACATCGATCCGGGAACGCTGGACGTAGCGCCGATGACGATCGAACATGCGGATTCGGTGGAACTGGTGAAGACCGCCGAGCCGACGATTCGCGTGACGAGCCACTTCCAGAATTCAAAGTTTGTGCAGATTTACAGCCTGACTGCGGAAGGCGACGAAGTGAATGTCGAGAATCAGTTCGACTGGCACGAAGCGCATATTCTGTTCAAGGCTGCTTTCCCGCTGGCGGCAACCGGTCCGTTTGCGACTTATGAAATTCCTTATGGGACGATCGATCGTGCAACGACGCGCAACAACTCGTGGGAGAAGGCGCAGTTCGAAGTGCCTGCGATGCGCTGGGCCGACCTCGGCGACGGCAAGCATGGTTTGTCAGTCATCAACAATACGAAGTACGGGTACGACGCAGTGGGCAACCTGCTGCGGCTGACTCTATTACGCTCGCCCAAGTGGCCTGATCCGGATGCGGATATGGGTCACCAGCACTTCCAGTACGCACTCTATCCGCACGCGGGCACATGGAAGGATGCGATGACGGTGCGACATGGCTATGAGTACAGCTATGGGCTTCACGCCGAAGCAACTATGGCCCATCCGGGTATGCTGCCTGCTTCTCATTCGTTTGCCTCCGTTACACCAGAGAATGTGGTGCTGACGGCGGTGAAGAAGGCGGAAGACGCGAAGGGGCTGATCTTCCGCGTGTATGAGTGGGCAGGCAAAGAGTCGACCGTTGAGTTCCACGTGCCTCCAGGCGCGACTGCAGCAACGGTGACCAACATGCAAGAGACGCCGGAGGGTAGCGCGCTGGCGGTAACGGGCGATGTAGTGAAGGCGCCGATTCACCCGTACGAGATTCTGACGGTGCGGGTGGATTATCCGAATGGTGGACCGAAGGAGTAAGGGCATCGAGTCGGTTGAATATGGCGCAGCTTCTGGCTGCGCCATATTTGTTTTTGAGTGCCAAAGGCCAACTGCAGATTCCGCCGCTTCACTTCTATCGGAATGGCAGTGTTTTTGACTGTTCCTATTTTGGAATGACGGAGTCTTGCTGGACTACTTCGCGGCGACCTTCCTTAAGTCGGCCTTCTGATCGATCAGGCTCAGGCGGTACATCAGCAGGGCGTCGCGCTTGGTGTTGATGGGCTGCGTGGAGAGGTCGATGGTTTCGCCGGGGGCGTGCGCGCCTTCGCCGGTTGCACCGATTCCTGCGAGGCCGGGAATGATATCGGCGACAAAGGAAATATCTCCGGCGCCGCGTTTCATCGGGTCGAGTTCTGGCATGGCTTTAAAGCCGAGACTAGCGTTCGCATGGTTGAGAATCGCGAGTAGAGCGCGACTCTCTGCCGTGGGCGCCATAGCGGGATAGCCTTCTCCGAACGTGATGGTCGCCGTCGTCTTGGGAAGATGATGCGCGACAATTTCCTGCATCTTTTTCTCGACGCGGGCGGTCTGCTGATTGGAGATGGTGCGGATATCGCCGCTGGCGTAGGCTGTGGGCGCGATCACGTTGTCTTTCCCAGTGATGGTGCCGTTGTTTCCGGCTTCGTCGACTTGCAGGCTGGTGCCGCCGGCGACCATACCGACGTTAAAGGTGAGGTTCTCTTCGGGTAGCTGTACGCGAAATGCATCGAGGATGCGCGCCAGTTCGTAGATGGCGCCGAAGCCCATGCGCACGGAAAAGATTCCGGAGGAGTGGCCGGTTTCGCCGGTAGTGTTGATGCGCCAGGTGATGCTGCTGCGGCGGCTGACGCTGCCATAGAAGACGCCTTCCATCCGCGGCGTGCCTTCGAACTCGAGTGCGACGTCGCTATGTTTTGCGGCGGCGATCATGTCGCGGCGAGAAACGGAGGCAGGTTCGCCGTGGGCTTCTTCATCGCCGCTGAGCACGATGGTGATTTCAGTCTTCTCGAGGACACCGGCAGCTTGCATGGCTTTGAGGGCGAAGAGCATGTCGACGAGGCCACCCTTCATGTCGTTGACGCCTGGGCCGGTGGCAATGTTGCCATTCACGCTCCAGGTCTGGAAGGCGCTCGACTTTTCAAACACGGTGTCCATGTGGCCGATGAGCAGCATGCGCTTGCCGCACTTTCCGGGTTCGGGGCACGGATGTTCGGCGACCAGCACTCCGGCGCGCTGCACCTGCTCCATCGGAATCCAGTGCACAATGAAGCCGAGATCGCTGAGTTGCGACTTCATGATTTCGGCAACGGCGCGCACGCCTTCAAGGTTGTGCGTGCCGCTGTTGATGTCGACGAGTTTCTGGAGCATGTCGTTCGAGGCCTGCTCGTTGGCGTCGATGTAGGCGACGATGACTTTTTCTTCGGGGGAAAGCGAAGTCGCATTTTGCGCAAGGGAGAGAACGCTGAGCGAAGCAGCGAGCAGGGGGAAGATAGCCGGGCGTAAATTCATTTCTCGCCGAGAATACCAGTCCGAACCTGTGGTGACACAACTCCGCGAACGGGCCAACCCGGTAGGTCATTTACTAGAAATCTGAATCCTGTTGCTAGCTTTTCTTCGAAGTGACCGCAGAGAAGCTCGAGACCAGTTGGCCGACGCGCTTGCTGCCGCATTGTGGACACTTGACCTCAGCCTTCTCGAGGTCGGAGATGTGGAGGTGCCGGGTGAATTCCAAGTTGCAGTCCTGGCAGTGGTAGACGTATTGAGACATAGTCCACCTCCGGCCCACATCATAGCGCTGTGTCTTGTGGATGAACTGCGAATCGAAGAGGGCGGCCCAATTTGTCAGCAGTACGGGCGGTCGAGCGCTTGGTGGCGCGATCCAGGTCTCAGAAGCGATACCCGCGCGACAATCAAGTGCGGAAGGATGTTGCGAAATGCAAAAGCAGATCCTTCCACTCCGCTTCCCCCATGGACACAGGTGTCCACGGGGCTCCAAGCCGCTCCGTTCAGGTTGACACCGATACTTTGCTCAGGGCAGGCTCGGGGCGCCCAAGCGCAGCGGACACCTGGCTGTGATTCGATCATGCCTGGGTTGCGATCTTCGAGATTTGGCGGGTTTGCCACTTGCCACGCGTGAAGTCCGGCACATCAACAGGAGCGCTGCCGCGGCTTACCGACTCAACGCTCAGAGGACCGACCGACGACCAAGCGGCTGCGTCATATACATCCATGTCGGGCGGCAGACCCTCGCGCAGACATTGCAACAGGCGATAGATCATGATGAAATCCATGCCGCCGTGGCCGCCGACTTTTTGTGCGATCTCGCCTTCGCGCCTCCACAAAGGATGTTCGTATTGTTTCCACGCATCGATGGTGCCGTAGCTCTCGTCCTTGTTCATGCCCTCGAAGTAGATGCGGGGCGGATAGTCCTCGAAGATGCCCTTTGTGCCAGCGATCAGGTTGATGCGGCTGTAGGGGTGCGGCGTGGAGACAGCATGCTTGACGGTGATGTTGAGCCCGTTCGCTGTCTTGATCAATGACGTGTTGAGGTCGCCAGTGAGATAGCGTTCTTTCTGACGCGGGTCATCCGACTTCAACTTGTTTTTGCGATATTGATCGAGCCCTCGCTGAGGTGAGCTCATGGAGACAAGGTAGTCAAAACGATCGCCGCGCTGGATGCCCATGTAGTTCGCTACGGGACCAAGGCCGTGCGTGGGATACAGATTGCCGTCTGCGCGCGTATGTTCCGTCCGGCGCCACAGGCCTTCGCCTGCATGTGAGAAGAGTTCGTCGCGCAAGTCGTGAAGGTAGGCTCCTTCGCCGTAAAGCAGGTCGCCGAACTCGCCGCCATGCACCATGCGCAGGATCAGCGTCTCGTTGTATCCGTAGCAGCAGTTTTCAAGCATAATGCAATGCTTGCGGGTTTCTTCCGATGCTCTGACGATGCGCCAGCAATCTTCGAGAGAAGTGACGGCGGGAACCTCAACTGCGACGTCCTTTCCGTTTGCCATAGCGGCGAGGGCCATGGGAGCGTGCCAGTTCCACGGAGTCGCTGCAATCACGAAGTCCACGTCGTTGCGAGCGACGAGGGATTCATAGTGGTGCGGGCCGTCGGTATAAAGCTGCGGCTGCTTTTGCCCCGCCGCTACCACGAGACTCGCGGCGTGTTCGGCTTTCTCTTTGACCACGTCGCATATCGCTACGATCTGAGCGTTGGCGGCGAGGAGATTGCCCAGCAGAGACGTTCCGCGTCCGCCGGTGCCGATCAATCCGATGCGCGGCTCACGCTTCTGAAACGGAACATTGATCATCGTCTCGCGCACTACTGGCAGTGGAGATTCCTGCGTAAGCCCGTGCTGCGCTGCCTGCGCCACAACAGCGCCTGCAACACCCGCCTGCATGAAGCGCCGACGTGTCCAACCGTTTCCGCCGTCGTGATTTTCGATCGTCATTTCGTTCGGTCTCCGTTGTCCCTGATGCTCGGTATTAAAGCGTGCTGCAAGGGATCTGATCAGCGATGAATCGCGGCTCTCTCAATTTGCAGTCGCATCGCACCGATGCCAAGCAGACAGAAGCGTATCACTTTGTATTGGATAGGGTCGGCTAAGCCTCCGCTACTATCTGACGGATGGGGTTACCCCCACCCCATCTCTGGGAGTAAAATCTCTTCTTTCATCAGGTTACGGCGGAACACTCGCTGCAAGTTCCTCCAGCGCAGGAACTTAGCTGCAGATTCCTGCTGCGCAAGGACTTAGAGCGACTTCCAACCAGCGCTATCCCGTGGAGACACCGTCAGGGCCGATTGAGGATTCAAGGATAGCAATTGGGATGAAAATTGCCTGCAAATAGACGTGCGGAATTTTCGCTGAGGAGTCAATGAGTTAGGAATTCTGCGTGGTTTGAGGGCTTGACTGACCTTCGCGGCAGATCAAATTGCTTCGTCCGGCGTGGGAAATGCAGAAGAAGATCCTTCACTCCGCTTACCCCATGGACACAGGTGTCCACGGGGCCCCAAGCCGCTCCGTTCAGGATGACACGCAGATTTGAATTGTGCAGAGCTTGTGCAGGATGACACGAAAATGTGGATTGTGAAGAGCTGCGTTCAGGATGACACCAACATTTGGGCGTGTGTGTAGATCTTCGTTCGGGATCACGCGATCATGTGGGGTGTAGATGCAGAAAGGCCGTCCCTAATGGGACGGCCTTTCTCGTTAGAGAATCAAGGTGCGGCTAGTCGCCGGCTACGGGCTCTTTTTCGGTGTGGCGGTTGATGGGGCTGGCGGCGTTGTTGGAGGCGGGGCGGATGGAGTCGAGGCTTACGAGGCCTTCGACGGGCTTTTCGCCGAGCACGTGCTCGCGATAGAGCTTGGCCATCTTGGCGTTTTCCGCGTCGGACTTGATCTTGGTATCGCGGGCGCGAATCTTTTCTTCGCGCGCGTTCTTGGCGATGCCGAGATTGTCGAGCGTGTGGTTGGCTTCGGAGTTCACGTGCTCCATGTTGAGCTTGAGCTCGTGTCCTACGTAGTTCATGCCGACCTTTTTGCCACCGGCGAAGATTTCGTGACGGCCGTGCTCTTCGTACCACTTGGTCAGAGTCGCGGTCATGTGCATCTTCTCGATGATGTTGCGCCAGCCCACGCCGGTGTTGTACGCGCAGAAGCTGATTTCGCCTTCCTGCGTGGCGTAGGGGATGATGCATTGCTCGGTGCGGCGGAAGTCGTAGTTGAACAGATCCTGGAACCACATGCCGGCGATGAAGAGGAAGTTCCAACGATCGGAACGACGCTTCTTGATGTCGTCCATGGTGCGGTCGCCCTTGACCGAGCCGTAATCTTTACCGGTGGCGTTGAAGGTCTTGTCCATCTTCTTGAGCATGTCGGTGATCTTGAAGTGGGTGGGCGCCTGGAACGGATCGTAGTTGCGCAGAAGAGCGAGACCGAATCCGATGACCGAGAGCCACTTGCCGCGAGCGGCATCGTTGACCTTGGCGAGATCCTTGGCAACCTGGTCCATATGGAGGAAGGCGGTGACGGGGGCTGCTTCCTTGGTTTCCTTGTCGATCATGAGCGCCATGCCGATGCCGCAGTTGGGGTGGCATCCGCAGGAGAGCTGGCCCCACTCGGCGGTGGGCCCGTGCACAAGATCGGCCCAGTCAGAGAAGGTGGACATGAAAGAGATGGGGAACCAGTCGCGCTCGGGAACGCCGAGGCCCACCTGATTCTTGACATCGTGTGCCATGTGCGAGAGGGTGTAGCGCTGAGCAAGACGACGCTCTTCGCTGATGTCCTCGTCGCGGCCGGTGAAGCTGACAGGCTGGAAGGAGAGGAAGCTGATCTTCTTGGGATTGTCGAGTGCGAACTCGATGATGCGGCCAACCTGCTCGTTATTAATGCCGTTGATGATCGTCGTAACGGGAACGATGTCTACGCCGGCTTCGTGCAGATTGTTGATCGCCTGCAGTTTTACGTCGAAGAGGTTGCCGACCTTGCGGTGCGAGTTGGCAGCGTTGCCGATGCCGTCGAACTGGAGGTAGACGTAGCGGAGGCCGGCTTCAGCAGCGGCGCGGCAGAGTTCTTTGGACTTCGCGAATTCGATGCCGTTCGATGCGGCCTGCACCGAGTTGTATCCAACCTTGCGCGAGTAGGCGACAGCGTCAAGGAAGTAAGGCGACAGCGTGGGCTCGCCACCGGAGAACTGCACGCTCATCTGGCGACGCGGCTTGATGGTGATGGCGTTGTCGAGCATGGTCTTGATTTCGTCCCACGTAAGCTCGTGGACGAAGCCGACCTGGTTGGCGTCCATGAAGCAGGGATCGCACATCATGTTGCAGCGGTTGGTGAGATCGATGGTGAGCACTGAGCCGCGGCCGTGGGTAACGGTCGAGGTGCCGTGGTTGTGCAGCTTGCCTTCGGTGGCTCCGTGAGCGCGGATGTCGCGGCCGGGGAAGCTCTCTTCAAGGTGCTTGAAGAAGGCGGGGTCGATGGACATCACGTCTTCAAAGTGGCCGTGCTTGGGGCAATCCTTCACCATGAGGATTTTGCCGTCGCGCTCGATGATCTGGGCCTTGATTTCACCGACCTTTTCATTGAGCAGAACTTCGTGCGGCAGCTTGCCGTCGAGAATCTGCTGGCGGATTTCGGGGACGCACTTGGGACAGAGCGAATCCGTGGTGCGGGGCCAGCCAAGGGGCGGCTTTTCTTTCTGATAGCTCTTCAGGAGGGGTTTATCGCTCCATTTGGGGGTAAACGACGGGTTGGGGCTAATGCGGTTGAACCGCTCGAAAACCACCCACGCTCCCTTGGCCGCATAGACTGCGGCTTTCTCGGCGTACTTCATCGTTTTTGACATTGGTGCGATCTCCTTGAGAAAGAATGCTCTGGACTTGCGGTGGAGTCCGGCCACGGTACCGCCGGAACCTGAAAACTCAGTACAAGAGTAATGAGGGGGGCTGGTCAATCCAACCGGGGTGCAGCGAACGGGGAAAAAGCGGGGCGAACGGTGATGGCAGGGGGGTGAATGGGAAGGATGTGCGGATCGCTGGGCCATTGCAAACGCTTTCGCCTGCAATAGTTTACCCACTTGATTACCCCCTCTAAGGGGTGCCGGCGGGCTCGGTGTGAGCGACCTGGTTGATGATCTCCTGAACGAGCACTACGCGGACGTGGATGCGGCGGGCGAGGTCGGGAAGGAATTCGGTGATGAAGTTGTCGGTGGGGGCAAGGGCGAGACCGCTGCCGTAGCGAATCGCCGTGGAGGGCAGATTCGTTTTTTCGCCGGGGACGTAGAGGTTGGCGATTTCGAGATCGATGGGGAAGCCAACCAGGTCGGCGTAGTTCAACATGCCCTTGCCGTTGTCACCCTGTGTCCAGAACACCTGGGCAGCAGCGTGGAAGATGCGGCGCTTGATGGTGGCGTGCGGCATGCGATGGTAGTGAGGGTCCTGGTGAACGATCGAGGGAATTAGAAACGTGCCGACGAACTCGCCTGTCATATCTTCGCTGTAGCTGACGCCCACCACCTTGGCGAAGCCGTGCATTCCGGGACCGTAGTCGGAGTGGGAGTCGGAGCCGACGGCGATGGCCGCGTTGGCCAGGATGGTGACGGCGTTGAAGGGGTCGAGGATGTTTTTGACTGCGAGTCGGGCCTTTTCTTTCGGCGTCAGAGGTTTGACCTCTGGGCCGTTGAGGAAGCGCTGATAGAAGTTGATGAGAGGCATCGGGGGGCAGGGAGGGAGCTCGAGCGGCGCGAGGATCGTTCCCGCGCTGGTGACTGCCGGCACTTGTGGCTGAGCTGCAGGCGGAGGGAAGCTGGCCTGCTCGGCGATCAACCCGGTTCCGGTTTCGGAGAGGGCGATTCCCGCTGACTCGCTTTTGGGAATCACCCGGCATGGGCCACTCTTGGAGTTCTCATGCTTAATCACGGGAAGGGGTGCGTCGGGCAGCGGACTGGCAGGGCTGACTGGTTGCATTTGGGCCAGGCCCATGGCGCTTGCCGTGAGGAAAAATAATGACGAGACCAGTGATCGCAATGATGGAAGGAGAGGGCTTTGTCGGAAGAGATTTCTCCGGTATGCGAATGCAGGTTTCCCGTCGTACGCCAAGAAGGAGGCCCTCATATCGTGGAACTTTTTGCGTACTGAGTCGTAGATCACAGGGAACCAATCGGCTCGAACCATCGTGTTTGCTAAGCGCAGGACTGCAATCCTTGTACTATGTCGGACGCAGAATGTTCAGAAAAAGTAACTTTCGGAATTCAAAAGAGTTGCGGTTTAGGTTTTTGGACGCGTGGACCCGGTGTTGGCCGGGCAGGCACAGGTTGGGGTATCACCACCTTTGACGGCATTGACGCGGGTCGCAGCCGCACTGAGACTAGAAAGCGAGGTTCTTGAATGAGCTCTTATCCTCCTCCACCACCGTCGGGTCCCGGAGTCGGCCACCGGATTGAAGAAGCCATGGAATTGATCGAGATGGAATTGCGCCACGCGATCGCGTATGTGAATGATGAGGTGATTCCGCAGGTGCGTTCCGAATCGATCGTGGCGATGCGCAAGATGTCGGACACGCTACGGAATCTTGCTGATCGCATGGATAAATCGCAACAGCAGGGCCCTCGGGCCTGATGGCGGATGTTCAACACGCAAACGTGCGCCGTTCCGCGTGCCTGACTTTTTTGTTGATTGCCGGAGTTGGGCTGGCTGGCTGCGGGCACAAGAAGCAGCCGCAGCCGTCGCCGACGGCAACGGCTCCCCCCGTCTACAGGCCTTCGACGCCGTCCGCGCCATCACGACCGAGCACGGGCGGTATTCCGGTCACACCTGTTCCTGAGGGCGGAGTGACGGCGGAAGACAAGGAATTCATCCTCAGTCATCGCCCGATCTACAGTGAAGAGGGCTCGGCGACGTGGTACACCGCTCCTTATAAGGGACGAAAAGCCGCCAATGGACAGGTGTTCAGCGACGAGGCTCTCACGGCCGCACATCGCACGCTACCGATGGGGTCGCTGATCGTGGTGACGAATCTGAGGACGCGTCAGGCCTCGTCGATGCGCATCAGCGATCGGGGACCCTTTGTTCCAAACAAGATTATTGACTTGACGATTGCGTCAGCGAAGTCGATTGGGATTTATCGCTCGGGCACGGATCGCGTGCGGGTGGACGTTTATGAGACGCCGAAGCCAATGGATGTGGGCGGCCGCTGGTGCGTGCAGATTGGGCCGTTTTTGAGCGAGCACAAGGCGCTCAAATTCAAGGAGAAGCTGCTCAGCGAATATGCAGGCTCAAAGGTGATCGAGTTTGCAGGAGAACGCAGCTACTGGGTGCGCATCCGGCCGCAGGGAGATGACCGCGGGCAGGCTGAGGAGATGGCGCGGCGGCTGCAGCCCGACGAGGGCGTGGCTTATCTAACGCGGCTGGACTGATAATCAGGCAGTCATTTGCTCGTGATGGTTTCTGTACCGGCAACCAGATCTTGGCCCCGCGGGCGGACGGGTTGGCGCTGGATGCATGCGCTCCTGATTTTTTCGTATTTGGATTGGAGCTCGTCAAGCTCAAGGTCACTCAGATTTTCGATATCAATCATCTGATCGCGAGCCTTGTCGATGGCGCGGATAAGCTCATTGAGCTTCAGATTGATTGCTCGAGCGTCTCGATTCTGAGTGTTCTGGATTAGAAACACCATCAAGAATGTGACGATGGTTGTGCCTGTATTTATGACTAGCTGCCAGGTATCAGAGAAGTGGAAGATTGGCCCAAGGGCTGCCCAGATTACGATAATCATGCCGGCACCGGCGAACGCCCACTTCGATCCCAGCCATCCTGATGCCGAGGCAGCGAACTTTCCGAATGCGTCATTTGTGGTGCGCGTCTGAACTTCCAGGGGCGGATTCGCCATTGGCATTCCTCTCTTAACGGGATGGCATGCGAAGTTTAGCCGGCATCATGGTCTTCGCCTGATAGCGGCTAGTACCAGGTTTGCGGGGAGCATATACGACTGAAGGCCAGTGTCTCTCGGGAATCCAATCCCCGTTTGCCTCGGAGACACCTACGTTCTGTCCGCAAATCTCGCAGGGATATACTCCCCAATCCGCTCTGTCTTGCCGCGTGCGGAGCATTTGCTGTGTCTGTTCGCTGAGTTTTCCCTTACACGGCTTTGTCAATATCGGCATGTTCCTCGTCTCTTGGCCCGCAGGATGTGAATCTCGGTGGAATTGGTTGGTCAACGAGTGTCCAACTCGTTGCAGGCTGAGGAAAGACGCTTCTTCAAAGCCGTTAATTAGATTGGATGCGGTAAGACGCGATCGGGATTTTGCTTCGTTCGATTCCCTTTTCTCTGAGGCAGAATCCGGCTTATCGTTTCACGGCTTGCAGCACAGCCTGAGTTTGATTGTTTCTCGCAAGTCGTTCGGAGAGATTGGATGCGGGAGTCGGGGATCGAGTGCGGATTACAACGAATCTCCCACTTGATGTAACGATACGCCCCAACTGAATACAAAGAATGCCCCACTCTGTATAACAAGAGCCCGCCAGCGGCCGGGCTGCTAAAGCAGCATCGAAATACAAGAATTTGGCCTCAAGTTCCGAGTAGCCGGTGACACTCGCAACGCGCTGTTCGGCCGCTCGGAGGACCGCGAGATGCGCCCGCGCTCATTCCCCTTCTTGCCTGATAACGATCAGGCCCAGATTTTTGCGATTGCCTAGCTGTTTTGCCCTGTGCCACTATTTCTGGACAATGCCGCGGATAACGATGATGCGCGCGACACTCCTTGGTGCGTTGCTCCTGGCCGTCTGCGTGAGCGAGGCGTGGTGCCAGGTTTTTGACTTCGAAGCTGGCCGCGACAAGACCAGCGAGTTGGAAATGATGTGGCGCTTCCATCCGGGAGATGATCCGAATGGAACACTAGGATGGGCGCAACCAGGCTTTGACGATTCGGGATGGGCGCTGCTGAGATCGGATACGCCCTGGAGCGTGCAAGGCTACGATCGCTATTCCGGCTTTGCATGGTACCGGTTTAAGGTGCGCCTCCCTCAGGACGCTGAGCCTCTGGCACTGTGTATTCCGCGCATCTTCACGAGCTACCATCTTTTCGCCGATGGAAAGCTCATTGGCGAGTCCGGAAAGATGCCGCCGCAAGGCGCGCACTTTTACGACCTGGATCACATCTTCGTGATTCCTGTCGGTCCGTCTACCCCAGACCGCGTGGTGACGTTCGCGATCCGCGTCTGGCATTCACCCAAGTATGCCGCCAGCGTTGGAGGAGGGCCGCAGGGCGCCCCGATCTTGGGGGTTTTGGCGGCGGTACAGGGGCTGAAAGCATCGCGCAACTGGGGCCGGTTCTGGAACGCGACAGCAGGCAACGTGCTCATGCTTATGAATCTAGTGGCGGCGTTCGGGGGGTTCTTCCTGTTCTGGATGCGGCCCGGCGATCTCGAATATTTGTGGTTCGGGCTGTACGAGCTGCTTACAGGAGCAGACCACCTCGTCGTTGATTGGCCGCTTTTTTATCCGTCTCCCGCCGACGTCCTTTCTTCAGCGGATGCTTGGATGTCGGCGGCCAGTTGGGTTCTGTTTCTGCTGTTTGTGTTCAAGATCCTGGACGGCCAAAGGAATTGGCTTTTCTGGAGCGCCATAGGGACTTCCGTGGCGACGGTTTTAAGCGAAGCCGCTCTCAACCTGGATTGGACGAGCGTGAGAACCTGGGAAACGTTCTGGGGGATCACTCTGCTGCCGTACTTTGCGTGCATCCTCTTATTGCTGTACCGATCAGCGCTGAACGGCGTTCCGGACGCGCGGATGTTGCTCGCACCAGTCGCAATCTGTTACGCCACATGGTTCATGCGGATTGTGCTGTGGGTGCTCGAAGACAGCGGCCAGACCTGGATCGCCCCTTTTGCCGCCCGATTCAATCGTCTTGCCAGTTGGCCCTTCCCCTTCTCTGCGCAGGATGTGGCAGACATGGTAATGCTGCTCGCAGTGCTGGCCATTTTGCCCTTGCGCTTTGCCCGCTCGCGACGCGATGAAGAGAGACTGGCGGGGGAGATGGAGTCAGCGCGCACAGTGCAGCAGGTACTGGTTCCCGTGGAGGTGCCAGAGATTCCCGGCTTCAGGATCGAGAGCATCTACAAGCCGGCCGGCCAAGTCGGTGGCGACTTCTTTCAGATCATTCCATTGGCAAATGGGAGCACGGTGATCGCGATTGGCGACGTGAGCGGCAAGGGCATGCCCGCGGCGATGACCGTTGCGCTGCTGGTGGGAACACTGCGCACGCTGGCCCATTACGTCGAGAGCCCGGCGGAAATTCTTTACGCGATGAACCAGCGGATGTTGGCACGAAGCCGCGGCGGGTTCACAACATGCCTGGTGCTCCGGGCCGACGCGAACGGAGAGATTCTCGTGGCCAACGCTGGCCACATCGCACCGTTCGTGAACGGAAAGGAGCTCGCCATAGAAAACGGGCTTCCGCTGGGCTTGAGCGGCGGAAGCAGTTATCCCGAAGAGAGATTTGATTTCGGCAACGGAGAGCAGTTGACACTGATGACCGACGGTGTGGTGGAGGCCCGCGGAAAAGATGGGGAACTGTTTGGGTTCGAGCGCACCGCGGCTCTTTCGATCGCCCGCGCGGAGTATATTGCGCAGGTTGCGCAGAGTTTCGGCCAGGAGGATGACATCACAGTGCTCACACTCGCTCGGACCCAGGCAGTGGCGCGCATATGATTTCATAGGTCTTGAGCGTGTGGTCGGCCACTGTCGCTTTGAGGCGAAAAGGTAGCAAAGATCGGCAGGGCCGCCAAATCACTCAGACTTCCCAGTGTTCTCCGGTATTGCGAAATACTGCCGCAATTCAGACAGGTGCGCGGGTGTCCTAGTGAAGAATTCGATGTATTCGTCATGGCTGAAGAATGCGTTCACATAATTAGCTGCGGTCAGCACGTATCCGCCCCAACCGCTCAACATCGCGACTTGCAGAAACGTGCTGAAATCCTCCGATTCGTACTCCAAAAACAGATGTCCCGGCACATCTTGCAGGAGTCGGAAATCGCCGTAGGATTGCCGCAGTTTGTAGTAGAGCTGCCAGTTCTCGCTCGAAGGCCATATTCCCCATTCAGTAACCCATAGGAGTGTCGGCTGCCGATAGGTGATTGATTGCGCGATCGCATTCGCGATCGGGAAGAAACGGTAGCCTTCCCTAGGATAGTGAAACTGTTCTGCAAGGAGAGACTTGTCTTGGTCAGGGCGGATTCGCTCTCGCCGTGTCAGCCAATCCTCGCACTCCTGGCGCGTGTAGAACTGCATGCTTCTCTTTTCTCGTCCTTGAAGTCGAAGCCTGATTCTATCGGATTTCAGCCCGAGGTCCAGAGTGGTCGGCCACTCGGTAGTTGGCAACAAATTGTACTTAGGATCCCAACTTGTTGGGGGATTGCATCAAGGCAACTGCAGATCCCGTCGGAACTGGTGGGAGTGATGGATGGACTTTAAGGCTCAATCGGGTGGCGGGTAGTAGGGGAGTTTGTCGTTGGTTTCGTTAGCGCGTTTTACGGTGACGTCGCTGAAGAGAAGCGCGGGGGCCAGCACGGTTTCCGGAACCTCTGTGGCGTAATTGGCGACCCACAGATTTTTGCCTGCGGCTTCGACACCGGAGCGAAGGGCACGCTGATCGAGATCGTCGAGCACGGCCCCGCGCACGAGGGTGCGTTTGCCGTCGAGGTCGATGCGGTACAGCAGGCGCGGGGTCGATTCGGCCCCCAGAGTTTCAACGTAGTAGACGCTTTTGAGGCCGCGATCTTTGGCGATGCCGAGCAGCTTTTTAGTCAGCTCCTCATCGGTGAGCCCCTGCTGCGCTGTGACCTTGAGGACGCCGATCACGGGGCGCGGTGGCCCAGTGACGCCTGCGCGGGCGTGGCCATTCGACTCAGGAAAATCGCGAACCGGGGTACGGCCGATGAGGTAGTTTTCGAGATGGCCTTCGGCAACCAGCTTCACGGTTTGCGCCGGTACCGCTTCATCATCGACCGAATAGGAGCCGACGAGATCCTTGCCTTCATATGACTTCAGGGCTGGATCGTCGACGACGGTGAGGAACTCCGGCAGAATGCGCGCGTGGTAGCTCGAAGCGAACGGTCCATTGGTGCGCGCTTCCGTTCCTAGCTTGGGGCGTGTGGCGGTGACTCCACTGGCGAGCAGGGAGTGAAGCGTGTCGGCGCTGGCGTCGGCACTGAGCAGCACAGGTCCGTGATATTCCTCTTCTACGAGTGGAGCTTTGCGCAGTTCACCGAGAGATGTAATGAGCGTGACGACGTGCTTCTTGAAAGCATCGGCGTTGTCGAGATCGCTGAGGGCGACGCCACTGGTCCCGTAAGAGCGGTCGAGTCGCATGCCGTCGTCAGCCTGCGTCCCCACGCCAAAGGACTCGGAGTAATTACTTGAAATCTTGCGCACGATCGCGCCTTCGCTGGAGACGATCCATGTCGTAGTGACGCGGGCATGGAAGGAGGCAGTGGAGTACTGGATATCGTGTTGCCCGGCGCTGACGGCCGGATCACTGCGATAGACACCGCTGTCGCGGGCTACGCGTTCTTCCCACGATTTTTCATCAACGGAGAGTTTTACCGGATCAGCGAGCGAGATGATGGGCTTGGCCTTGCTGAAGTCGTCGGCCTGCGGAGGTGTTTGCACCTGCTTGAGTTCGGCCTGTTTTTGCGCGAACGCTGCTAGAGCGGATTTGTAGGCTTGATCAGTGCCGGTCCACAGGGAGGAGCGCAGTGCAATCGGATCATCGTCGATGGCTGTCAGCTGCAGTGCGCCTTCGCCGCGGGGGCCGGAGTTGTCAGTCTTGTAGTCGCCTACGCGAACGCTGATGCGGGCTACGCGCGCATGGCTGTGCTGCGAGCCTTCGGCGGCGCCGTAGCTGGCGCGGGTCTCAAAGTCCTGAACTTCTTCAATGCGGTATTCGATGAAATAAGGCTTTTCAAAGCCGGGGAGTTGGAGGTGAGCCATGCTGCGATCAAGTTCGTCGAGCATGGCTTTGAGGACCGGATCCTTCTCGGCATCAGCGCGCGTCGCCTGTGCAGTTGCGCTGTGGGGCACGAGGATGGCGGCAGACAGAAGTCCCGCGGTGAACAGATTTGCGATGCGGCGCGTGGGCTTCATTGTGCCTCCTTCGTTGCTATGGGTGCAGCGGCGCCGGGAATGGGGAGAATCGGCGGACGCTGAGTGCCTTGCTGCTGGCGCTGGGTTTCAATTTCGCTGACAAGCATGGCGGGTGCGACTGCGCTGACGGGAACGGTGCCGGATTCCGCGCCGCACTCGCCGTTGAAGACTTCGGGCTTGTCACTGGTGGCCACGATGCGTTTCATCGCAGCGAGGGGAGTACCGACAATGCTGACGCCGCGAACAAGTTCATCGGGACGGCCGTCAACATATACGCGGTAGACCACGAGTGGGATGACCTGAAAGGCCTGCGGTGCGCTACGCGTGGTGACTGCAAATCCGGAAGAGATGTCTTCGAAGTAGAGGCCGTAGGGTTTGCCTTGTTTCTTGGCTTCTTCGATCAATTGCTTTTTCAAGTCAGCTTCGGACTCGGTCTTTGTGGAAGTGACGATGAGGTTGCCTTGACGGCCGGTGGGCATGCGTCCAGTCTGGGCGCGGCCATGGCCGTTGGAGGCGGCAAAGCTGGCGATGGGCAGGCGGGACATGAGAAACGTTTTGAGAACGCCGTCCTGAATGAGGTCGACGCGGCGGGCTTTCACGCCCTCGTCGTCATAGGTGTAGCTGCCGCTTAGCCAGGTCTTACCGAAGGTGGTTACGGTGGGATCGTCGGAGACCGACATGAAGGGCGGTAGAACTGGCTTGTTGAGTTCCTTGGTGAAGGTCTGTCCTTCTTCGTCGCCGCGCTGGCGCTGGCCTTCGAGGCGGTGGCCGAGGACTTCGTGGAAGAACACGGCGGATGCACGGCCAGAGAGAATCGCGGGACCATCAAACGGCTCGGTGACGGGGGCTTTACGCAGGGCTTCGAGACTCTTGCCTAATTCGCGGACGCCCGCTTCCATCGATTCCTGCGAAGGCAGGCCATCGACGGTTTCTGCTTCAAAGGTTTGGGCGCGGAACAGGTCCATGCCGTCATCGGCGCGGGTTACGGCGAAGACAACCACGCGCGCCTGGGTATGCGGAGCGACTACGCGTGAGCCTTCAGAGGATGCGTAGTAGTCGGTTTCGTTCTGCACGGTGAGCATCGCGATGTTCTGGTAGACATCGGGATAATCGCGAAAGACGCGGCTGAGGGACTTTATGCGCTGTTCCCATGCGGCGCGGTCAATCACGATCTGCGGTGCCGCTTTGGTGATCGACACCTCAGGGGACTCCTTGCTGAAGTCGGGCGAGGTGTCTTCCTCTTTGGCACGGACCTGGGCCTCTGTCTTGACGCGAAGGAAGTTGTCAAGCGCGGTGCCATATCCGGCATTGGTGGCCAGCCAGAGAGTGCGCGCGAGGGCAACACGATCATCGGTCAATGGCAACTGAAGGCTATTGACGGCGGAGGCGCGATGGGTACCGTGGGTGTTGTCGAGCTTGGGGTCGCCGATGCGCACTTGCACGTCAGCTACGCGGACGTGATTGCTGTTGCTGTCAGCCAGGGCACCGAATTGGGCACGGATGGAGACGGAAGAGGCGTCAGCCACGGAATAGCTGAGGAAGTATGGCGGAAGTTGCTTGTCGGCGTCTTTTTGGTTTGGGCCGGGCTTGCCTAGCGATGTGAAGGCGCGCTGCAATTCGCCGCTCATTGTGTCGAGCAGGACGGGCGATGCTTGGCCGGCGTCTTTGATGGCGGCGGGATGCGTGGCTGCTTTTCGCTGGCCGGTTGCGCTGGTAGCCGCAAGGGTGAAGCAGAGCAGAGCCCCCAGCAGCATAGTCTTCATCGTGCCGACCACTTTCGGCCGCTCGACAAATAGGATTCGAGGTATTCGTTGGTACGTCTCAGAGGACATCGGTAAACTTGATTGTCTCAAATTCCTGGGTCTCAAAAGGAAAACCTCGTGGCAATTGTGCAGCGTCTGATGATCGCAGGTACTGTAACGATTCTGTTCATGTTCAGTTCCGGATCAGTCGCCGGACAAGCGCCTTCCGCGCCTCAAAGCCAGCCGATCCCGGTTTCCAGCTCTGCATCGAGCCGAATCTCGAGCCGGGTCGAACCGCATTCCGAGCAAGCCTACTCTTTGCCGCCGGACAAACTGGCACAGGCGGTTGCGTTGAACAAGATCCGCGTAACGCTGGACATTGCCGGTTCGCTGTGGAGCTTGCTTGTGCTGTTTTGGCTGCTTGCATCCGGAACTGCTACGCGGTTAGACGCGTGGACGGCGGAAAGGCTGAAGCGACGCTGGGTTCAGGGGCTGGCATTCTTTGCGATATTGATCGTTTTCTTAAGTGCTGCCGGCCTTCCAGTCGATGCCATCGGGCACGCGGCCAGTTTGCGTTACGGGATCAGCGTGCAGAGCTGGGCAAGCTGGTTCGGAGACCAGGGGAAAGGAATGGCGGTTTCACTTGTGATGGGCGTGCCGATCGCGCTTTTCTTCAACTGGATTGTCCGCAAATCGCCGCTTCGCTACTGGGTTTGGTTGTGGGTGATCTCACTGCCGCTGATTGTGCTTTCGGTGTTTGTAGCGCCTCTCATCATTGATCCGCTGTTCAACAAGTTCGAGCCGCTAGGGAAGACGCATCCTGTGCTCGTGACCAGGCTGGAAGCGCTGGTGGCTCGGACGGGAACTTCTGTTCCGCCGGAGCGCATGTTCTTGATGAAGGCCAGCGAAAAGAGCAATGGGATCAACGCGTACGTTACCGGGATCGGATCGAGCAAGCGCTTTGTCATGTGGGATACGACAACCGACCGGATGCCGGACGACGAGATCGTGTTCATCTTCGGCCACGAGAGCGGACATTATGTGCTGAACCATATTCCTAAAATGCTGGCGGGCATGATGGGGGGGCTGTTTTTTGTTTTCTGGGGGAGCGCAAAGCTGGCGCAGGCGATAGTGCGGCGCTTCGGGGAAAGATGGAAGGTTGTGGGAGTTGGAAGCCGTGCGGGGTTTCTCACACTGTTTTTTGCGCTTTCGATTGCGGGATTTGTCCTGACGCCGGTGGGCAACACGTTCAGCCGTCACTTTGAGCATGAGGCTGATGTCTACGGGCAGGAGGCGATTCACGGCCTGGTGGCGGATCCGCAGAAGACGGCGGTATCGTCGTTCAACCACCTGGGCGAGGCGTGGCTCGACGATCCCAATCCAAATGCGTTTGTGGAGTTCTGGTCGTACAGCCATCCGTCGGTGCAGAACCGCGCCAAGTTTGCGGAGCAATACAATCCGTGGGTCAACGGCGGACACGGGAAGTTCTTAGAAAAATAGGGATTGCCCTCATCTCGTCACTTGCCGGGCAGTGGACGCAGGTGTATATTTCTGGCGCTTCCCCGTGGGCCATTTACCTCAATGCTCAAACCGAGGTGGCGCATGCGTTCGCAAGCCGGCAGCCGTTCAGTTCTCCTGCTTTTCCTGCTTCTGATGTCGCTTTTCGCTGGCGCTGTCGTTCAGGCGCAGGAGCAGAACTCGCCCAATTCTGGATTCAACTTCACAAAGATCGATCTTCAGCTTCTTGACGACATCAATGAAGTAGATAGGCAGGTCGCCAAAAAGGGGCTCATTTTCGAAAACCCTGACCTTCAGGCTTACATGGACTCCGTGTGCAAGCGTGTCATCGCCGAACGGCCCACACCGGAGAAAGTGCAGTTTCGTTGCCTGGTTCTTCGCGATCCCATGCAGAATGCATTCGCCGAACCTAATGGCACAGTCTACGTGACCACAGGATTGCTCTCTTTATTGGAGAATGAAGCTGAACTGGCGGGCGTACTTGGCCACGAGGTGACGCATACCTTCAACCGGCACCTGTATCTGGAAAACCGCAGCATGCGGAAGAAGGTACTGACCATCAACATCATTAACGCTGTAGCTTCCGTTGCACCGGGCGGTCCCGGCGTTTCGTCCGGTGTTCAGCTCTTCGGCGCCGCAGCCCAACTTGGTGCCGCTGTGACCAGCCAGATCCTGATTGCTTCGGTGTACGGCTATTCGCGGGAGAAGGAACAGGAGGCCGACACCGCGGGCTTATCTGCGATGGTTGCCGCGTCTTACGATCCCGGGGCGATGGCGCGATCATTTGAATTGCTGGACCAGGGTTCGCGATATGAGTTTGAGCCATTCGACAGCTTCTACCACGATCATCCCAAGCTGGCGGAGAGGCGGAAATTTGCTCTCGACTTTGCTACCGCTCATCCTGTGACGGGTGCACGGCAGGCTGCGGAGAAAGACTACCTGCTTCAAGTGGCACCGGCGATTTCATACAACGTCACCGCTGACATCAATGGCCGCCGCGCGCGATCGGCGGTGCGTTGCGCGCAACGGCTGGTCAATGCTTTTCCTGAAGAGCCAAAGTACCAGTTGCTTCTGGGTGACGCGTATCGTGCACTCGGCGCGAAGACGACGACCTTATCGGAGGAAGAGCTTACGCGTCATGGCAAATCGGAAGACCGGAAGAATTTTTTCAGCCGCACGGAGCAAGAGGAGCAAAAGAGATTAGCCGAGAAGCCAGAGGGACAGGCTGCGCTCAAGGAGAATCAAGCGCAGGCGGAAAAGCTCTATCTTGCCGTTGCGCAGAGCAACCCTAACTACGCCGATACCTATCGCGACCTGGGGTTCCTGTATGAAGAGCAGGGAAGATATCCCGAAGCAGCCGCCGTATACCGGCACTTTCTCGATATCGTCGCAGGCACGAGCCTCGACCATCTTCGTGTTGAGCGGCGCCTCGCGAATGTTCAGAAGCTGAACGATCTCACCTCCCCAGCAAAGTAACTCAGGCTCGCGATGCGCCCGCACCGGCATTGCTTGGATTCATTGGAAGCCGTTCTATTGGAAGGAGCGAAGTGATGAAAGTGAGTCAATGGATACTTCTTGCATTCCTTGTTACGGTAAGCAGCGTTTCAATTGGCGCCAGCACAGCGTCCTGGTCGTACGAACATCCCAAGGTAAAGTCCGGCGAGTTCGTGATTCACAGTGCTTGCATGATGACCGCGGAGGGCAAGGTCTCGAAGCTTGGCGTTAAGGGTTCGGAAGGTATGGCGAAGCAGTCTGATGAATGGAGTACCAACCTGCAGAAGCTGGTCGAGCTTCATCTGAAGTCCGGTGGAGTTGGACTGCTGCCGGCCATGAGTGGAGGTTCTAGCGGCGCTTCGGACGACGAGCTACAGCAGGTAGTGCTGCAGATCTCACAGAAATACGACGATATTGCCTCCAAGCTGAACAGAAAACCTAAAGATATTGGCAAGTCCCGCTTTACGTTGGGAGACCAGGTCGCTTTGCTTCCCTGTGCCGCGAAGTCGGATGTGCTGGTTTTTGTGGAAGGCGAAGGGCAGGTGTTGACCGGTGGCAAGAAAGCGATGGGAGCGCTGTTTGGGGGCGCATCGGCCTCGGGTGCAACGTTGATTTTGACCATGGCTGACGCGAAGACGGGTGAAATTCTGGTGTTTACGCGGCTTGAGAATAACTCGGGCTTCAGCGAGCAGTTCATGCAAGACACGGAGAAGGCATACGGGAAGTCCCTGGATAAGCAACTGATCAAGTTGAAGATCGCCCAAAAGGCTGAGAAATAGGTGCCGTAGACCGGAGGGCAGCTATCGCGCGGAAATGCGGAATCCAATAAGATAGAACCATGGTCGCGCTTCCCCCGATCCCCCCATTCTTTGCGAAAGCTGCCGGGTCGTTCCTGGCTGCGGGCGCGGGTGCGATTGTGGTGATCATGTGGCGTTTGCGCGAGGCGCGGAGCGCTGTGTCATTGCGCAAGATCATCATTCCACCGCTGGGCATGGCGACCGGGTTCTCGATGTTTGCGGACTCGGCATTTCGCGTCCCATGGACGTGGGCGGCGATTGCGTTTCTGATTGGCGCTATGGTGCTGGCGTGGCCTCTGCTGCTGACAACGCGGCTGGAAATGCAGGGGGAGACAGTGCGGATGAGGCGATCGAGCGCGTTCCTTGTCGTCATCCTCGTGCTGGCGGCCATACGCATCCTGGCGCGAGGTTATTTCGACACGATCCTGACGCCGCAGCAGACTGCGGGCGTCTTTTTCATACTGGCTTTCGGGATGATCGTGATCTGGCGCGGGAAGATGCTGATGGATTTCCGGCGTCTGACGGCCGCTCCACAGACCAGCGCCGCCTAAACAGCTCGCTAGCCGGCCTTGCGGGTCAAACCGGGTTGACCCTTTTCGTACAATTCAACTATGCAATTTTTGACTCTTTCGCGACGTCGCACCGATGCGTTTCCGGCTGAAGCGTTCACACCAGAGCTGATTGCGCAGGAAGGACTGCGCGTCAAAGAGCTTTACATGATGGGGATCCTTCGGCAGGTATGGCGCAGGGGAGACGCGTCGGGTGCCGCAATCGTTTGGGAAGCGGCGAGCGAGGCCGAGGTACGTGGCGCTTGCGAGAGCCTGCCCATCTTCAAGGCGGGAATGCTGGAGATTGTCGCTTTCGTTCCGCTCGAACCTTATGCCGGGTTCGGGCCGGCGAAGTAATCTGCAATACAACCGATCGCCTATTTTGATGGCGCAAATGCCTGCTTTTCCTCACAGCCCGGGCACCACGCCGAGGTCGTACACTGTAGCTTCATTTGCTTTCCGAAAGGAGCATGTTCTTCTATGGCTTATCCCACAAACTACCGGTACACCCGTGAGCATGAGTGGATCGCGCTCGATGGCAAGATCGGCACTGTCGGCATCACAGATTACGCGCAAAACTCCCTGGGAGACATTGTTTATGTGGATGTTCCCAAGGTGGGCGATTCGATCAACGCGAATGCATCGTTCGGATCAGTTGAGAGCGTAAAGGCTGTGAGCGATCTCTACTCGCCTGTAACTGGTACGGTGACGGCGGTGAACGAGGAGCTGAAGACCTCCCCAGACAAGATCAACGAAGCGCCGCACGAGACTTGGATCATCAAGGTCGAGCTATCGGATACGTCGGAATACGAAAAGCTGCTGGACGCCGCGGCTTATGAGAAGTTTGTTTCGGAAGAGACGGGAACGTAAACCAGTTGCCAGCTACTAGCTCTTAGCTTCTAGCTCTTTCGCTCAGATCCGCGGCAGCATCAACTTCGAGAGGCACGAATCTCGGAAATTCCACTGGTTCGATTCATCCGCTTTTAGCTAGGAGCTAGAAGCTGGAGGCTAAACGCTGACATGCGCTACCTACCGAAATCTCCCGCCGAGCGTGAGCAGATGCTCAAGGCTATCGGCGCTCAAGCTATCGATGATCTGTTCGCTATTATTCCGGCGGAATATCGACTTACGCGCGATCTTGATGTACCGCGCCAGCAGGCCGAGAGCGAGATCATTGACTACTTCAAAAGCGCGGCGAATAAGAATGCCACTGATTACGCGAGCTTCTTAGGCGCAGGATGCTACCGGCATTACCGGCCGGTGATCATCGACGCGCTGGTGCAGCGCGGCGAATTTCTTACGAGCTACACCCCGTATCAGCCGGAGATCACGCAGGGAACGCTGCAGGCGATCTTCGAGTTTCAGACCATGATCGCCGAACTCACCGGCATGGATGTGGCGAACGCCAGCATGTATGACGGATCGACGGGCGCGGCGGAAGCGGTGCTGATGGCGATGCGCGTCACAGGGCGACAGAAGGCGGTCGTCGCAAGAACCGTGCATCCGGAGTATCGCGAAGTGCTGCACACGTATTTGCAGTTTCGCGATCTGCCTACGACGGACATCGGTTACGTTGGCGAGACGGGGCGCGTTGATCTTGAAGCTCTGGAAGCCGCGGTTACGCAGGAGACCGCCGCAGTTCTGGTGCAGAGTCCGAATTTCTTCGGAGTCATTGAAGACATTCCGGCGATCGCGGAGATTGCGCACAAGAAGGGCGCGCTGCTGATCGTGTCGATTGCCGAGGCGGTGTCGCTGGGCGTAGTACGACCGCCGGTCGAAGCTGACATTGTGAGTATGGAAGCGCAGTCGTTCGGTGTCGCCCTGAGCTATGGCGGTCCGTTCTGCGGCGTGATCGCGGCCAAGGAGCAGTTCCTGCGGCAGATGCCGGGGCGACTTGCTGGGCAGACGGTGGATGGCAATGGCAATCGTGGATTCGTGCTGACGCTGTCGACGCGCGAGCAACACATTCGTCGCGAGAAGGCGACTTCGAATATCTGTACGAACCAGGCATTGGTCGCGCTGATGGCGACGATATTCCTGACGGTGTATGGCAAGGAAGGCATTCGGGAACTGGCCGAGCATAACCTGGCGAAGTCCGCCTACGCCGCGAAGACACTGAGCGAACAGCCTGGGGTGAAACTGCTGTTCAACGGAGCGCCGCGCTTTCATGAATTTGTTTTGCAAACGCAGGAAACGCCCGCGCAATGGAGCCAACGGCTGCTGGACGAAAAGATTGTCGGTGGGATTGATCTTGGCCGGTGGTATCCGGAACTGAAGAACGCAACGTTGTGGTGCGCAACGGAAGTGGTAGCGCGCGGAACGATTGACCACGCGGCGAAGGTTCTGGCTGCTGCGCCGGTGGAGGCATAGAGATGGCAACAACAGAGACGCAGATCAATCGCAGCATTGGCAAGGTTCGTCCGCACCAGACACAGAATGAGGGGCTGGTGTTCGAGAAGTCGTCTCCCGGCAAGAAGGCATATAAGCTTCCGCCACTGGACGTGCCGGAAGTGGACGCGGCAGCGCTGCTGGGCGATGCTCACCGCAAAACAGCGGGACTGCTGCCCGAGTTGAGCGAGATTGAAATCATCCGCCACTTCACGCGGCTTTCCACATGGAATTATGCGATCGATCTGGGAATGTATCCGCTGGGTTCTTGCACGATGAAGTACAACCCGCGCGTGAACGAATTTGTGTCGCGCATTGAAGGACTAGCCGAGGCGCATCCCTATCGGCCCGAATCGCTGGCGCAGGGCGTGCTCGAAATCATCGACCTGCTGCAGCGCTGCCTGATCGAGATCACGGGCATGGACAGCATCACGCTGCAGCCTGCTGCGGGCGCTCACGGCGAATTCACGGGCATCCTGCTGGTGCGCGCATGGCATGAGTCGCAGGGAAACGCGCGACGCAAAATCATCATTCCGGACTCGGCGCATGGAACGAATCCGGCGACCGCAGCCATCTGCGGCTACCAGGTGGAGAATCTGAAGTCGAATGCGGAAGGCGGCATCGATCTAGAGGCGCTGGCGCGCCAAGTGGACGAAGATACGGCTGCGCTGATGCTCACCAATCCTTCGACGCTCGGCGTTTTTGAAAACGAGATCCACAAGATCGCCGACATCCTGCACGCCAAGGGCGCATTGCTGTATATGGATGGCGCCAACATGAATGCGCTGGTGGGCAAGGTGCGGCCAGGCGACTTCGGCGTGGACGTGATGCACCTGAACCTGCACAAGACATTTTCGACTCCGCATGGCGGCGGTGGTCCGGGGTCTGGTCCGGTGGCCTGCAAGAAGTTTCTTGAGCCGTTTTTGCCCACACCGGTACTGGTCCAAGACAAGAATGGGGCGAAGTCCTGGAACTATGATCGGCCGCAATCGGTGGGCAGGGTGCGCGCTTTTTACGGAAACACTGGGATGTTTATCCGCGCGCTGGCTTACATTCTCGCCAACGGACCTGATGGGTTGCGGCAGACCACGGAAGACGCGGTGTTGAACGCTAACTACATCCGTAAGAACCTCGAAGACCTTTATGAGCTGCCGTACAAAACGCCGTCGATGCACGAGGTGGTTTTCAGCGATAAGCGGCAGGCGGTGAAGGGCGTGAAGACGGGCGACATCGGCAAGCGGCTGATCGATTATGGGTTCCATCCCTATACGGTGAGCTTTCCCCTGATCGTGCACGGTGCATTGATGATCGAGCCCACGGAGAGCGAGTCGCTGGAAGAACTGGATCTGTTTATCAACGCGATGCGTTCGATTGCGAAGGAAGTGGAGGAAACCCCGGAATTGGTGAAGACGGCCCCGCACTCGACCCGAGTTTCGCGGCTGGATGAAGTTCAGGCCGCGCGCAAACCGATTTTGCGCTGGAGACCTGACGGGAAGTAGCTAACGCGATGCCGGCGCTAACTTCAAGTCCTGCGTGGGAATAGCAGAATTCTGCCGGCTTAGGCGAGACACAGGTAACCTTCGTCGGTATGACTTTCTCCACTCGAAGAGTTACCGCAAGAGGCCCGTAAGTAGCGGCTATTCTGCATATTTCCGTTGCTTTCGGCCCCGCCAGATTCGATAATCATGCATCCAGAAGTGATGCATTCGGGCCTGCCTTCTCCAGATAATCGAATCAATTGTGCAATGGAGGTCTTCAATGAAATGGTTCCGTGGCCAGAGTGAACACGTCCCGGCAATGACGGCCTTCAAGAACGGCTTGCGATCCGCGCGAAACGAAGGAGGGCAAGCCCTGGTCTTAACAGCGCTGAGCATGACCGTGCTGCTCGGCTTCATGGCTCTCGCAACGGACGCCGGAGTCATGCTGCGCCAGAAGAGAATCGCGCAGTCAGTCGCCGACAGCGCAGCAATTGCTGGAGCGTTTGAAGCCTTGTATGAGGGCACTCCTTCGACCGTAACCACGGGGATGTGGAATGCGGCCGCGAAAGACGCCACATTGAATGGCTACGCTCCGGGGTCGGCGAGCGGTGTACTCAATTCCGCGAACGGCGTCACTCTGGCTCTTTCAGTAAGCCCGAATATTGGTGTTTCAGGTTTTAATAGTGCTGGTTACGTTCAGGCTATTGTGACGTTCAACACGCCCACGTTCTTCATGAGCCTCTTCCATTTTCCGACCATCAATGTCACCGCCGCAGCGATTGCTTCAGATCAGCTTCAGGCCTCAGGCTGTTTCGATGTTCAGAATGGCGGCAACTATGCCGATCCCGCAGGGACGATGGGTGGAAGTTCCGAAGTCTTCGGGACGAGTTGCGGCGTAACCATCAATGGCAACGTGGACATGGGAGGACACGCAAACATCGACGCCAAATACGTCGCCGCGTCGGGCACTATTCAGAACCAAGGCAGCTCCAGCATTACCGGAACGGAGGTGCAGAATGCTCCTCCCACGAACGATCCCCTACCTCAGCTTCAGCAGGCAGCGAATCAACCGACGATCGACACCGTCCACCATACTTGCACCGCGCCTGCCTCCGCCACTGGCATGAGCTGCATCTATGACGGGAATACCAGCGGGACCAACGGCGCGCTCAATGGCACTCTCAGCGGCACCTTGCAGGCGAACACGATTTATGTCTTCGACGGTGCTGTGAATAGCGGGAACGGACCGACCATCAGCGGCAACGTGACGGGGGCCAGTGTCACGCTCTATCTGGCTGGCAATACTCCGTTTGACTTCGCCAATAACGGAACCCTGTCCCTCAGTCCTCCCGGCTATCAGACGAGCTGTCTGCTAAGCACGAACCCGTTTTGCGGAATCCTGATCGACGCGCCGAGCGATGGCAGCAACAATAACGGCACTTATACCTGTTCGCACGGTAAGGGGAACAACTACGGCAACCCTGGTGAAATATATCTCAATTTCGGCAGCAGCAGCACCACGTTGAATGGAGTTATCTACGCACCGTATATGCAGCTGTTTGTTCAGGACCAGGGTTCAAATACAACCATGAACAATGACGTTATTATCGGCAATTTCTGCGCGCAATCGGCAACCATCACCATAAATGGTTACAGCCCATCCTATTCGCCCGTTGCAAGAATCGGGCTCGTGTACTGATCGAGCTGTTCGTGAAATTGTTCGTTTGAGGAGTGAGTGCGATGAAGCTTAGATTCAGTGACAGTAGCGGGTCGGCACTGGTGGAGGTGGCTTTGGCGGCGCCGCTATTCCTGCTCCTGCTGACCGGCGCATTTGAATTGGGACGGGTCGCACATTTCGCCATTGAAGTGCAGAACGCGGCGCGCGCCGGGGCGTCCTACGGTAGCACGAACTCGGGCAACTCTGCAGCAACCAATTCGATCATTCAGGAAGCAAAAAATGACGCTCCTGATCTGGGCAGTCTCGCGGTGACACCAGGCACCGGCTGCGTTTGTGAGGCACTTGCGACCGGCAGCACTCCAACGTATTCCCCAAGCAGTGGGACCGTTGCCTGCACCGATCCAACAATCGTGGCCTGCAGCGGGACGAGCGGCACAACCACGTATCGCGTGGTGAGCTACGTTACTGTCTCCACCCAGGCAACGATCAATCCTATTTTCAATGTGACTTCTCTGCCGGGTTCCTACACGATCCACGGATATTCTGAAATGAGGGTGCTCCCAAATTGAGAATTCCAGGCACAATTCGACTGCATAAGAACGCGCTCCTATTGAGCAGTTTGAGGCGTCTGTGGCACGACGAACAGGGTGGGTCCCTAGTCGAGACCGCAATTTCCTTTGTGCTGTTGAGCTCGCTTATTTTCGGCGTGTTTGAGGGTACTTTGGCGGTGTATTCGTATCATTTTTTGGCTAATGCCGCTCATGAGGGCACCCGTTATGCAATTGTCCGCGGAGGGGGCTGGGACGTCCCTTGTTCTTCATACAGCTCCTCGGGATGCGTTGCTAGCGTGGCCAATGTTCAGAACTATGTTGCCAGTCTGAACTTTCCCGGAATTAGCATCACCGCTGCAGACGTTTGCGTGGCATATCTTGCCTCGGCCCCAGGAAGCGCGACGACGACATGCACTACTTCCACCACAAACACTAACAACGTTCCCGGAGACATCGTTCAAGTCACAATCAATTACCCATACACCCTCAGTGTCCCAGGGGTGCCCTCTCACACGTTTACTCTCACGAGTACCTCGCAGATGACCATATCCCAGTAAGCAATGACGGTGCGTTGCGGCGTCGTGGCCAGATCGCGAGCGCTGCTATTCAAGTCCTGCTTTTGGCGTTAATATCCGGCGCCCCTTGTCCGCACCACCCCGATCCCTTCTCTTTTCTGACATGTCGACGAGATGGTCAGGGTAACGTTCCCTACGTACCCACAACTCGTTGATTTCACGTGCCTGACAAGCACTTGTCGTAACCCGTTAAGTAATTAACCCGTTAGTGGCATTGTCTGGCGCGCGCGAAGAGCAGAAAGTGTCTGCATCAGGCGTTTTCCACCGATGCCGGTACTATGTCCCGGTAATAGCCATTAATCCCTTCCGACAGTTGGCGACGCTTGGTGTACTGCCGAATTTTTAGCCGGCGTTGAGGCCGCGAAAGTCCGACAGCGCAAATCGCGCCTTAGCGGCGTCGATCAAAGTCCACCTGGAGGTTTTCGATGGGACTTGATGAGCGTGGGAAAACAAAGGACTGTAGAACTCTCGCGAATAACGGGGTTACCGGGACCGAGGGCTTCCTAAACGGACATCTAAAATCACTGAAGCTTCAGTCTGGATTAGCCTTTCGTGCGCTTGCGGGGAAGCTCAACGCGAACGGCAGAGGCGTTGAGAGCGGACAGGCTCTGGTATTTACGGCATTCCTAATGGCGGCTCTGTTCGGTTTCATGGGCCTGGCGATTGATGTCGGCTTATTGTTCCGTGCCAAGCGCAATCTCCAGAGCGCAGCAGACGCGGCGGCCACTGCGGGGGCGCTGGACTACTACTATTACGGCTCGGCGTCGTCGGCTAAGACGATGGGTTGCGCGGCCGCTACTTCAAATGGCATTTCGGGTACGTGCAACACCGCCAGCACCTGCACCGGTCTCAGCGGGACAAATATCTGCATCAATACCCCGCCGCAGCTAGGACCGAACACGAGCACCACCTTCACCGAGGCGATCGTTACTCAGCCAAACCCCACGGCATTCATGTCCCTGTTCGGGTTCTCAAGCGTGAAGATAAGCGCGCGGGCCGTGGCGGCGTCTCGTGGAATCAGCACGGACTGTGTTTACCTGATGGATTCTTCGATGTCGGATGCCCTCTTCATGAAGGGCAATGGCACGATTCATGCCGTCAACTGCGGTGTCTACGTGAATTCGAAATCGTCAACCGCAGTGGAAGGCAATGGCAATACAGCTGTGGATGCTGCCAGCCTGAACATTGTGGGTCCGGATTCGGGAGCGTCCAGTCTCGATCCCAACAAAACTCATACCGGTGTTTCGCCGATCACTCCTCCGATTCCACTCAATCTACCGGGTATACCTTCCACAGGCTGCACTTCTTCGATTTCTCAAAGCGAGGTCACGGTATCGACGACGAGCGGCAGCACCAAGATCAAGGAAGCTTCAGTCAACGGGTCTTCGAGTAACAATGTTGTTTGCTTCACGAACGCAGGCGGCGTGACGATCGACGACGGCGTTGCGTTAGCGGGCGTCCAAGGGGATGGTGTTTTATATGTCTTTGAGCACGGCGTGACGCTGAATGGCGCCGTGAGCTTCGGCTCATACAACGGGACGCCGCCAACCAATGGTCCGTTCGATCCCTCGAAGACTATCAGCGCCGTGCTGGATGTGGCCGGTGGAAGCCTGAGCCAGGGCAATGCCGCCCTCACTATTTATGCGCCGACTTCAGGGACTTACAACTCGATAGCCCTGATGCAGCCAAGCACCAATACAACTGGTGGAGTCCATTGCCCGGCGAGTCCTGTTGACCCGTGCCTGCTGATTCAGCGTGGATCGAGCGGCTCAGTATTCGACGGGATCGTTTACGCGCCAGCCGCATATGTGGAATTGCAGGATAATGCCGGAGCCGTTTACGCCACTGGCCTGATCGCTGACGGGCTTTTCGTCAAAGCTTCTGATCTTTACATCAACAACTACAGCCCAGCCAACCCCACCACAACGCCTTTCACGGTCATCACCCTGGTGGAATAGGAGGAACCCAAGTGGCACGCAATTGGTTTGGAATATTTGCAACTCTCAAAAAGTGGCGAGGCCATGACAGTGGTGGAGCGCTGGTGGAGTTTGCGCTGACGATGCCGGTGCTGACGCTGCTTCTTGCGGGCTCGGTGGAACTGGCACGCATTGCTTACACGTCCATCGAAATCACCAACGCTTCAAGAGCCGCTGCGCAATATGGAGCTCAGAATTCAACTACGGCTGCGGACTACGACAACAGTAGTGCTCAGAATGGCGGTATCCAGAAGGCTGCGGCGATCGAAGCTTCTGGCCTCAATGGTGTGACTACGACTGTTTTGATTTCGGGTATGTGTTCGAGCGGCGCATCGTGCACCGGAACCAGCAATGCAGCGGGGCCGACTTGCAAAAACACCGATTGTCAGACGAATTCAGGCGATCACATTGAGACCATTTTGAACGTGACGAGTTCCATCACATTCTCGCCCGGTATCCAGATCAAGGCACTTCCCACTACGTTCACGCTGAGCCACACCACGGTGCAGAAATGCCTGAATTGCTAGAACTGGAAGGTGAGTTGATGCTCAGATATTCTCGGAATCGCGTGAAGTCGAAGAAAGCGCAGCCCAGCGGGAATCTCGTGGAGTGGGTGCTGCAACATGCATGGCGCGACCAAGGCTCGGCACTCGTGGAGATGGCCCTTGTAAGCTCGCTTTTGCTTGCCATGCTGTTTGGGATTTTTCAGGTTTCGATTGCGTTATATGCATATAACTACGTGAACGATGCAGCGCGGGAAGGGGCGAGATGGGCCATCGTACGCGGATCGCAGTGTTCCACGAACACCCCGAATCTGGACCATTGCGGAGCCTCGTCTGCGGATATTCAGACCTATGTGCGGAGCCTAGGGTTCCCCTATTCCGGTAGCTTGACCGCATCCGCAACCTGGTGCACTGCGACGACGACCTCCGGTGTGACGACCTGGTCCGCACAGCCTTGCTCCGGAACAAAGGACCCCGGAAACATGGTTAGCGTGGCTGTCAGCTTGAGCTATCCATTGAACATCCCGTTCATAAAACAGATTCCGCTAACGCTGAGCTCAACCTCCAATATGGTGGTTTCGCAGTAAACCACAAGACCTTACGAATGGAAGCACGTAAGTGAGGTTGGTGAACATGTCATTGCGATTGAGTGGTTTGAGTCGGGTCATCTTCAGGCCCATGTGAAACCTACATGTGGCTTGAATATGGCAGCCGCGGGGCTCTTGGCCGTCGGCCTCACTTGGGGTCTCTGACCCGCCTATTTCCTTCCAAAACAGGGCCTTTACATTACGTCGCCAATTCTAGAACTTAAGTAATCATAAAGTACCCATTATGACTTGCTGCCCCCGTACACCGTTCATAGAATCAACTCCAGTTTCCCCCCGGGCCATGTTAATTGAGCTTTGCTCAAGCGCTTTGCTGTCTGCATCTGAGACTGCCCGAGGAATCGCTGTTCGACTTCAGATTGGCTGCGAGCTGAGAGAAGGTGGCTATGAAGCTTTTAAGAAATGAAGAAGGTCAAACCCTGGTATTAACCGCTGTTTGCGCTTCTGGACTGCTGGGCTTTATGGCGCTCGCTTTGGATGTAGGCGTGCTCTTCCATACGCGCCGGGAGATACAGACTGCGGCCGACGCGGCAGCGATCGCCGGAGCGGCGGACTACCTTTACAATCAGTCGGTTTCCTCAGCGCGCACAGCTGCTTGCGCGGCCGCTGCGACTAACGGTTTTACGGGGAGTTGCACAACCAGTACGTCAGGGGTCTGCAGCGCGTCGGGTACAACGATTTGCGTCAACATCCCACCTCAATCCGGACCCAACACGGCTGCAACGGGAACCTTCGTGGAGGCGGTTGTAGCGCAACCGGCATCCATGATTTTCCGATCGGGTTCGATGGCGGTGAATGCCAGGGCGGTGGCGGCAATGCCGACGAACGGTCAAGCCTGCATCTGGCTAATGAATCCAAGTGGAAACGACCTTGCCGTTCAGGGCAAGTATGACATCGAATCGCCGAACTGCGGAATTTACGTGAACTCAAACACAACGGACGCCATGTCCGTAACCGGTGGCGCCGGCACGATCAATGCTCCGTTTGTTGACGTGGTTGGAAATGCCACGCTCCAGCACGTACCAAACGGGGTTACACCTACGATGAACTCTGGGACTCGCAAGAGCCCTTGGGGAAACCTTGCAGGTCCCACGAGCAGTAACTGCTCGGCCGGGAATACGGTCAGTGGAAACTCCATTACGTCATCAACGACGATTCCGAGTCCGATTGGCGGAGTGGTTTGTTTTTCAGGAAGTAACCCTTCGATCTCCGGCACAGTCACGCTTCCAGGAGCAGCCTCTGGAACGGTCTACTACTTCGAGAACGGCGTAAGCATCGGAGTCGGTGCCACCGTCACCTTTGGTTCCGGTCCCGCGTATAACGTGAACACAAATACTTTCGCATCCTCACCGGCTACCGTTGGCGCAGTGCTCGATGTCGGCAGCGGCACACTGAACCAGGGTTCCAACTCACTTCTGAATGTTTATTCGCCGACCGCGGGCACCTATAACGGTATTGCAATTTTCCAGCCATCAACGAACACCACGCAACTTCAGGTGCAGTTTGGCAGCAATAACGAAGTGATGGATGGCTACATCTATGCGCCTGGTGCCCAGGTCTACCTGCAGGACCACGGCGGCGGCGTAACTGCGGTGGGTCTGGTTGCCGGCCAACTCTACGACAAGGCCTCAACGTTCACGGTCCCCCACAGCTACGACCAGGCGAATCCGACGACAACCCTGAACAGAGTTCTCACACTGGTCGAGTAAGAGGAGACGACGATGAATACAAAAGTTCTAAAAACAGGAAAAGTGTTTAGGCGTATTCGGAACTGCGAGTCTGGCAGTGCATTGGTCGAAACTGCCTTGACGTTTCCGGTCCTGGTCATGCTTATCGCCGGCGCAACAGAATTCTCCCGAGTGGCCTATGCATCGCTTGAGGTAGTAAGTGCAGCGAAGGCAGGGGTCTCTTACGGCGCCCAGACGGGCGCGACAACCACGGATCTGAATGGGATCACGTATGCTGCACAGCACGATGCCGGAAATGTCACATCAATCCAGGTGCTATCGGCGAATTCAACGTATGTATGTTCGGACGGATCGGCATCGACGGGAGCTAACACAGATTGCTCTACATCGCACATGGAGCAGACTCTGACCGTGACGACTCAGGCGACGATTGATCCAATCATCCATATTCCGGGACTTCCGACGACCTATACCATCAACGGTCAGGCTTCTCAGCTCTGCCTTCAGTAACGGTGCTTCAGCACGAACGAATGAGACAAAGGTAAACGCAGATGATCGCATTGAGACAGTTCTCGGACAGGGTTCGGAAGGCAGCGCGGAACATCGCTCACAGCGATGCCGGAGGCTCCCTTGTCGAGATGGCCCTTTCTTCTCTCATCCTGGCCACCATGTTTTTCGGAATCTTCGAAGTCACGATGGGCTGTTACACCTACAACGCTGTTGCTGAAGCTGCACGCGAAAGTGCGCGCTGGGGAATGGTACGCGGCACAAAATGCAGCACCTACACGCCGAACCAGACTCACTGTGCTGCAAGCTCCGACGACATCCAGAATTTCGCGAAAACCTCTGCGAAGATCGACTGGTCACAGTGCACGACGGCCAGCCCGTGCGTGACGGCCACATGGCTGAAGGGAACCACCACCTCGGGAACCACGACCTCAACTGTCTGGGCGACTTGCACTGGAGGCTGCTCGGCCGATCCTGGAAATCTGCTGGTCGTGTCGATCTCCTACCCGTACGCTCTGACATTTCCAATGGTGAAGACATTCAACATCCACCTGGCCAGCACTTCTGAGGTGATTGTTTCGCAATAGGTTCGAGCATATTTGCCCGCGAAGGGCTTAGCATTTGCCGCCGGTATTTTTGCCCTGGCCTCGACGCTTTTTTAAAGTCGAGGTCAGGTTGTTTTTGGGCCAATTTTTCGGGCTTCTTTCTGCCTCATCGGGCCGACAAGACTCCGAATATTCTGACTAGCAATTGCCGATCTCGATTCCCACAATGAGTCGTCGGGATTCACACCCTTGACCGACCGTGCCGCCGCCTACACTTTAGGGTATGGCCACCCTGCCTGACATCACTTCGCTTGACGCTGGACTGCCCGCGAATATCGACGCGGAAAAAACAATTCTTGGCGCCATCCTTCTGGACAATGCCGCCCACTCCGAAGCGGCTGAGAGGCTTGAGCCCGACGACTTCTCGCTGGATTCGCACAAACGCATCTTCGTGCGTATGTCGGAGCTGATGAACGATCAGCGCGCCGTCGACATCGTTACGCTGTCGCACGAGTTGGCCCGCGTCAAAGAGATTGAGGCCGTGGGGGGAGTTGCCTACCTGGCGTCTCTGACAGAAGGGCTGCCGATGCGGCCGGTCATCGAGGAATACATCCGCATCGTCAAGGATAAAAGCCTTCTGCGCAAGCTGATGCTGATCTGCTCGGCGGCGATTGCGCGGGCGGCCGACCAGAGCGAAACGGCGCTCGAAGTGATAGGCGCGGCTGAAACAGCTCTCCTCGAAGTGAGCGAAAAGGGCGTTACCGGCGGACTGGAGCCGCTGGAACACATTGTTGCGAATTCGTTCGGCAATATCGACAATCTTTACCGCAACAGCCGCACTGTGACGGGCCTTGAGACTGACTTTACCAAGCTGGATGAGATGACCAGTGGTCTGCAGAAGGGTGAACTGATCATTGTTGCCGCGCGACCGTCGATGGGCAAGACGGCCTTTGCTATTAACATGGCGCAGAATGCAGCGGTGAACCACCAGGCGACGGTGGCAGTGTTCAGTCTTGAAATGAATAAGGAGTCGCTGCTGCGACGCATGCTTTCGTCGCAGGCCTGGGTGGATCAGCGCAACCTTCAGACGGGTTTTATTCGCAAAGAGGACCACGACAAACTGGTACGCGGGCTTGAGGCGCTGGTGGAATCGCGACTCTTTATCGATGACACTGCCGGCATTTCGCTGGCGGAGATGCGCGCCAAGGCGCGACGCCTGAAGCAGACTCATGGTGCGCTTGATCTAGTTGTCGTGGATTATCTGCAGCTGATGAGCGCCACTCTGCCGTCCGCAGGCGGCAAACGTTATGAGAATCGCACGCAGGAAGTGTCGGCGATTTCGCGTGGGCTCAAGGCGCTGGCCAAGGAGATGAACGTGCCGGTGGTTGCGCTTTCGCAGCTATCGCGTGCCAGCGAGCGCCGAGGTGACGACAAGCGTCCCATGCTGAGCGATCTGCGCGAGTCGGGCTCAATCGAGCAGGACGCCGACGTTGTTGCGTTCATTCATCGCGAGGCGTATTACAACCGCGACGAGGAGATGTCGGAGTCGGATAAGGCGAAGTCCGAGATCATTATCGCGAAGCAGCGCAACGGGCCAACCGGAACCGTCCATCTCAATTTCATCTCGCGATTTACGCGCTTTGAGAATCAAGACGTGGTACACGACGTCTAGGCTCGAGGATATCGATGACTTTCGGATGACTCGTGACTCATTACGAGACTCAGTCCACCTCTACAGCTCGTTGATCGTCAACACCACTCTGCCGGCGATGAACTCACCGGGAGAGGCTTCGGGGCTAATCTCGATCAGATCGACCGGGAAGCCCATGTTCAGAGGGCGAAGCACGAGGCGGGTGGAGACCTGTTCAAGATAGCGGAGAGTCAAGTGTGCTCCGTTGCGGACTGCGAAGACACTGGGCCGTCCGGCGCGGTAAGGGGTGAGCGCGTTGTAATGGCGGTCGATTACTGCGAGGGCATCGGGCAGAAGCAGCGGATCCATGGAAAGCGCATCGGCGTGAGCCATGCGGATGGCGACAAATCGCTGCCAGGAGCGCCGCGATGAACCGGCTTTCGGTCTTAGAGAAGACAAAGACCCTGGAGGTAGGGGGAGCATCGCCTGGACGGCAGCGGGGCGAATGTGAGGTTCAAAGAGTGCGGTGGCGTGAGAGACGAGCGGAATTGCGCTGATTTCCTCGGTGTGTCTGAGCTGAACATCGTGCATGCCAAGTTGCAGCAGGTCCTCAGCGGCCATGTACTGGGCAGTCAACATACGATCGATGCCTTCCAGGGAAAGCTGACGGCGGGAATGAAGGAAGTTGGATAAGTGCGACTTGCCGAAACCGGTCTGCCGCGCCAGCAGTGAGACGCTCAGAGTGCCGCGATGTATCCTGCGCAGCAACTCCACACGAAGTCGTTCTTGCATCTGGGTAAAATTCATCTGTGGAAAGTCCGCCACCAGCCATCGAGACGATCGGTTGTTGTTTTCTTTGAGCAAACCGGTTTACGTCTTTTTGTCTTCATTCTTGGGTTCTTGTGTACGTCCGACAGAACGAATTGAAGAATTGCCCCTGGCTGCGTTGACGCAGAAGAAACGTCTCACTACATTGGGTTTATTCCAGCTCGCACAGGTATTGGGAATTCTCGAGGATGCGGTTCAATCGCGCAATCGAACGAGGGTGGTAGAGCGGTTACCAATCGCTTCAGCCACTTTTCGATGAGGCATTGAGCTGATCGGCCATGGGGAAGGCTGATCTTCGGGTTTGAATCGCAGGCGCCCAAGACGCACCTTCGACCACCCTGTCCAGCCGATTCCAGAATCTGCGCACCTATCACGATGACTTATACAAGTCGAGTACAGACGGCAACCGCACAACAGGGCAGCAGAATCCTGAGTGCAGCCAACTGGCTCCTTTCACCTCGCCAAACAGACGACAAAAAACTGAACGAGCGAGAGAAAGCGATTCTTGGGGGAATCTGTCATGGAAGTGTGCGTACACATAAAAGTATGCGAAGGATGTGGTTGTCTTTGGTATAGGGCTCTGCATCAGGGGAGTGTTTATTGCAGTAAATGCGTTAAGAAACTGGAGATGTTTCCGAGCCCTGCAACGCGAAAGCGGCGAGGGCGTCCTGCAAGAAAACGCGTGCTGAATATCTGGGCTGTTGCAGCGATGGCGGGAGGTGCAGAGTGAGCGCAGCTCTACAACTTACCTCCATCTGGGCCACGGAAGTTATCTACCAGCCGAGGCCGTCGAGGCGTGGCGCTGAGCTTCGCACCAATCACGAAGTCGAATCGCATTCAGCGGATCAGAAAACTGGATCGGTTCCTAACATCAGCGTTGCGTTTTATCGAAAACACACTGAGGAGATGCTGCGGCGCTATCTTTATGCATCAATGCTGGTGGGCCGAGCGCCCGCTATTCTGGGAGAGCCGATCGGGCGAGGGTGGGTATCAAGCCGGAAGGTCAAGACGTTTGAAGACGCCGTGATCTTTGTGCTCGATATTGAGCGTTGCCTCAAAAAGTTGGGGTCGCTGGATTGCACGTTGCTGAGTCGAGTTGCGCTGCAGGAGTACACCCATGCGGAAACCGCAAATATGCTCGGCGTGAGCCTGCGCGCAGTCTCCTACAAATATCCGCTGGCGCTTGACCGCTTGACGGAGTTGTTGTTGCAGTCGGGGCTGCTGATTCTTCCGCCTTCATAATTTACAGGGGCGCGCAATATAAGAAAGGGGAGCGCCGACTGGCGTTCCCCTTTTTTGTGAAGCGAAGTAAGTGAGGAGAGCCGCATTGTTGTTCAAGAATCAACTGCCGAGTAGGCCACCATCCACTCAGAACGCGAGAATCATCGGCGTGGGCGCGACGCGGCGCCTGTGGGAACCGTTTTCGATAAATTTGGCGAGGCCGGCGTTTTCCTGGAGTCGTAGAATTCTGTTCTGGACGGCTCGACGACCAACGACCGCCCGAAACAGGGAGATGCCGATGATTGCGAGAATCTGGCACGGATATACCAAACCTGAACACGCAGACAGCTACGAAGCAATGCTCAAGCCCGAGTTGCTGCCGGGAATGAACAAAATTCCCGGATACAAAGGCGGCATCGTGCTGCGGCGTCCCCTCGGCGACGAGATTGAATTCATAACCATCATGGTGTGGGAATCGATCGAGGCGCTGCAGGCTGTGGCCGGTCCCCATTATGCCGCAGCAATCATCCCGGAGGATCGCTTGAAGTTTCTTTCACGCTACGACAAGGAGTCGGCGCATTACGAAATTCGCTCCTTGCAAGGGCTCACCGATCTTCTGCGATAACAAATTCCTGCTGCCGTCTTTACGCCCACTGCGTTACATTGAAGTCCGATGACTGCCATTGCTTCCCCCTCAATCCACAATCTCATTGGCGGCATGTGGGTCACCTCCACCAGCCCCGCCGGCATTGAACTGCTGAACCCCGCAACCGGTGAGCCGCTGGGAAATTCCCCGGCCGGATCGGCCGCCGAAGTCGACGCCGCGGTGCAGGCCGCTCACGCGGCCTTCGCTTCGTGGCGCACAGTTCCAGCCGCAGATCGCGTGCAATATCTCTTCAAGCTCAAATCACTGCTTGAAGTACACCTCGACGAACTCGCCAGCCTCATCACTATCGAAAATGGCAAGACCCTCGCCGAATCAAAAGGCGAACTGCGCCGCGGGATTGAAAATGTCGAAGTCGCATGTGGCATTCCGGTGCTGATGCAGGGTTACTCGCTTGAAGATGTCGCGCCGGGCATCGACGAGATCATGGTGCGCCAGCCTCTCGGCGTTTGCGCCGTGATCACACCATTCAATTTTCCGTTGATGATTCCGCTCTGGTTCCTGCCCTATGCCATTGCCACCGGGAACACCGTCGTGTTGAAACCCAGCGACCGCGTTCCCTTCTCCGCAGCCCGTCTTCTCGAACTGATCCAGGAGACCGGCCTGCCCGATGGCGTTGTGAACCTCGTCAACGGTGGCAAAGCTGCAGTTGACGCCTTGCTCGATCATCCCCTCATACGCGCCGTGAGCTTTGTCGGATCAACGCCTGTCGCAAGGCATGTGTACGCGCGCGGCTCGGCAAGCGGCAAGCGCGTGCAGTGCCAGGGAGGCGCCAAGAATCATGTAGTCGTGCTTCCCGATGCCGACCAGGAGACCACCACCAAAATCATCGCCGACTCCGCATTCGGTTGCGCGGGCCAGCGCTGTCTCGCTGTCAGTGTCACCGTCACTGTCGGCGAAGCGAAAGACTGGTTCCGCGATGCCATTGCGTCTGCGGCAAGCTCACTCAAAGTCGGCAACGGTCTCGACCCCAACACACAGATGGGGCCGGTCATTACGCACGCCAGCCGCGAACGCGTCGTCTCGCTCATCGGACAGGGTGCTGACCAGGGCGCAAAGACAATTGTCGACGGAAGACGCACCAACGGAAACGCCGGAGCCGGCTCGTTCGTAGGTCCAACAGTTCTCGATGGCTTGCCCGCGCAAAGCCCGCTGATGGAAACGGAAATCTTCGGGCCCGTGCTCTCCGTGGTTCATGCAGATACGGTGGACGAAGCAGTGGCCATGATTGAGCGTTCAGCCTACGGAAACGCAAGTTCCATCTTTACCTCGTCTGGAGCATCGGCGCGCAAGTTCCGTACCTCAGTCTCAACCGGCAACGTCGGCATCAACATCGGCGTTCCCGCCCCCATGGCCTACTTTCCGTTCTCAGGGTGGAAGGGCAGCTTCTTCGGCGTGATGCACGCGCAGGGCCGCGACGCCGTAGAGTTCTTCACCGATAAGAAAGTAATCGTAGAGCGCTGGCCAAAAGAGTGGTCCCGCAAATTCTGAACGCGCCTCGATTGTTTCTTGGATGAACAGGGAGTATGACTCCGAACGGCAGAACAGAGATCTCTTGAGCCTCATCAAGTTGACTAAAGAGTAACGTCCGGGTTGACGGTAATTCGACCGGAGCATTGAAAAGTGACGATAAGCGCGTTCCTTGAGGAAGTTCTCGCCAGCGAGAGAACAGTCTCAACGGTTATTGCTCGCCTGCATCGCTCCGCCGATCATCACCCTGCGTTGCTGTTTGATTTGGAGTAGGAGCGGGAATAAGATAGACAGCCGATTCATATTTTGGAATTGAAGGCCGTGCACGCAACGTAAGCATTCCGCTGGTTGCCGACTGCGATTGCCGCTTTCTCGTCTCGAACTGTTCCCGCGCCGATGCCGCTACAAGCATCAGTTCAGGGCAATCGTAGTCCAATTGGCATCGCCAAGGGTCAGGGGCATTTCATCTATTTCTGCAATCGGAGCCACGTTTCCGGTCGCATCCGGGGCAAATTTAAGGATCTTCGAAGTATTCGTTGAGACATAGATATTCCCCGTGCTGTCCACGCGCAGGCCCCAGCCGCCGGGCGGACTAAGGTTGGTTGAGGAGCCCGTGATTGTCCGCATAGGAGCCACGTTTCCGGTTGAACCAGCGCTAAACTCCACAATACTGACGCTCGCCACCTGGGGAGGTGTCCCCGCCCGCAACCCCGATAACACATAGATATTTCCTGCGCCGTCCAGGGCAACGCCCTCGATGTCATCAATCAGCGTTTTCGAGCCGCCGATCGTGTTCGTCGGCGCCACGTTCCCGGTCGCAGCTGAGTTGAAAATGAGAACGCTGTCAGGGGCATCGCCAATCGCATCCTGGTTGGCGACATAAAGGTTATTGGCTGAGTCGACCGCCATTTGGACCGGAACGGAGATAGTTGTGGCAGCTCCGCCAATCATCTTGCTCTGGACGAAGTTGCCTCCATTCGCTGGAGAGAACATATAGATTCCCGTGACCCATTCGCCCGCATAGAGGTTCCCAGCGTGATCCACTTCCAGGCAGAGAGGTCCCTGTGAGAGCCCAGTCGCTATCGTCGTCGCAGGCTTTGCCGTCCCGTTTGCTCCCGGCGGATATTCCAGGATTTGGACCGTCACGTTGGCCGCAGGCGTCCCGGATGTGTATCCGACGAACAGATTCCCCGCCGGATCGATCGCCAACCCCGAGAAACTGGTGCCAAAACCAGACGCAGTTGGTGTCCCTTGGATGATTGCGGTAGGGGCGGCTGCTCCGCTTGCCGTGCGCGAGAGCTGCACAACGTCAGTGGCAACTCCTGACAGCACGTATATGCTGTTGCCCGCCAGGTTCGCGCCACCGGCTGGGTCGCCTGAGCCGCCCGAGTTTCCCGAGCCACCACCACCGCAACTTGCCAGGACAAAAAGCAAGCCAGTTCCCAACGAAGAAAACAACGTGCGTTTCGAGCTTCGCATAAACGAACCTTAATCTGAAGCTCATTGGAATGAATTCCTGCCAGGGGAAGGAGCGTCAGAGCATTTCGCCGGTCACAGTTGAGTTGGCGCGATGGTGAGTGCGTAGATTACGCATCCGCTGGATTTCTGTCAACAGAATTGATGAATTTGCTTGCAATCGTCGGTCTGCTATCGTGGACGGTTCGGAGGCGTGCGTGCGGCACCCTCGTCGAAACCTATTCGGAGGCACTGTTCAATGCTGCTGATCGCTCGTCAATTTGGAATCGTTCTACTGTTTTCGTTCTCGATGGCTATTGCGCAACAGCAGGCTGCGCAGCCCACTACGGCCGCTGAGGCGCCTAACCGCGACACCAGCTACATCGACGCCAACGGCACGGCGCACGTCACGCGCGTTGTTCCGGTGCCGCAGACCGTCAGCCCGGAGGCGCAGAAATCCATCAGCCGCGCCGAACCGGACCAGGGCCCACCCGAGCCGCTCGAGGCGCGCCGTAAAGGGACCGATGCCTATACAGCTCGCGCGCGTGTGGAGTGGACCACGATCTGTCCGAACACCATCGTTGAAGACAAGATGGCGGGTGTTCCGGTGCGCATCGTCACCCCGGAGGGTTCGAGCGAGAAGAACAGGGACAAGGTGCTGCTGAACCTGCATGGCGGCGGATTTAATTCCGATTCAGGCTCGTACACCGAGTCAATTCCAATCGCAAGCTACACCGGCATCAAGGTCGTTGCCGTTCTTTATCGGCTTTCGCCTGAAGTTAAGTTTCCGGCTGCTGTTGACGATTCAATCGCTGTCTACAAAGAGCTGCTGAAGACTTACAAACCGGGGCACATCGTGATTTACGGAACTTCGGCTGGAGCCATTCTCACTGCCGAGGTTGCTGCGAAGATCAAGCAACTCGGACTGCCGATGCCTGCGGCTCTGGGGATCTTCAGCGGCATGGGAGACTTTGCGAGGGCGGGCGATTCGGTGGCTATGTATGCCCTGCGAGGGCTGGCCGGGCATCTTGATCCGCCCGAGCCTGGAGCGCACGATCCGTTCTATGTCGCTTCCGCGGATCCTAAAGACACGATTCTTTCGCCGATCTATGGCGACCTGCACGGACTGCCCCCAACGCTCTTCGTAACCAGCGGCCGGGACCTTTTGCTGAGCGGGACCGTGAACCTTCATCGTGCGTATCTTCTTGCCGGTGTCGATGCGCGGCTCATGGTCTATGACGCGTTGCCGCACGCCTTCTGGTACAACCCGCAGCTACCTGAGGCTATTGAAGCTAATCACATCATGGCGGACTTCTTCGTAAAGCAGCTGCGCAAGTAACTCATTAAAAGAAGCTTGGCGAATAGTTAGTCAGCAGCCTATTTATATATTGACGCGGAGAACTCTATAAAGTAGAGTACTCCTTATTGAGACGATTGCTTTCAGGATCGGATTAAAGCACGCCTCTAATTTGGAGTCGAATATGAAATCGATCGTGTCGAGATTTGTGTTGCAGACATCGCTGGGAGCGATGCTCATGGCTGGATCGTGCGTTCTTGCAGCGGCGCAGCAGTCGGGGATGCCCAACGTAGATGCCCAACGTGAAGCGATGAAGAAGCTCGGCTTCCTGGCTGGTCACTGGTCAGGTCCTGTTTCCATCTCGCGTGGACCGGGAGAACCCTTAAAGCTCTCCCAGACTGAAAACGTGCAGTTCAAACTCGATGGCCTTGTTCTTCTGATCGAAGGAGAAAGCACCGGTTCTGACGGCAAGAAGCAGTTTCAAGCGCTAGCCACAGTCGCCTACGACGATGCGTCGCATGCCTACCGCTTCCGCGCTTTCAACGACGGACACTACATCGACGCAGAATTGACTGTGCAACCCGACGGCTTCGCGTGGGGATTTGAGACAGGTCCGGCAAAGATCCAAAATGCCATGCAATTGACCGCCAAAGGGGAATGGCAGGAGACCACAGATGTCACGTTCGGCAGCGCTCCGCCGCATCGGAGCGTCGACATGCTGCTGCAGCATCAGCCTTGAAAAAAAAGATCTTCCTAATTGCAGATTACGAGCTCCGCGCAGCAACGCAACCGCCACCGCAACGCATGTAAAGGAGAACTCTTATGCAGGAACAAACCAGTACACAGGATCTGAAAGACAGGCTCGCTCTTATCGAGAGCATGATGACCGAAGGCCGCCGCACGACAGAAAGCTGGGGCTGGGTGTTTGTCCTGTGGGGAGTGGCCTATTACGTTGCGATACTCTGGACGGCTTTGGGTCAAAGTACCCTGGCGTGGCCCGTAACCATGATCAGTGCCTGCGTGCTTACCGGCGTGCTGGTCTCAATCAGAAGCGGGAATCACCCAAATACCAACCTGGGACGCTCGATTGGTTCCATCTGGATCGCCGCGGGTATTTCGATGTTCCTCCTCTTTTTGTCGTTGGGCACCAGCGGCAGAATTGACCAGCACATCATGGTCGCAGTGGTCGGAGCGATGCTTGGGACAGCAAATGCTGCCTCGAGCATGATTCTGAAGTGGAAGATGCAATTTGCTTGCGCGGTTGTCTGGTGGGCAGTGACCGTCTTCGCATGTTTTGGAAAAGGGAAGCAACTGACCATTGCATTTCTAGCCGCAATCTTCTTTTGCCAGATCGTCTTTGGCATCTATGGCATGATCGCAGAATCACGCGTCCGCAAGATGCGAGGCACAGCCCATGCCTGAACTGCCTGAGCTAAACCCTGTAATTCACGGGAAGTTGCGACTGGCGCTGCTGTCGCTACTGGTCGGCGTGGAAGAGGCAGAGTTTACGTGGCTGCGTTCGAAGACTGGTTCAACAGACGGCAACCTCGGGGCACAATTACTCAAGCTGGAAGAAGCAGGCTACGTCGCAGTCGAAAAGAAGTTTGTGATGCGCAAGCCGCAGACGCTTTACCGCATCACGGAGAATGGGCGCCAGGCACTCGCCGAATACGTGCAGGCGCTCAAGCAACTGCTGGGTTCTGCAATTACGACTTAGCCACGGGCGTCTCGGCGTTGGCAGCGAGTTCGGCTCTCACTCCCTGCATGATGCCGAGGTAGTAGGCGAGGTTGTGAATCGAATTGAGCGTCCCGCCGAGCGGCTCTTTGCACTGCATCAAGTGACGCAGATAGGCGCGTGAGTATCGACGGCACACCATGCAGTCGCAGGCGGGATCAGCGGGTCCCTGGTCCTCAGCGTATTGCTTGTTCTTTATATTCACGCGCCCCTGACTGGTGAACAGCAATCCGTGGCGCGCAGCGCGAGTGGGGATCACGCAATCCATCATGTCCACGCCCATGCGCGCGTATAGTTCGATTTCGTCGGGAAAGCCGACGCCCATCACGTAGCGCGGTTTATCCTTCGGCAACAAGGGCAGAACTTCGCTGATGACTTCGAGCGTCAATTCACGCGGCTCGCCCACGCTGAGTCCGCCGATTGCGTAGCCATCGAAGTCCATCTCCACCAGGCGCTCAGCGCTTTCGCGGCGAAGGTCGGCGAACATGCCGCCCTGCACGATTCCGAAGATGCTTTGCGTTTTTCCATTCAAATTATCGTTCCATACAACTTCATCCTGATGTGCGCGGAAGTGATCGAGCGAACGCCGCGCCCATGCCATCGTCAGGCGAAGGCTTTCTTCGGCACGTGCGCGGTCGGCGGGATACTCGGTGCACTCATCGAAGGCCATGCAGATATCTGCGCCAAGGGCGATCTGCACGTCGATCGAGTGCTCGGGCGAGAAGAAATGACTGCTGCCATCGAGATGCGAACGGAAGCGCACGCCCTCATCGGTGACTTTGCGCAAGTGGGCGAGGCTGTAGACCTGAAAGCCTCCGGAGTCGGTCAGCATGGCGCGGGGCCAGCTGATGAAGCGATGCAGACCGCCGAGCCTGCGGATGACCTCGTGTCCGGGACGAAGGTAGAGATGATAGGTATTTCCGAGGATGATCTGCGCGCCCAGTGATTCAAGCACATCTTGCGGAACGGCCTTGACGGTGCCGGCCGTTCCCACCGGCATGAACACGGGGGTTTCGACGGTTTGGTGGGGAAGATGCATCTGCGCGCGCCGCCCGCCCGAGCCGGTCGTATGGAGCAGATTGAAAGCGAGACTCACTTCGCTATTCTAGCTGGTTGTTATCGAAGGAAGACGCGCTGGGAGTTCAATGAGAACTCCCAGCGCAGTCGTGGGCATTACCCGTTGCGGCGGTCGTGATGCTTGGCGCGGAAAATTTTGCGTGAAGCAACATTCTGCCGGTGGCGGAGTACGCGGCGATCTTTCATGGTCAGGCGACCATTGTGCTGGGCGCGCATAGTGCGCATCTGGCGATAAATCCGCATCTGCTGGCGTTCAAGGCGTGCGCCCTGACGCGGAGTGAGACGGTCGTTCTTGATTCCGTTGCCGATCCGTCGCTGCTGTCTGAATTCGCGCTTTACAATCGGATTCTTTGGTTGCTCCTGTGCGTTGGTTTGGGCAAAGGTCAGGGCAGGCGCTACAGTGAGTGCCGCCACAAGTGCAAGCTTGAAGAGCTTCATGGTGTTTCTCCTTCTGTGACGGCGGTGGCTGAAATATAGCTCCTGACCACTCACACTCGCTGAAACACCATGCGTAAACATTCGTTGTCAGACTTTTGGATGATTACTGGTTGCTTGCTTAAGAGTTGCTGAAGGATCTTCTTGTTGAAGGCCGCGTCGCGCGATTACTTTGCGCGGCCGAGGTTCAAATTCAAACCAGCACGTGCAACCCGCGGCGTTGCGAGCGTTGTCGTCGGGGTCTTTGAAACTTCGATGCTGCGATCGAAGAGATTTTCTCCGGCTGCGAAAAACTCCACATGCGAGCCGAATTCATGTGACCCATAGGCATCAAGCCTAAAGAAGCCATGCAGCAAAAAGAGGTTCGCATCGTCATCGTATTGATGCCCGCTCACGCGGCTCTGCAAAGTAAGCATGCCGATTTGCGGACGAAACGCGCGCACATTCAGGGTTGCCATATTGCGCGGCACCTCTGGAATCCAGTTCCCCAGGTCCTGCGTGCCGCGCGATACGATGGCATGCGCATACTGATAGCCGCCGTCAACGGCAAGCCAGTGTTGCGGCGCTACTTCAAAATCGATGCCAACGCCGCGGCTTTCAATCTGTCCCAGGTTGTTGCGCTTCAGCAAAATCGGCGATGAATTTGGATTGGTAGTGACGGCGACAATGGGCCGATTGACCTGCGTATCAAAATAACTGGTTCGAATCGTTCCCCAGCGCCACTCGCCTGCAGCGCCGACTTCCCATCCCGTTGCGCGCTCACTCAACAGCGAATTATTGGGGAGCGTCAGCTTGTTGCCCACCTGCGTTGAACGATACAACTCATTCGGAGTGGGCTCGCGAAAGGCACGAAAGCCGGACGCCGAAAGTGCCCAATGCGCCCCGATCTTCCGCGACACACCCAGGCGGGGATCGAAGAGATGTTGATCTTTTTGCACGGGCTGGGTGGCAGCCGGCACCCACGTTATTCCGTTCCACACAAGGCTCTGGCCATCGTAATTCTGAAACCAGTCCATGCGGCCCGAGCCGGTCAGTGTCCAACCCGCATGTACGGTCATCGCCTCAGCGTATACGGCTGAATCGCGCTGATGGTCGTGCAAATTGGTCAGCGCCGCGGTTGTGCCGAAGGTCTGTTCGCGATCCCATACGCGGACATCGTGCACGTCGGCGCCAGCTACCATCACCATTCCTGCGCCCAGCGGCTGGCTCCAGTGCGCGACCGCGCCTAATTCATTTTCCGGAGAAAGAGAAAGCCGCGTTGGGACTTCGCCGCAACGATAAGAGCACGTCGGCTCAGTTGCAGTTGGAGTATTGATGATGCTCGAAAAGACCTGGCGAAAATGTTCAGCCGATCCGTAGAACCTAGCGGTAAGAGTTCCTTCATGAGGACCATTCCAATCGCCCCCGGTGGCATAGCGCCACAAGCGCGTTCCGTTGGTTTGTTGCGGTGTCCCGTTGCTGCGGGCATCGTTGAATCCGCTGCCGCGTACGAACAGGCGCAGCGGACCGTGCACGTGATCCAGCAGCAGAAGGCCGTTCTGGGCGTGGACGTTGCTGGCGATGTCGACGGGTCCGCGTTGGTAGGATGCTTCCTGAATGAAGCCGTCGGTGCCCAGTGCACCGCCAGCTAGCAGGATGCCCCACGACCCGCGCTTGCTCTGCATTAATGCGCTTTCGTCATAAGTCGATTGCGATCCGTAACTGGTGGTCAACTCAGCCAACGTCGATGTGGGCCTGACGGGGTTGACGTTGATGACGCCACCGATTGCACTCGATCCATAGAGATCGCTGGCTCCGCCGCGCACCATCTCGACGCTCCGAATGGAAAGTTCGGGCTGCTCCTGCCAGCGGATCCAGCCGGCGAATGGATCGTTCAATGGGACGTCGTCCTCGGTAACAAGAGTGCGGCTGGCGGCAGTTGAACCGAGTCCGCGCAGGCTGACGCCTTGGGAGGATGGATTGGCTACCAGCGAACTCGATCGCCGAAACAATTCAACTCCCGGCAGCTGACGTATCTTTCCATCGAGGGTGAGAGAGGGGGTCGACTGTAGTGCAGTCTGTGAAAGTTGGCGTGTGGACACCGGACTTTCGAGTGTGCCCAGCGGCGTGCGATACGCCGTCACGGTGACCTGCTCGCTACTGCCAGCAGGGTCAAGCTGCACGGTGGTGTTCGCGCTGACCTCTACGAATTTTCCTGCGAACCCCTTGGCTTCGACATGCAGGCGGCACGGAATGCGGCAATGAATGGTGAGCTGGCCGTTAGTATCGGTGCGGCCGAGCAATGGTCCGTTCGCTTCCTGGACGCTTGCGCCGGCGATCACGGAGCCGGATTTGTCCACGACCGAAAGTGTTATCGGCACCGGTTGCTGCGCGTAGAGCTTGGCGATTGCCAGCAGCCACGCACACGCCAGCGCGGCCCTAGGAATTTGCCGCAGCACGCCAATCATCGCTTTCGAATTGCACCACGGCATCGGTTTCACCTTTGCGAGATTTCTGCAGCATCTGAAAGAACTCTGACACGGTTTTGCCGCGCCCGGCAATTGGCAACTTCGGAGCGATTTCATGCAGCGGGACGAGAACAAACGCGCGTTCTGTGAGTCTTGGATGAGGAAGCTTCAACTCAGAGAGACTGATTTCAAGATCACCTATAAGCAGAATATCCAAATCCAACGTCCGCGGCCCGTTCGGAATTCCGGTCGAGCGGTCACGACCGTACTCCTTTTCGATTACCAGCAATTTATTGAGTAGTGCCAGTGGCTCGCACTCCGTTTCAAGCGCAACAACAGAATTCAAAAATCGCGGCTGATCGGTGTATCCAACCGGGGCGGTGCTGTAAAGCGACGACCGCGCAGTTATCTTGCCTAGTTCGTTCAGTCGCATCACGGCGGCGGCAAGCGTAGCCTCCGGCGGCCCTGCCCAACTGGCGAGGTTCGCGCCGAGCGCTATGTAGGCCGTCTGCATCCGTTTAGACTATCCCGATTTGCCCACGCTGGTGTTTCTGGATGGCTGCTATCTTTCGGCAAGTTGCCCGGCGATCTGGCGCAGCCTTAGAAGCGTTACCGCCAGAGCCGCCAATCCCGCACCCCAAACCAGGAAGGCAATGCGGACCGCCCATGCTGGCGCTTCACCCACGCGCCGCAGCAAAAACGGCAGGAAGTTCCAGCACGTAATGTGTACGTAGTCCCACGGGTCCTGTGTCATGGACTCGTTGTTGAGACCCCATGCACCCATCTCGTGGAGCGCGAAGGCGACGATGTTTTTGGCGCGCAGTGCAATCACGTAAGTGGGGTGGCCAAGGGTTTCTTCCTGGTAGATTTCGAGCGGTAGCCAGAACATGAGCGATTCAAGCTGGATCACGAAGCTCACGCAGAGCAGCACGATTCCGGTTACCCACACAAGGCGGCCTGCCTCGCGTCGATATTTCAGCAGAAGGGGGATTGCCGGGAGTGCTACCAACTCCACGCATGTCGACACGTAACGGTCGCCCCACGAAAAGTCCCCCGCCCAGGCAAAATACCGGGCGTAAAAGCTGAGATACGCAAGCAGCATTACGCAGGTGGCGAGCGCATAGGCGCGCAACCCGGGCAATAGCCGCTTCCAATGCAACGCGAGCAACAGTAGCGCCAGAATGATGAGCGGGTCGAACAGGAATATCGACTTTTCCGGCAGGAAGAGCGCACCTAAAAACCCTTGATGCCAGGGAGTCGTCCATGGCCAATTGCGAGGCAGGCTCGGGTCGCGGGCGATGGTTTCTCTGGCTACGAGACTTGCGTAGGTATTGGTGAACGATCCGAACCGGTAGAACTGGTAGAGCCGATCGAGTAACCCGAAGAAGCAGTAGACTGGTACGGCAATCGTTGCGTATTCAGTGCACCGGGACCAGAATGCGCGACCGCGCATCTTGTCGAAACCCAGGACCAGCAGGACGAAGAGCGCGCCGGCCAGCAGGTCCATTCCAGTCGTGATGCGCGTGAGCAGGTTCAGCCCGAGGGCGCCGACGCCGAAGAGTAGAGCGCGCCTGCTTCCGGTTTGGAGCCACTCATACTGAAACGCAAAGCCTGCCAGGGTGAGCAGACAGATGTAATTGTTCTCCATCATGTTCTGCGTGTAGTGCAGGTGCGTGGTGGCCAGCAGAAACGCGAGCACTCCGGCGATGGACTGATTCACGCTGAAGGCAAATTGTCGAAGTAATTTGAAGCACAGCAGAGCTGTTAGGACCGACACGATAATCTGCGTCAGGTAAACCACGACAATATCGCGCACAGTCGGATCGGTGTCGCCGTAGCGATCGAAGATGTGGAGCTTTGATATGCAGGTGCCGAGGATGTCCTGCGGCAGCATCAGCAGGGATTGCCCGATGCCATACCAACTTTGCAGCGATCCGTTACGCCCATGCACGCCGAACTCGGGATATTCGTTAGGGAAGACAGGAGGCTCCGCAGTCCAGAATGCGTGCGTCGACTGCAACCGATGCATGGTATCGGCACTGCCGACTTCACCCGACTGCACCACAAAGGCAATCAGTCCGGAGGCCAAAGCGAGAAGAAAGACGGGATTGCGAAACCACTGGCGAAGTCGAAGATTCATGCGAATTGGATGCTTTTGTTCGACGAGTGCAGCACCTCTCTAGGTTATCGTGCTCCTTGCGCTCGCCCGGGCGCGAGAGTTTCGGGGCCCACATCTGGTAGCATCTCTCTTCGGAGACTTATCAGCATGGAATCCCTGAATACCGCGGGTCTCGGCGCCCGCCGCAATGAAGATATCGCTCTCGATCTGCTTAAATTTGTCGCCGGAACCACCGGTGTCGGCCGTCCCGCCGCGGGTTCCACTGGTTTCAGTGGGGCATCGGCTCCCAAGCCGGAGGAGCATGTGAGCCAGCTGCTGGAACTCTACACACGCTGCCTCAAAGCAGTCGAAGGTAAAGGGGCATAGCAATAGCGAGCGAAGGCAATTTACGTGTCGCCGTGATCGGTGCCGGCGCCTTCGGCCGCAATCACCTTCGTGTCTATCGCGAACTTGAATTGGCAGGCGAAGGAGTTGCCCTCGTTGCTGCTGTCGATCCTGACTCCGCACGCGCTTCCCAGGCAGAAGAAAATTTCAGCATCCCGGTCTTCGCTTCGATCGAAGAATTGCTCGCTGCCGATCTTCGCCTCGATTCGGCTACGGTTGCTGTCCCAACGGTGCATCACCATGCGATGGCATCGGCGCTTTTAGAGGCCGGTCTTGATGTGCTAGTCGAAAAGCCGATCGCGGCAACACTCATCCAAGCCGACGAGCTTATGGAGTTGGCAGCTAAGAACAAACGCATCCTGCAACCGGGCCATCTGGAACGCTTCAACCCGGCCGTTCTGGCGGTGCAGCCGCAACTGCGACGCCCCATGTTCTTTGAGGCGCACCGGCTTTCAATTTTTACGCCGCGCTCGCTCGATGTGGATGTAGTGCTCGACCTGATGATTCACGATCTCGACATTGTGCTCAGCATGGCCAACTCCCCGGTGCGTGAAGTGCGTGCGGTAGGATTGCCCATTCTTTCGCCGAAGGTCGATATTGCGAACGTCCGCGTGGAGTTTGAATCCGGATGCGTGGCAAATTTTACGGCGTCGCGGGTGTCAACGGAGCGCGTGCGCAAGCTCAGATTTTTCCAGCCACGCAGCTATGTATCCGTTGACTATGCGCGGCAGGATCTGCTCGTGATTAGGCTCGATGCGAGCGTTACTCCGGAGATTGCTGCGGCCATTGCCAGTGGGCGCGTTGATCCGGCGATCATGGCGCAACTTGCGGCGGCAAATGCCGGAGGGGTTGCAGGGATGGCGGCGAGTCCGAATCCTGGATTGTCGTTTGTCAAACCGACGGTTACTCCGGGCGAGCCGTTGCGGCTTGAGGTTCAGTCATTTCTTGAAGCGGTTCGCACTCGCCGCGAGCCGCTGGTGACCGCCCGGCAAGGCCGCGATGCGCTTGCGCTGGCGCTGGAGATTCAAGCCACGATGGTTGCGCATGCGCATCGAGCAGGGCTGCAGGATTTCTTCGCGCCACAATCGAACTGAACAACACCATTCACGCGATTCCCAAGACCTGGTTTACATACCCGACTATGTACTTCCACGCCAGGTAGTACGCAACCATCGCGGCTACAAGGAACGCAGCGATCAGTGCATACGGCACGGTGAGGGCGTTGAACCATGTAACTGAAGTTGCAGCCAAGACAAGCACGCCGGCTTGTGTGGCGATCAATGCACCAACCGGCATCATGAGCAACGGCAAACACGCGCCGTGCAATCCCAGAGGCATATGGGTACGCTCGCGTGTCCATTGCCAAAGCATGCTCCACAGACCCCACAGCCCTGGTACCAGCGCCATGGGAAATACCAGTCCGCGCTCGATGGGGAACGAGACCTTCATCCCAAAGCGGAGAATGATAAACGCAACCAGCAACAGTGGAAGCACCAGCGTGGGAACCAAAATGCCGGCTAGAAATGCTCTGAGATAAGGATGTGATTTCATCGCGAACCTCACTTTCTGCGGACCTGTGCCCGCCGGTTAGAGGTAGTAAAGGATCACTGGAATTGTGCGCGGTGCGATGGCCGCAAACGCAACCAGCCCGCCCGCTAGCGCCCAGTCAAACCAGGGAACCGAAGCGGCTCGCACGCTTTGCTTCTCCATCCGCCGCAACATCGCCGGCCAGAGATCACGAGCTGGTTCGACGCTGTCGTTGACAGGAGGTAAGGCCTCACGCAGCAGGCTTTTGATCCGGTCTTCATCTTGTTCCTTCATGGTTTGATCCCCATTTCACTCAAATCTTTTCTCAACAAGCGCAGTGCCCGAAATACTCTCAGCTTTACGGCTGCCACCGTAATTCCCAGTGCCTCGGCTACTTCTTTTTGCGGCCGCTCTTCCACCACCGCCAGAGTCGCAGTCACGCGCAACTTCGCCGGCAAACGCGCGAACGCCTGCGCGGTTTTCATTCGAATCTCCGCGTTCACGGCTGCATCGCTGGTTGCACCAGCTGCCACGCTGTTCCATAATTCCGGAGCCATGCCGTCTTCGGGTTTCTTCCTGCGCAGCCAATCCAATGCAGCGTGCGTGGCGATGCGCCGTGCCCACGGTTCAAATCCGCGCGCTGAATCGAATCGCGCGTGGGCCCGATGCATCCGCCAGAATGCCTCCACAGTTACGTCTTCCGCCGCTCCTGGATCACGCACGATGCGCAGTACCCAGCCGTAAACGGAACGCTGATGCATGCGGAAGAGCGTTTCGAAGGCGTGCCCGTCACCTTGGCGAAACTTGTCGAGGACGCTGCTTCCGTCGTCCTGCATCGCTTTTTCCTTTCTGACGTTCTTTACGCGAGGTGACGCAGGAAGGTTACACCTTTGCGCACTATTCTCAAGAAAAGCGATTTTCCAAAGCTGTTTTCCGCATCCTTGCCTATTGACCAGACACCGTCCTGCGCTTTACCTTTGCCTTCCGGTGGGTGGATAACGATTTCTCAGTCTTCAAAGTCCCCGATACTCTCCATCCCTCCGCGAGGAACTTCATGAAGAAACATCAGATCAGATTGCTTGCTGCAACAGTTGCTCTTTGTGTCCTCATCGTTACCGCCCGCGCGCAGGACAATCAGAAGCCCGCCTATCTCAATCCCAGTCTGCCGCCTGAACAGCGTGCCGCCGATCTGGTGCATCGCATGACGCTTGAGGAGAAGGCGTCGCAACTGGTTAACCAGGCTAGGGCGATTCCGCGACTCAATGTTCCCGCCTACGACTGGTGGAGCGAAGCGCTGCACGGCGTCATCAACGATGGGACCACGGAATTTCCTGAGCCTGTGGGATTGGCTGCGACCTTTGATGCGCCCGCCATTCACAAGATGGCAGAAGCCATCAGCACTGAGGGCCGCATTAAGCACGGTATGGCAGTTCGCGAGCACCGCGCCAATATGTTCTTTCAAGGTCTGGACTTCTGGGCACCAAACATCAACATCTTTCGGGACCCGAGATGGGGGCGCGGGCAGGAGACCTACGGCGAAGACCCATTTCTTACGGCGCACATGGGGGTAGCCTTTGTAACTGGCATGCAAGGTGATGATCCCAAATACTACCGCACTATCTCTACACCCAAGCATTACGCCGTCCACAGTGGTCCCGAGTCCACGCGTCACATTGCGGACGTCGCAGTCAGCAAGCATGATGAAGTGGATACTTACCTGCCTGCCTTTCGCGCAACTGTGACCGAGGCCAAGGCTGGCTCCGTGATGTGCGCATACAACGACGTCAACGGCGAGCCTGCCTGTGCGAGCCAATTCCTGCTGCAGGATCAGCTGCGCGGCAAATGGAATTTCCGGGGTTATGTCGTCTCCGACTGCGGCGCCGTGGTCGATATCTATCGCAACCATCATTTCAAGCCATCACAGCCAGCGGCCTCTGCGATTAGTCTTCAGCGGGGTATGGACAATGAGTGCGTCGATGGAGGTTTCCTCGTCAAGGATGATAGCGATTACAAGGCCTATGTCGATGCGGTCAAACAAGGTCTGCTGAAGGAGAGTGAAGTCGATACTGCGCTGGTGCGCCTCTACACCGCGCGCATGCGGCTCGGCATGTTCGATCCGGATCTCGATCCTTACGCGAAGATCGATGAAAAGGAATTAGACAGCCAGGCGCACCGCGAGCTTGCGCATCAGATTGCCAACGAGTCGATTGTTCTTCTCAAAAATGACGACACGTTACCTCTGAAAACTTCCGGTCTGAAGATTGCTGTGGTCGGCCCGCTAGCTGACCAGACGAAAGTGCTTCTTGGCAACTACAATGGCAAGCCAACTCACACCGTGTCGATACTGGAGGGACTGAAGAAAGAATTCTCTGGAGCCACGGTCAATTATGTTGCCGGAACGCAATTTCTGGGCCACGATGCAGCGCCCGTACCTACTTCTGCTCTGAGCGTGGACGGCAAGCCTGGCGTTAAAGTCAGCTTCTCCAAATTTGATATGAGCAACATCAATAACCCCGAGGCGATGAAGCCCGTGGCCACTCGCATTGAACCCACACTCGACGCTGCGGCTCGCCCATTCCCGCCTGAAGCGGCCAGCGTGCATCCACTTGTGATTCGCTATGAAGGCTCGATCACAGCGCCGGAAACTGGCGACTATAACCTTGGGATGAAGGCCAGCGGTTTCTTCCGAGTGCAGGTTGACGGCAAAAACGTGACCTCTTCCTTCGGTGGCGATCCTTATGATGCCAGGCTCGGCACGGTTCACCTTGAGGCGGGCAAGCCCGCTGTTCTCAAAGTTGATTACTCACCCAACGAGGAGGGCAAACCCGCCGCGCAACTCGTTTGGTCGAAGGTCGATCTCGCTACCAAGCCTGAGGCCGTTGAGGCAGCCAAAAATGCAGACGTCGTTATCGCTGTTCTTGGCATTACCAGCGAACTCGAAGGCGAAGAGATGCAGGTAAGCATACCCGGATTCAAAGGCGGCGACCGCACCAGCATCGACCTTCCGAAACCTGAAGAAGATCTGCTTGAGGCAGTAGCCTCCACCGGCAAGCCGGTCATACTCGTTCTCACCAATGGCAGCGCGCTTGCCGTGAACTGGGCGAACGAACATGCCAACGCGATCATCGATGCTTGGTATCCAGGTGAAGAAGGCGGAACGGCGGTGGCCGAAACGCTTTCGGGCAAGAACAATCCTGCAGGGCGCTTGCCTGTCACGTTCTACAAGAGTGTCGACCAGCTTCCGCCGTTTGAGGATTACGCGATGAAGGGGCGCACCTATCGCTACTTCACCGGAACGCCGCTGTATCCCTTTGGCTATGGACTGAGCTACACGAAGTTCGCCTATAGCGATCTCAGCGTTTCAACGCCAACAGTTGCCGCGGGCGAACCGGTTTCTGCCGATGTCACGGTTAGCAACAGCGGGAGCCGCGAGGGGGATGAAGTTGTTCAGCTTTATCTGAAATTTCCCAGCGTGTCAGGCGCACCGAATCGCGCGTTGAGAGGATTTCAGCGCGTGCACCTTGCTGCCGGCGCGTCGCAAAAAGTCCACTTCGATCTGAAAGATCGCGATCTCAGCATGGTTACCGAAGCCGGGGAACCGGTGATTGCCGAGGGGGAGTATTCCGTCTCTGTCGGCGGCGGCCAGCCAGATACCTCTGCACAAACACTAACGAAGACTTTCCACATCAACGGGACGAAGAGCATGCCCGAATAAAATCGGCAGTAAGCAAAAGAATCGGGGCGCCTCCGTTGCGGAAGCGCCCCGGTTGTTTTTGCGAGATCAATCTGCAACTTGGCGAATTTGATCGCCGACAACTTCCTTCATCTTCAGATAGACCGCATTGGTCCATCCGAAACCGATCACGTTCGTTTTGTATCCGGCGCTCACCTGCACATTTGCATTGCCGGAGACCACGTTGTACTTCTCGCGAATGGTGCCATCGTTTGCAAATCCCTGGTCGACGGTCGCATCCCACTTTGCCGCCAGGCGCTTGGCATCATCCCGGAATCCCGCAGTCACCAATCCTGAAACGCCAACCCAGTTGGTCGGTGCCCATCCGAACGGCTCGTCCCATTGCATACCGGAGTCGGTGTTGCTCATCGAAAGACCACCGGGGCGCTCAAACAGGTTCAGCTTTGCGACGACCTTCTTCGCCTCTTCGCGGGAAGCCACGCCGGCCCAGAGCGGATACAGCGACGAGATGTACGCATAGTCGGACGACTTGTGTTTTGCGAAGTCGTAATCGGCAAAGACGCCCTGCTGGGGCTTCCACAGATAACGGTGAATTGCAGCATTGCGCGACTGCGCTTTCTTGCCCCAGCGTGCCGCCTCGGTGCCTTTTCCCAACAGCAAACCGATGTGCTCCAAGTCGCGCTCGTAGCGATAGAGAAGGCTGTTGAGGCACACGGGCGCGTAGTGGTGCGTCGATCCATCAAACGGCCCGAAGCGATAGCTGGGATCGAAACCCGACTCCCGCATGGCACGATCGCCGAGATAAAAATCCTTGCTCAACCGGTATCCATCAGCATAGGCGCGCATGCATACGACGCTAATTTTCACATCGCAACTTGTCTGTTTCAGCCGCACTTCTTCCGCATCGCTCGGATGCTCGGAACCCTTTACGAGGTAAGGTGCACCGGCTTCTTCGGCGCTCACGGCATGCGGATGGGCCTCGAGCCACCGAATCACATCGGAGTAGTAAGTACTGTCATCGGCCATCTCCGGTACCGGTCCGACGCCGTAGTCGAAGTAGCGCGCCAGCCCCGTCATTCCTGCCTTGTGCTCCGGACGCGTCCACGTCGAGTAGTCCTTTTCCGCCAGCGTGTATGCGCGCGAAAGCCATGCATGCGCTTCTGTGCGGCCAGCAGGAGTAGCTGGAAAGCTCGCGGGATTCTCGTAGACCGCGCGAATCATCGCGGTCAGAAACGGCGGTTGCGATCGCGTCAGATAGTAGGTGCGATTGGCATTCAGCACCGCGCCGTAGTGCTCGATCTCGAAGAGAAAGTTGTCGACCATGCCTTTGGCCAGGGCTTCGTGATGATCGGCTTCGAGGCCGAGCAGGATAAAGTAGCTGTCCCATCCGTACATCTCGTTGAAGCGGCCACCGGGCACCACATAGGGATTAGGCAGATACAAGAGTCCAGCAGCGGGCAACTCCTCCGGCCGCACGTCACCCAGTTTTTCGATGCGCCGTGGAAGCACGACTACTTTGACCTTGCACTTGTCGCTCAGCGCCGAGACTTCAGGCGGCGTGGGCACATCAGCGGGCATGTAGAGAATTGGATTTGCTGTGACCTTGATGTCGACCAGCGAGTGGCAGTCGGTCATGGAGCGCGTCAGCGTCGTCCATGCATCGTGAATGTAGGCGAGCGTTGCGGCAGGATCCGGCGTTTTGTTGGTTGCGGCGGCTCCTGTGGACTGTGGCGTTTCCTGCGCGACTGCAGATGGAATTCCGATTGCGGCGAGTGCAATGAACGACAAGCGAAGCAGTTTCATTCGAACTCCGGTTTTCTTCCAGTTGTGAATCCTCTGGAGTTTAGCGCAACGGTGCAACACAGGAGTAGAGGCAAGGCGCTGCCGAACCAAGCGCCCACATTCTTTTGTGTTCAGGAACATTACTGGAACATGCGGTGTCTACATCAGCACAGTGGTTCTGATGGGGATAAACGGTGGGCCTTGAACACCGCATGCCGCGCCAACCAGCGCGATTGAGCGGCTGAGGCCGCTTGCGCTCAAAGGCTCTCCGCCTCCCATCGGTGCGGCTGAATTCACCCAGGGAGGCACGCCATGTTCGAAGACTCCACTTTCGAATCCACGGGCAGAATCAAGACACGCAGCCGCCGATGGATGCTCGCCGCGCTCTTACTGAATGGTTCGATACTTATTGCGCTGGTTTTGGTTCCTCTTATCTACCCCGACGCCTTGCCGAGCCACTTTATCCCGACTCTGCTTGTCGCGCCGACCCCTCCACCGCCAGAAACGCCAACTCAGCCGGTTCGCGTCCGCGCTGCTGCGCCGCATGATTTTTCGGAACTCGACAACGGCCGCATCACGGCACCGCCAAGGATTCCGCCAAGTATCAAGTACAGCGATGGCCCCGAGCCACCCTTTGCCTCCAACATCGGCGCAGAGATAAGCAGCGGTACGCCGGGAGGAGATGGCATAAATCCGTTCGGCGCAAGGCCGCCAGTCACTGTAGTGCATGCGCCCTCTCCATCCAGCATTCGCTTGCCCTCAAAGCTCGTGGAGGGCAATCTGATCTTCAAGACCATTCCGCAATATCCCGTGATCGCCAAGGCGACTGGCCAACAGGGAACGGTTGTGTTGCAGGCAATGATCTCGAAGTTCGGCACCATCGAAAACCTCCAGGTCGTAAGTGGGCCGCCCATGCTGCGTCAAGCCGCTATGGACGCGGTCAAGATATGGCGGTACAAGCCGTATCTGCTGAACCAGCAGCCGGTCGAAGTTGAAACCACTGTGAGCGTGATCTTCAAACTTGAACGCTGAGTAGCCGCTTCACCGGAATCGCCATCTCAGGCGCATCCAATCAGTGTGCGGGTTTTGGGTGCGCCTGTTCGTATGGATGAGGGAGAGATGGCGCAATCGTGGGTCAATCGGCGAAAATCGCTCTTGCCATGCGAAATCTTTCCCGTCGTGAATTTATGATGTCTGCTTCCGCCGCCACTCTCGCTGCCGCGTCCACGGGCCTCGCTGCTCCCCGGACGCAATGCGTTTTTGTTGCCTCAGGTACGCCCGAGGGCATTCGCTGCTTCGAATGGAACCCCGCCACCGGTGAAATCGTTGATGGGGGTATTGCAGCAAACGTCAGCACTGTCGACTGGATCTGCTTCTCTCCCGATCGCAAGTATCTCTACGCTGCCTGCGAGGTAGACAGCTTTAATGGCAAGCCTACGGGAGAAGTCGCCAGCTTCCGTGTGGTCGGCGGGAAGCTTGAACAACTTTCAGGACAGAATTCGGCGAGCAAGGGAACCTGCCACTGCGCGATCGATCATACGGGCCGCGTCCTGATCTCAGCGGATTACGGCGGTGGCAGTGCGGCCAGCTTCAAAGTCACTGACGGCAAACTTAGCGAGATGGTGTGGAGCGAACACTACACCGTGCACGGTCCGAATCCTGACCGGCAGGAGGCGGCGCATGCGCACTTCGCGTCGTTCTCGCCCGATAATCGCTTCGCGTACGTGAACGACCTCGGCGGCGACATGATCCATATCTATACGTTTGATCCTGAGACGGCTGTGCTCAAGAAGGCGGGCGCATACAAGTCTGAGCCCGGCGCAGGTCCGCGCACTTTGCACTTCCATCCCAATGGGCACACGGCATACTCGATGAACGAAATGCACTCGTCGATCGATGTTTTGAAGTGGAACAAAGCAGATGGCAGCCTGACGCGTGTCAGCACGACGAATCTTCTTCCTCCGAACGCGCCTCTTCCGGATCCGAAGGAGGCGCCGCAGGGAAACACCGGTTGCGACATAGTGATTGCGAAGGACGGACGCTTTGTTTATTTCGCGAACAGGGGAACTGATTTCCTGTACAGCTTTAAAGCCGATCCTGCGACGGGAGCACTTACACCGATGGAGCGGACGGGGACTGGCGGAAAAACGCCGCGTAACTTCACACTCGATCCCAACGAACACTTCATGCTGGTTGCCGATCAGAACTCAAACAATCTTGCTGTTTTTGCACGCGATCAGACGACCGGCAAGCTTGCCAAGGAAGGCAAGACCGCAGCCTGCCCGACGCCGATGTGCATTCTGTTTGCATGAGGTGGGGAGGGCGAATACCACCGTCTGGAAAATAAAAAGGCAGCCAAATGGCTGCCTTTTTATTTCGTAATGCGATGAGCCTACGCGCCCATTAAAGCGGGACGCTGCAGGGCTGCTGTCGTTATTGTCGGGTTTTCTTCTTGAGAAGCCGCAGCGGGGACATGCGCCAACTCCCACGCCGATCGATCTTTCATCAGCTTGGCTACGAGGGCTGTGTGCATGGCGTGTCCAGCGCGCTCCGCGACCACGAGGCCTTCAATGCGCCGGCCTGCGAGGGCGAGGTCACCGATCAGGTCCAGCACTTTGTGGCGCACATATTCATCGCTGAAGCGCAGAGGGCCATTCTCTGGACCCCTGGGTCCAAGCACAATCGCGTTCTCCGGGCTTGCGCCGCGAATCAAACCCATATCGCGCAGTTTCTTTTCGTCGGCTTTGTAGCCAAATGTGCGAGCAGGTGCGATGAAGGTGCCGTACGTTTCGGCCGCGAGATCGATGCTTGTTTCTTGTCGGCCGATGGGAGAAGGGAAGTCGATTCTGTACTGGATCCGATAGCCAGTGCCGGGATACAGGCCAATGAATTTGTCGCCGTCGCGCACTTCAAGGGGGCGCAGCACTTTGATCGACTCGCGCTTTCTGCGCTGGGTCTTGATGCCGGCGTCGCGAAAGGCCTCGACGTAGGGCATCGCGCTTCCATCGAGGATGGGCAACTCCAGGTTGTCGATCTCCACGATCACATTGTCGATGCCCATGCCGATCAATGCGCTCAGAAGGTGCTCGGTGGTCGAGATCAATACGCCCTGGCGCATAAGGCTGGTCGCGTAACTGACCTTTGCGACGTTGCGGCCGGTTGCGGGAATCTCAAAGTTCTCGAGGTCGGTGCGACGGAAGACAATGCCGGAACCAGCCGGTGCAGGAAGCAGCCGCATTGTCACAGGAGCGCCTGAGTGCAATCCGATCCCTGTGAATTCCAGGGGCCCTGCAATCGTTTGTTCCAAGTGTGCGGTAGGTCCCAATCAAATAACTCCGGATGGATAAACAGTCAGCGTACGGTGGTCGTAACCGTAAGATTAGACGCTGAATATAAATCCGCAGTGTGGCAATTCTGCAACACTACGCGCAAACCGGCCAGTCCGCATTTCGGAGATTGAGCAAACTATTGGCAAATCAATCTGTTAGGGGTTCAAAACGATGGTAACCAGTTTGCAATCATGCGGCTGCCGAGTGTCGTCGGAGTTAACCTCGAAGCTTCTCCAGATCCCGGCTTCGCCTGAATTTCGCTGGCCGGGGCGTTGTGTTCAGAGTGTGAAACTCCATGATCAGGCGCTTTCCAATGCTTTTAGAACAGCGTCTGCAAACTGTGTAGTTCCGCAGGTTCCGCCTACGTCGCGCGTCAGGCATTTGCGCTCCGCGTAGACGGTCTCGAGGGCCTTCTGGACTTTGTTTGCCGCGGCTTCTTCGTTGAGATGGTGAAGCATCAGCACGGCGGATTGCAGCAGGGCTGTCGGGTTGGCGAGATCTTTGCCTGCGATGTCCGGCGCCGATCCGTGGACAGCTTCGAAGATAGCGCATTCATGGCCGAGATTCGCGCCGGGTACGAGACCCAGGCCGCCCACGAAGGCCGCGCAGAGGTCGCTGACAATATCGCCATAGAGGTTTTCAAGCAGCAGCGTGTCGTACTGGTAGGGATTCATGACGAGCTGCATGCAGGTGTTGTCGATGATGTGCTCGCCGTAGAAGATTTCCGGAAATCCTTCAGAGACTTTGCGGGCGCAACGCAGAAACAGGCCATCCGACAGTTTCATGATGTTGGCCTTGTGGATGGAGTGGATCTTCTTGCGTCCGTGCTTGCGTGCATAGTCAAACGCGAATTTGGCGATGCGTGTTGAACCTTTTTCCGTGATGACCTTGATGCTTTCGACTACGCCGGGAACCACTTCGTGCTCCAGGCCCACGTATTCGCCTTCGGTGTTTTCGCGGACGATGATCAGGTCAACGCCGGGCCACTTTGATTCGAGACCGGGAAGATTCTTGATGGGGCGGAAGTTGGCGAAGAGGTCAAATTGCTTCCTGAGGGTGACGTTGATGCTTTTGAATCCGCCGCCAATCGGGGTGGTGACTGGCCCTTTAAGGGCTACTTTATTGCGCGCGATGGAATCGCTGAGATCGGCGGGGATGTACTCGCCGAAGATTTCGAAAGCCTCGGCACCGGCCGCAAAGCGCTCCCACTCCCACTTCACGCCGGTGGCTTCGAGGATGCGAACAACGGCTTGCGTCACTTCGGGCCCGATGCCGTCGCCGGGAATCAGGGTAACTTTGTGCGTTTTCGATTCAGACATTTGGGAGCTCTCAGCCTCTAGCTTTCAGCTTCTAGCTTATCGTGTGGGGGCGAGGCCTGGTCTCATTCGATTTAAGGGCTGACCGAGACCAAAGTCTCGAAAAATTTGACGCGATCAGCGGGCGTGACCTTTTCCGAGGAAATGGAAGAGTGCGAGGAGGAGGAGGATTGCACCAGCGAGCAGCTCGACGGCGAGGTAAATTGCCGCTGCTTTTCCGGTCCCTTTTGCCAATCCTCGCAAAGTGAACTTCATGTGAGGTCATCCTACTGGACATTGCGAACTCTGGTACGTAGTTCGTACTGCGTCAAACTGCCCCGACGTTGACTGATGAAGCAATTGCCGAGCAGGCGGTGAATCGACAGCATTGCGGCGCAATGGGAGGATATTATTCTTCGCTCGCTTCGGGAGACATTGCCTTCGACTCTTCCGCTTCCCGTTTTTTGGCTTGTACAGACGCGGCAAGAAGCACGCCGAATATAACAGGCAAGATGAGGAAAAGAGGGAGCAGGATCAGCAAGACTTCCACGTTATAGTCCCCTTTTAACCACATCGGAACGAGAAGATGCAAACGGGCCGACCTATTCGCTCAAGACTTTTTCCACATTGCAAACGTCTTTTGCATGCGTGGATCGGTAAAAAGTTTCACGCAAACTTCGCGCTCGACTGGCCCAGCCACCACGCAATGCAGGTCGGTCCGCCGCGCCACTTCTTTCGCCGCGATCGTAATCTGCGATACGAACCGGGCCGCGTCGGCAATCGTGGCGCCGAAGACCAGCCGGTCCAGGCCTGCCCAGAGAGCGCAGGCCATGCACATCGCACACGGCTCGCACGTCGTATACAGCGTGTAGCCCTTAAGGGACCCCGTGGAGAGCTTAGCGCATGCCAGTCGAATCGCCAGGGTTTCGGCGTGCGCGCTGGGATCATGGTCGGGACCCACGCGGTTCAACGCGCGCATCAACCGCTCACCGGTAGCCGTGCTCACGATGTCCGCGCCGAATGGGACCGGATGATCGGTGCTCAGCGTCTCCGCAGTGAAGGCGGCCATCGATCGCATCCGTTCGCGGTCAATCGCGTTCCCGCTATCCGTCGCCAGCGCGGGTGTATCTAGAATCCCCAGGCTAAAGGACGCCGCGGCAGTCTGCGCCAGAAAACTCCGTCGACTTACATTCATGCGCCTTTCTCTATAGCAGTCATGCACGAATCATACAGCGGGGATATTTCCTAATAGGGGACGAGGGCTCGCCAGTTAGGAATCACTGCCAACGACAGGCCGAAATGCAGCCGCTTCGCTGTTCCGGAAGTATTGTGGACCATTCAGACATGACCGCTTCGGGGATTACTGCACCCAGAATGTATGAGAAAGCTAATGTGGCTTACTATTTTTTGTTTTTGCCGGTGCGATGGCTTTCGAGCAAGCCTTCCAGCTCTTCCTTGAATTCGCGTACGTCTTTGAAGTCGCGATAGACGGAGGCGAAGCGGATGTAGGCGACAGTATCGAGGCCTTTGAGGTGGTGCATGATCAGCTCGCCGATTTCGCTGGTGGTGCGCTCCCTTTCAGGCGCATCCATCAGATAGCTTTCGGTGGCGTCGACTACCTTTTCCAGTTGCGTCGAAGAGACTGGGCGCTTTTCGCACGCGCGGAGAAGGCCACTCAGGATTTTCTGGCGGTCGAAGCGTTCGCGGCGGCCATCTTTCTTTACGACCATGTAGGGAATTTCGTCGATGCGCTCGTAGGTGGTGAAGCGTCGAACACACTTCTCGCACTCGCGCCGGCGCCGAATTGAATCAGCTTCCTTGCTTTCGCGTGAATCGACGACTCGATCTTGTAGAAATCCGCAGTATGGGCACTTCATTCTATGGAAATTCTACGGTATCGAGCCGAGTGCCAGAATCTTGTTCACTTGCGGCGAACAGGCGTGGAGAAGTCAGACGTGGAAAGAGCGGAGCCATTTGCGGCTCCGCTCTTTCCACGGGAAACAACCACAGCTAAGTTAAGTCTATATAGGCTTGCTTATAAGTCCTTCTACTTTTTCGGGGGGAAATGGTCGAACATCTTATCGATGTCCTTATCGATGTTATGGGTGTTCTTGTCTGCGCTTTTTGAGACATCGTTACTGGAGATGCCGCGGAAGATTAGATTCTTGGATTGTCCGTCGAAGATGTCAACGACCAAGCTGCCAACCGGCTTGTTCACGGTTGTTGTGGTGGCTTCGCCCATTCCTCCCGGACCCCAGCCATTGCCCCAACCCCAACCGCCCCAACCCCAGCGACCGCCCCAGCCGCTCCCCATTCCGCTGTAAAAGGTTTGAAGCTCCTGCTGGTTCTGAACGTTGCCCTTGGCAAAGATGGTTGCGTCGCAGTTACCTGAAGATTCCTGCCAGCCCTTTGCCTGCAGGTCTTTGTTTACCTCGTCTTTTATGCGCCGTTGATACATTGGATCAGCGGTCGAGACTTGTCCCCAGCAGTAAGTGCGAAATTTCGAAAAGTCTGCGTGCTTGTCGAAGTCTGTGCGTACATCTGCTCCATAGACTGCGAGGCTTGCACTAAGCAGCATGCCCGCACAAAGTGATGTCTTTAAAATAGGTTTCATAGATAATATCCTCCGCCTCGCAAACTTGGACGACGCGCCCTGATCTCAGGGTTGCCCAATCGCCTGGCGGAAAGACAAATGTAACCCGCGGAAGTTATGGTCGAGTTAGTTGAGGGATAACTACGCAGCAACGCTGTCGCGAGTTGTCGGTATTTAAATCAACTGAGAAATTCGACGATCGCGTTTACGACGGTTTGCTGTTCGTCCTCGCGCAACTCTGGGAAGATGGGCAGGGCGAGAACTTCACGGGAAGCGCGCTCGGCTTCGGGAAAGTCTCCTTCAACGTAGCCCAGGGTTTTCAGCGCTTCTTGGATGTGGAGCGGTACGGGATAGTAAATCTCGGATCCGATGTTGCGGGCCGCTAGGAATTCGCGCAGTGCGTCACGGCGGGCAGAGCGAATGACATATTGGTGCCATACGTGGCGGGAGCCGGGAACTTCAGTGGGAAGCACGATGCCATTCGCAGGATAGGGACCAGCCTCGGCAACGCCTGCCTCGCGGAAAAGCAAGTGGTAGCGGTTTGCGACGGCCCGCCGCGCATCGTTCCAGCCTGCAATGTACTTGAGCTTGACCTTGAGAATGGCGCCCTGGAATCCATCGAGCCGCGTATTCCAGCCGACTTCGTCGTGGTGGTAGCGGCGGCGCATGCCGTGCTGGCGAAGCATGCGGGAACGCTCGGCGATCTCGTCACTGTTCGTGGTCACCATTCCAGCGTCGCCCGCCGCACTCAGGTTTTTGGTTGGGTAGAAGCTGAAGGCTGCTGCGTCGCCAAGACCGCCGGCTTTCTGGCCGTCCCATGTGGCACCCCACGCCTGGGCCGCATCCTCGATCAGCTTTAGGCCGAATTTCGACCCAAGCCGGGAAAAGGCACCCCAGTCCGCACATTGGCCGTAGAGGTGGACGGGCAGAACCGCCTTAACTTCACTCCCAGTGGATCCATTCAAAACTGCTTCGACGGTTTTGGAACATAGATTGAATGTGACCGGGTCGATGTCGGCCAGAACCGGCGTGGCTCCCGACCGCAAGATCGCGCTGACGGAGGCGAAGAAACTGAAGGGCGTGGTGATTACCGAGTCTCCAGGGCCAATCCCTGCGGCGGCAAGCGCCAGCCACAGTGCGTCAGTGCCGGAAGAGCAGCCAATCGCGTGGTTTACGCCAAGATGCTCGGCCGCAGCCTTCTCAAAAACCGCAACCTGCTCGCCAAGAATGAATTGCTGCGTCTCTAGGACATGCTGGACGGCGTCGAGCAGTTCCTGCTGGAGGGGCTCATACTGGCGTCTTAGATCCAGCATCGGTACGGATATAGCTGCGGAATCCGGGGCTTTTGGCACGGAAACATGGTAGCAGCCTGGTCGAGTCATTCGTCCCGTTCGGGCTTTCCCGAGGTTGCGTCGAGGTTAATTCGGCGAGGAGGAGTTGAAAAGGTTCGTGAACCGCTATATTGTTGTCACATTGCGGGGTTTGGCGGTTCCCGGGATTCCGGCACCGTCCCCGCCGATTTGTCTTATCACACGGAAGCAGCAAGTTTGCATCCCACTATCCTAAAAATGAGAAGCAGGAGATCGGCATATGGAGAACAAGCCGGCACAGAACATTCAGGACACCTTCCTGAACACTGTTCGCAAAGACAAGACCCCCATTACGATTTATCTGGTCAGCGGCGTCAAGCTGACGGGAAAAATCCGCTCCTTTGACAAGTACTCCGTTCTACTGGAGAACAACAGTCAGGAGCAACTCATCTTCAAGCACGCCATTTCGACCGTGGTCAGCAACCGGAGCGTCATGCATACCGAGCATAGGCCGGCGCTGACAGGGATGGGACCGGCGGCGGTGCCGCCTCCCGCACCTCCGGCGGCGAACGCGGAGCAGCGATAAGACAGGGAGCGCCCTCAGTTGGCAGTTGAAGGCGGTGCCAGGGGCCGGGTTTCCTCAACGACCGATACAGGTCGCTGGAGGGACCGTCCCGAGCGTGCGGTTCTGGTTGGCGTGGACTTCACGGCTCGTCCGCGTGCCACGCGCGCCGGACTTGAAGGTGCGCGTCGCGCGGCCTTGCGTTCAAATGACGACGAAGTTGGCGAATCCGAATCAGGAGAACTTCAGGATCGTGCAAAACCGGCGGCGGACTCGCCGGGACTGGATGCGGACGAATCGCTGGCGGAGTTTCGCGAACTGATTCGCAGCGCAGGCGGAGAGATCGCCGCGGAGCTGATGCAACGGCGTTCGCGCCCGGATCCCGCCACGCTGATTGGTGCCGGGAAGGTAGAAGAAATTGCCGGCGTGGCCGCGTCCACCAACGCCGACCTGGTGCTGTTTGATCATGACCTGAGCCCAACGCAGTTGCGCAACCTTGAGGCTGCGCTTCCGTGCCGCGTTCTTGACCGCACGCAGCTTATTCTCGACATCTTTGCCCGGCATGCGCGGACCCGTGAAGGACAGCTCCAAGTGGAACTGGCGCAGCTTGAGTACATGCTCCCGCGGCTGACGGGGCGCGGCAAAGCTATGTCGCAGCTTGGCGGCGGCATTGGTACGCGCGGTCCGGGCGAAACGCAGCTTGAGACGGATCGCCGCAAAATTCAGCGCCGCATCGACCAGGTAAAGCTTGATCTGGATGCCGTGAAGCGGGTGCGACGGCAGCAGCGGCAGCGCCGCGAGTCGGCGCCGGTACCGACGGTGGCGCTGGTGGGATACACGAACGCGGGCAAGAGCACGCTATTCAATCAACTCACGGGCGCCCACGTTCTGCAGTCGGCGCGCATGTTTGCCACGCTCGATCCCAAGCTGCGTGCCATTGAATTGCCAAGCAAGAGGCGCATCCTTCTCAGCGATACGGTGGGATTTATCCGGAATCTGCCGCACACGCTGGTGACCAGCTTTCGCGCGACCCTCGAAGAGGTGGAGCAGGCCGAGATTCTTTTGCATGTCCGCGATGCCTCTTCGACGTACGGCGAGGAACAAAAGGCGCAGGTTGAGAAGGTGCTTGACGAGCTTGAGGCTCTCGGCAAGCCGCGTATCGAAGTGCTGAACAAGATCGATCTGCTCGATGCGGATGAGCGAGAAGGCTTGGCGGCTCGCGAACAGCCTCGCGATCAGCGCCAGGTTGAAGTGCTGGTGTCGGCGCAGACCGGCGAGGGCATGGATGCGTTGCTTGCAGCCATCGACAGGGCTCTATTCTCAGATCCGGTGATTGAGACGGAATTGCGCGTGCCGCAAAGTGATGGCGCCGCACTGGCAGCGATTGAGAGCGGCATGGTGATACATTCGCGGGCATACGAGGGCAATATCGTGCGTCTGGTGATCAGCGGACCAGCGTCGCTCGTTGGCCGTTTGCGGAAGTACCGGCTGCACGATGACAATCCGTCCGACGATACACAACACGGGACAGACACGCAGGTCGCGAGAGGGTGAAGTGAATCCGGGCGATAGTGACAACAAGCAATCCATCACCACGCTGGAAAGCCACGAGGTTTATCGCAACCAGTGGCTGCGCTTGCGCGAAGATCGCATTCTGCGCTCCAACGGCAAAGAGGGTATTTACAGCGTGGTCGAGAAGGATGATTGCGCGATTATTTTGCCGATTGAAAACGGTCGCGTGTGGCTCGTCGATCAGTATCGATACACCATCGCCGAACGTGCGCTGGAACTGCCGCAGGGCGGTTGGGAGATGGCCAATGTCGATCCCGAGGAACTGGCACGCGGCGAACTGAAAGAAGAGACAGGCCTGCATGCCGCCGAAATGACCTACCTCGGTTATATGTGGATCGCCTACGGATTCTGTCGGCAAAAGCAGCATGTATTTCTGGCCACCGGGCTCACGATGAAAGAACGTGAACCCGATGATGAGGAACATGATCTCGCCATCCATACCGTGTCGCTTGAACAGTTTGAGCAGATGATGTTCGATGGCACCATCTGTGATGCATCATCCCTGGCCGCTTGGGGAATGTACCTCACTTGGAAGGCCCGCAAAGGGGAAGTCTCACCGCCCACTCGCGGTCCCGCCTAGACACAGCCCCAGCATATTTGTGAAAATCCCAGCCAACTTTTTGCAACCCTATCCGGCTCTATCCTTTTGGACCTGAGTTGTGCCTTCCCCTGGCGCGCTGGTCCTCAATCTTCTTCTGGTGATCCTCGAAAAGGAGCGTGCGATGGGATGGTTTTTCGCGTTCTTCTTCCTGTCCGGCTTTTGCAGCATCCTCTATGAACTGGTTTGGCTACGGTTGACCATGGCGCAGTTTGGAGTGACGACCGCCCTCACCTCCATCGTGCTGTCGATGTTTATGACAGGGCTAGGGCTGGGATCGTGGGGCGCAGGTGCCCTGATTCGCCGCTATGCAGCACGGCTTGGTTTCCCTCCTCTGCGTCTTTATGCACTTGCAGAATTGCTGATCGGATTGTCTTCGCTCGCGGTGCCGGCAGAGCTGGCATGGGGTCACCGGCTTCTCGAATCGATGACGGCACAGAACGCATATTCGTCCGGCTCCTATTATTTTGCTTCGGGAATTCTGATAGCCGTCATTCTGCTGCCCTGGTGCACATGCATGGGGGCTACGTTTCCGCTGGCGATGTCTGCCATTCGTAGCCGTGAGCGGGCAGAGTCGAAGCGTTCATTCAGCTTTCTTTACCTGGCAAACGTGATTGGAGCGGTGGCGGGTGCGGTTGCCCCTTTGTTTTTGATCGAGTTGTACGGGTTTCGCGGCACCATGCGCGTGGGAACGGTTTGCAATGTGATCATCGCCGTAACTGCGTTTGCGTTGACGCTTGGGCAAAGCGCAAAGATTTCTACTGGGCCCGCTGTGTCTGTTGCGGGAGATAACGCTGACGAGCAACGGATCGTTACCTCTCAGCCGAAGGGCGTCCTGGCGCTGCTGTTTCTGACCGGGCTGGTCACGATGGGGATGGAAGTGATCTGGATCAGGCTGTTCACTCCCTATGCGGGTCCGGTCGTCTACTCGTTTGCCTTCATTCTGATTTCGTATCTATCGGCGACGTTTGCAGGATCGTTTGTTTACCGGCGGTTCAATCGAGGCGGAGAGATTGATCCCTATCTCGCGTGGGTGCTGCTGGCGTTCCTGGGGTTGTTGTCGCTGCTTACATCCGATCCGCGCTTCCCGCTGAATACACCGCTGCGCGTGCTGCTCGGAGTGGGGCCGTTTGCGGGATGGATTGGCTACCTGACGCCGATGCTGGTGGATCGCTGGGCTGCGGGGGATCCGGACCGCGCTGGGCGAGCTTACGCGGTCAACGTGCTGGGATGCATTCTGGGTCCGTTGCTGTCTGGGTTCATTTTGCTGCCCCTCGTTGGTGAGCGCGTGGGAATGCTACTGTTTGTTACGCCGTGGATCGCGATGGCGTTTCTTCCTTCGCGTAGAGGACCCGAGCGGACGGAAAGGCGCATGGGTACGCGTGTTGCGGCTTATGCCAGCATCGTCGCTGCACTGGTGCTGTTTTTCACGACCAAGAATTTCGAGACGCTCTTTCCGGATCGCGAAGTTCTGCGCGACAGTACGGCCACGGTGATCGCGACGGGAAGCGGGATGCACAAGCGGCTTTTGACGAACGGAATCGGAATCACGCAGTTGACGCCCATTACAAAAATGATGGCGCACCTCACGCTCGCGTCTTTGCCGCATGCTCCGCGCAATGCGCTGGTGATCTGCTTCGGCATGGGGACAACTTACAAATCGGTGCTGTCGTGGGGAATTCCGGCGACTGCGGTGGAGTTGATACCGAGTGTGCCGCGGTTGTTCACCTTCTATCATCCCGATGGCGCGGCCTTGCTGACTTCGCCGCTTTCGCACGTCGTGATCGACGATGGACGCCGCTTCATGGAGCGGACACCTCAGAAGTTTGATGCGATCATCATCGATCCGCCACCTCCGGTGCGCGCCGCCGGATCGAGTCTCTTGTACTCGAAGGAGTTTTACGCGGTGGCAAAGGAGCGGCTGCAGCCGGGTGGGATCCTGGCGCAATGGCTCCCCTCTGGAGACGAGGCGGTGCAGTCGTCGGTGGCGAGGGCTCTCGAGGAATCGTTTGCGTATGTGCGCGTCTTCAGGCCGGTTGAGGAAAACGGCTGGCATTTTCTGGCCAGCATGCAGCCGATCGCTGAACGCAGCCCGGACGAACTGTTGCAGCGCATGCCTGCCGCTGCTGTTATCGACATGATGGCCTGGGGACCGGCCGCGACGCCCACGGAACAATTCAATCGCATGCTGCGAACCGACCTTACTACGCAGAAACTGATCAGCTTTTCACCGGACACGCCGGCACTGCAGGATGATCGGCCCGTGAACGAATACGACATGCTACGGCATTGGTCGCACTATGTACACTCGGGGATGCGCAGTTGGAAGCCTGACCAGTACGGCGCAGGGACAAGTCCGCAACCCGCTGGTGCATCGACTCAGACAGCGAAGAAGTGATTGATTTGTCGGGGCAAACGGAGAGCTATCCGGCGGCGGCCATCATGAGGGCTTCGACCCTTTCGTCGAGTTCGGCCGCGACGCGCAGCGCAGCCGGCGATCCGTAGCCGCTGAGATAACTGGACATCGTATCGTAGGAGAGATGAACTCCACCTTCGCGCTCGTCGACGAGGAGTGTAACGGGCGCGTAGGGTGTCCGACTGCGGCGTGGATGGATGCGATAACATCTTCAAATTTACGGTTGGAGATCAGCACACGGCGCTCAATCGTAATACTGAGATTCGTCATGGGATTTAGATGTCAAGCGGTTGCGTTGGGCGCAAGAGTTTCCAAGGCGATAACGGCAGCTCCGAAAGTGCCGGGCTAGCACGTGCTGAGCAGGCATCTTCTGAAACAACGATCTAATCGCCGGCAAATCCGCAGTGACGTGAACTGATCAGATGCGAGTTGTGATGCTCTACGGACGGTCTGCGAGTTCGATGTACGGTGACGGGTAGACGGGTCCGATGTACTCGGCGCGCGGGCGAATCAGGCGATTGTCGTCGAGCTGTTCGATCACATGCGCGGCCCAGCCAGCCATGCGGCTTATGGCGAAGATCGGCGTGTAGAGATCGATGTCGATGCCTAGCGTCGCGTAGGTTGAGGCGGAGTAGAAGTCTACGTTGGCGTTGAGCTTCTTGTCCTTGTTGATGTAGAGCTCGATGGCGCGGGACATCTCGTACCACTTCGGCTGTCCGGAGTCCTTGCCGAGTTTCTCTGACATGCGGCGCAGATGGGTGGCGCGCGGATCTTCAGTCTTGTAGACGCGATGGCCGAAGCCGGAGATCTTCTGGCGGGCAGCCAGCATGTTCTTCACATAGTCGACAGGGTCGGCACCGGCCTTGTCGATGGTGTAGAGCAGGCGCATCACGGCTTCGTTAGCGCCGCCGTGCAGGGGTCCCTTGAGGGCGCCGACAGCACCGGTGATGGCGGAGTGGATGTCGGAGAGTGTCGCGGCGATAACGCGGGCGGCGAAGGTGGACGCGTTCAGCTCGTGGTCGGCATGAAGGACGAGGGCGACGTCGAGCGTGCGGGTCGCGGTCTCGGAAGGCTTAACGCCGTTCAGCATCCAGAGGAAGTTTCCGGCATGAGAAAGGGAGCGATCGGGGGCGACGACTTCAAGGCCTTTGCGGATGCGATCGTAGATGGCCACGATCATGGCAATCTGCGCCGTCAGGTTGTAGGCCTTGCGGACGTTGGCGTCGTGGGAATTGTCTTTTTCATCGGCGTCGTAGAAGCTGAGCGCCGACACTGTAGTTCGCAGCACCTCCATGGGGGTAGCGGAGGTGGGGAAAGTCTTGAGCATGTCGACAATGCGCTGGTCGAGGGAGCGGGCGAGGGCCAGTTGCGAGGAAAATTCACGCAACTCGAGTTCGCTGGGCAGACGGCCGTTCCACAGAAGGTAGGTGGTCTCTTCGAAGTTGGAGCGCTCGGCGAGCTCATGGATATCAATGCCTCGGTAGGCAAGAACGCCAGCCTCTCCATCAATGAAGCAAATTCCGGAATTGGCGGCAACAATTCCTTCAAGACCTTTACCAGCGACAGCAGTGGACATAACCTTTGAGACTCCCCTCTTTTGGGTGGCTGTAATCGATGCGCTTCCCGGTTCGCGCGGGCTCCAACATTGTCCCGGCAAAAGAAGCGGTAATGCTCTTTATAAATGAGGGGTTAGACGGTTGTCACGGATGGGCGCAAGCCGGCGTCGCGGATTGCGCGGTTTTCGGGCTATGATGGCGCAGGTTTTGGGATCAGATGGGAATCACGGTAAAGCCGGTTCAAGTCACAGAGATACTGCCTTGGCGTGAGCTCTATCGGCAGGAGATGAACTGCCAGATCGTGCACGATTCGCTGCATGCGCGTGAGGGCTGGACCGAGCCCTACCTCATTGAATTAGATGGAGAGACGGCGGGGTATGGGTCGATCGCCGTGGCCGGACCGTGGTCTGGGACCCGGACGATTTTTGAGTTCTTTGTGACAGAGAAGCAGCGCTCGCGGTTCTTTGAAGCGTTCGAGGCGCTGAAGTTGGCCAGTTGCGCTGACGCGATCGAGACGCAGACGAATGATGTGATGCTGACAGCGATGTTGCACACCTGGGCGCACGACGTGTTTAGCGAGAAGATTGTTTTTGAGGACAAGCTGACGACCGCCTATCGGGTGCCTGGAGCAGTGCTCCGCAAACGCGAGCCTGAAGGGGACTGGATGCTTCTGGAAGTCAGCGGCGAGGTGGCCGGTACCGGTGGCGTGCTGTACCACTACAACCGGCCGTACGGGGATATCTGGATGGAGGTTGCGGAGCCATTCAGAGGACGCGGGTTTGGGACCTATCTCGTGCAGGAACTGAAACGGATCTGCCGCGAGGGCGGCAGTGTGCCTTGCGCGCGCTGCAATACAGGGAATGTGGCATCTCGAAAGACGCTGCAGAAAGCGGGATTTGTGCCTTGTGCGCACATCCTTTGTGGGAAGCTTTGACAGAATCCCAAGCCTATCCGGTGTTCTGGATGCAAGTTACGCAGGTGGTCCCGGGGGCGCAGCATTTTCCCCGCAAGCGGCCGGATTCTTCTATAGTCTCTGTAGCCTTCCGCAGCCGTCAAAGCAGCGCTCGAATCACAGTGCTGTGCGCATATCCCATGCGGCCATGCGGAGCTTTGAGCAGTTGCATTTGCGTGTCGAAGCAACAGCGAGCAGAGTCTCAGTAGGAAGAGGCCTGTGCTGCAGGAATGCGTGAGCAGGTTCCAGGGAGAACTGCTCTCAAGGAGAGGCAAACAATGAGCGACGAGAGAACCACGGTTGTGGAGACGACGCCCGCGCACAGCGGCGCATTGCTGGGCGCGATTGCAATTGCGGTACTGGCAGCAGTCGGCGGACTGGTGTGGAGTTATACGCTAAGCAACCGCATCACTCACCAGGAAGCGGCACTGTCTGAAGCCAACCAGCAAAATGCCAAGCTGGCCGGCGAGTTGCGCGAGACCAATGCGCGGTTACACGTGGCGACCGACGAACTGGGGCGCAGTGTGGGCATGACGCAGAAGCAGATGGACACGCGCGCCCAGGAGATCATGGCTCGCGAAGCGGCTGATAATAAGCGGTTAGAAACGGCGCAAAAGCAGACGGCGCAGCAGGTCAGCGCGGTTTCAAGCGATGTGTCGAGCGTGAAGACCGATGTAGGCGGCGTGAAAACCGATCTCACCAAGACACAGGGCGATCTCGCGACCGCGGTGAGTCAGTTGCAGTCGATCAAGGGAGATGTTGACAGCCACTCGAGCCTGATCGCGCGGAATGCAGGAGAGTTGGAAGTTCTGAAGCACAAAGGTGACCGCAACTACTACGAGTTCACCCTGAGCAAGGGACAGAAGAAGCCGGTAGGCACCGTGAGCCTGGAGTTGAAGAAGGCCGATCCGAAGAAGAGCAAGTTCACTCTCGAGGTCTTCGCAGACGACCGGCAGTATGACAAGAAGGACCGGAACGTGAATGAGCCGCTGCAATTCTATGCGGGCAAAGATCCGGCGCTTTACGAGATTGTCGTAAACTCGGTCGGGGCCAAGAACACCGTTTCAGGCTATCTGTCAACGCCGAAGGGCGCTCCGGCTCCGCCTAACGTTCAGTGATCTGGCCCTTGGGCGCGAGAGTCAGCGAAGGCAGATACTGGAAGTTGAACGAATAGTCCAGGTTCTTGCGCCCTTCCCAATCTGACTTGGACATTTTGAATGAGCAGACGAACGTGCCTTCCTTAGTCTCGCCTGGCTGAATGGTGAGATCAGGCGAGATGGGTACGGCATGCCACTGCATCAGGTCCGGATAGGCCTTGAAGATACGCTCGTAATCCGTAGGCGTGGCGGCATAACTGGAGTGGATGCCATCAGCCAACGTGGCATTGGCGACGATCTGATGCAGGAAGATTGCCTGCTTGCTCTGGTTGTGCAGACGCACATGCGTAAACAGCAGAACCTGGTCGACTTCTTCTTTGGGGATGGCAGCGCCGTTGGCGTCCCAGCCGCTGGAAACACTGTGCATGGGATGTGCCCAGGCCTCAAGGATGTCTCCGGTCGCGGCGGGCGGTTTTTCGCCCATGAAGATATAGATAGCTACGGCAATCGAAACGAGCACGGCCGCGACCACGGTGGCGAGGATGACGTGACTGGTGCCTTTGGTGTAGGACTCACCGGCTGCGGTGTCTGTAGTTTCCTGCTGGAGAAGACTCATAACGACCTCATCTTATGCCTTACCAAGTAAAACAATCTAGCGTTCAGGGCCTGTGGATTTGACGTCCCAATCAGGGATTTGGGATGGATGGCTGCATTTCGGTCAGCTACGGGGACGCAGAGCGGCCAGGAATTCAGTGGGCGGAAGGGTGTTGAGGATGTCCCCGGGGGTAAGCCAGGCGCGGCGAAGCTGGCGAATGCCGTATTTCCATTCACCGACGACGCGGGTGACGTGCGCATCGGTGTTGATGGAGATCTTGCAACCGGTTTCTTTCGCGAAGCGTAGGTCGCGGTCGCTTAGATCCAGTCGTTCAGGAGAGGCGTTGTGCTCGACAGCCACGCCGAGTTCCGCGCAGCGCCTGAGGATAGCGCCTAGATCGAGTTGGTAAGGTTCGCGGCGCAGAATCTGACGGCCCGTCGGGTGGCCCAGGATGCGGGTGTTGGGATTCTCGACAGCGCGCAGGATGCGGGCGGTCATTTCATCTTTAGATTGTTCAAAGCGGCTGTGAACGCTGGCGATCACTACGTCCATCTGGGCAAGGACTTCGTCGTCGAGATCAAGGGCGCCGTCGGCGAGGATGTCGACTTCGATACCTGCGAAGATGCGGATGCGGCCTTCCATCTGCTTATCGACCTCGCGGATGTTAGCGATATGCTCCAGGGCGCGCTTCTCATCAAGGCCGTTGATCATCGCCAGGTTCTTGGAGTGGTCAGTGATCGCGATGTACTGCAGGCCGCGGTCGATGGCGGCTTCGGCCATTTCAGCGATGGAGTTTTTGCCGTCACTGGCCGTGGTGTGCATGTGGACGTCGCCGCGTATGTCTTTTGCTTCGATGAGTCGCGGTAGCGCGCGTTTTGCGGCGGCTTCAATCTCACCGAGGTTCTCCCGCATCTCCGGCGGCATCCAGTCCATTTGCAGCGCGGCATAAATCTCTTCTTCGGTTGCGCTGGCCACGATGGACTCGTCATCGAGACGGGAGAGCGACCATTCGCTGAGGGTATAGCCCATTTTGAGAGCGCGCTGGCGAAGGGAGACGTTGTGGGCCTTCGAACCGGTGAAGTATTGGAGTGCAGCCCCGTAGCAGTCAGAAGGCAGCAGGCGCACATCGACCTGCAGGCCGGTGGCGATGTGGAAGCTGACTTTGTTTTCACCCTTGGCGATGATGTCCTTAATGCCGGGGTATGCAGCGACGTACTCGACGGCGGCTTCAGTGTGTAGTGGAGCGCATGCGGCGCCAGTCACCAGAAGGTCGAGATCGCCTGCGGTTTCGCGGCCGCGGCGCAGTGAACCGGCAGGAGTTACCCGTTCAATGCCCTCGAAGGCAAGCAGGTAAGTGGTAAGCCGGTCGGCAGCGTCTTCGGCTTCGTCGATACGGAAGCGGCCTACGGAGCGGCGATAGTCTTCTATGCCTTTGCGAATCTTTTCGATCTGTTTTTCGCCCATGCGGGGCAGGCCCTTGAGGCGTCCGGCGTCAATGGCGTCGGCGAGCTGATCGATGCTGCCGATGCGGCCGGCGTCCCAGAGCAGTGCGACGGTTTTAGGACCCATGCTGGGAAGTTTGAGCAACTCAAGGAGTCCGGCGCCATACTTGGACAGCAACTCGTCGCGTAACGGCATAGAACCGGTAGAAACGATCGCCTGGATGTTGGTCGCCATGCTCTTGCCGATACCGGCGATGGCGAGCAACTGGGCCGTGTCGGCCGAGGCGGTGACGACGTCAACCGTCGTCTGTTCAATGGCTTCCGCGGCGCGCCGGTAGCTGCGGACACGGAAGGTGTCAGCAGCGTCGATCTCCATCAGATCGGCGGTCTCGTTGAAAAGGTGGGCCACGGTGATGTTGTCCATCGGATCGGTTGCTCCGCGAACAGTATCAGCTATGAGGGTGGAAAGAGACGAGAGGGATTGATCGAAAGGAAGGGGTGGGACCAGATCTCGCTGGCCCCATCGCTAGTGGAGAACTGCACTTGATTAAGGGAAGCCGCGTATTAAGCTTGCAAAGATCACTCTTACTTAGAGCACTATATTCCCGCGCCGCCGATGGACGGCCGGGAGCACGCTATTGATTCTCGGCTCTACTAGGCCGCGTTATGGGCGGCTGCATCTCTCTGGCGAATAACTGCATCCGCCTGAGGGCCTTTTTGTCCCTGGACGATGTCGAATTCCACATCGTCGCCTTCTTTCAGAGTTTTGTAGCCGTCCAGCTGAATTGCCGAGTAGTGAACGAAAACATCTGGCCCGTCGTCGCGTCCGATGAATCCGTAGCCCTTGGCGTTGTTGAACCACTTCACTTTGCCTTTGAACTGAGCCACAGGGTTGCCTTTCTTGCCACTTGATGGGGTTGATGAGCGAGTATTTTGGGGAAACGCTCACTTACGTCTATGACGCTCATTCGGAGACAAAGGTTTATTGAAACAGGGTAGAAGATTCACAAAATGAGACAGGCCGGGCGCATTTTGCGTTCCGGCCTGCTTGGAAAGTATTGAATCGGTTGACTAAAGCGGTTGCACTACTATTTCTTGTGCTTCTTGCCGATCCGGCGCGCGTAGAGCAGCACACTGCATAGAGTTTTGCCGTCCTTGATGGCGCCCTTTTCAATCATTTTCACAATGTCGGAGAGCTTCACGAGCCGGAACTCGATGTCCTCATCGTCTTCGGGGTGAGCATCTCCGGCGACGAGGCCCTCGGCCAGAAAGACTTTCATGGATTCGCCAAGAAAGCCGGGGCTGCCGTAATACTCGACCAGCGGTTTCCATTTCTTGGCGCGATAGCCGGTTTCTTCTTCCAACTCGCGCTTAGCTCCAACGAGAGGTTCTTCGCCTGCGTCGAGTTTGCCGGCGGGCAATTCCCATAAATACTGTTTGGCGGCGTGACGATACTGGTGTTCCATCACGATCCAGGGATCTTTCTTACTTTTTGACTTGTCGACGGCGAGGATCACGACGGAGCCGTTGTGGCGGATGACATCACGCTCTGAGGGTTTGCCGCCGGGCTCCAGCAGCTTGTCATGGAGGACTCGGAAGAGTGGCCCCTGGTAGACGACCTTTGAACTGATGAGGGTTTCTTCTGTCGCAGAGGCAGGCTTGCGTGGCTCAGTTTCTTTTGACGGCTTGGTTTTGGAAGCTTTCGCCTTTTCAAGTTTGGCGGACTTGGATTGCTTGTTCTTCTTGGACATGCGCGGGTCAATCTCCTTGGAGCGGTCTAGAGAAGTATAGGGGTTTGGGGAAGTTGAGCGTTGCAGGTTCGTAGAAGTTTGTCCACGATTCAAGTTCGGATAAGGCTCTCGTGTTTATCGAGGTCGGCGAGGTCTCTTTCTAGATAGTTGCTAAAAGCAACTACTTTGTTTTATGGTTCGGCTATGGAGTTGGTACAGACACAAAGCTCCAATCAAGTCGCAGCGGTGCGGGAGTTCAATCGCTTCTACACAGCTCGGTTGGGATTGCTCCGCAAAAGACATCTGGATGGCATCTTTTCTCTAACTGAGGCACGGATGCTCTACGAGATCGGAGCTCATCCGGAGATCACCGCCGCGGCTCTTTGCGTCACTTTAGATCTCGATCCGGGCTACATCAGCCGCTTGGTCGCGTTGCTTACCAAGCGAAGACTTGTACGCCAAAGCGCCTCCAAACAGGATGGTCGCGAGAGGCTGCTGACTTTAAGTCCAATGGGCGAACGAGCGGTCGCGCGGCTCAACGAACTGTCTGATCTGCAGATTCAGGAGATTCTTGCCCACCTGACAGTTGAGCAACGCGGGACCGTGGTAACGGCGCTGACGAAAGCACACCAGATTTTGAAAGCGCCGAAAAAGAATTCGGTCCGAATCGTTCGGCTAACCAGGGCATGCAACGAGGCATTCGAGATTCTGCAGGAATATTACGAAGCGGTGCACGTGGTGCAGCGGGACAAGCCGCAGAGCCTCCGTAAGATGATCGACGCACCGGCATCGGGAATGTGGCTGGCCTATATCGAACAAGAAGTGGTCGGCTGCGTGATCCTGCGGAAATTGTCATCGATTCCGAAGGCCGGGGAGTGCAAGCGCATGTATGTGAAGCCGTCGGCACGCGGCAGACACATTGCAGGCATGCTGCTCGATGCGCAGGAAGACTTTGCGCGTGAGGCCGGTCTGGAGTGGATTTATCTCGACACGTACGACGATCTGAAGCCAGCCATCGCGATCTATGAGAGACGCGGCTATCACCGATGCGACCGCTATAACGATAACCCGCAGGCGACGCTGTTCATGCGAAAGAATATCTGCGATTAGCTAGCGCATCGATACGCGGAATACGGTCACAGAGTATGGGCTTAGGTCTGCGGAAATCTTCCCATCCTTGATATCAATGCTGCCGGCTTGCGGCGACACATTCTGCGGATGCGCAAAGCTGTTTTCCGCAGTTAGATCTGATGTCGCGAGCGTGGTGACTCTAGCACTTCCGGACGCCCCGGCTCCGGCGAGTTCGATGGTGCTTGTTCTCGCTGTAGGCGCGTAGTTGACCACCTTCAAAATCAATTCGTGCGAGCGATCATCGACAACGGCGCTGGTGTAGAGCCCGTCTTCAGAATGAGGCGTTGACGGCACGACGCGGTTTCCCGTGTTGCTCGCGAAGAGCTTCTGGACGTAGTAGTCGGGCGTGCCATAGGAGTGGAGGTTGTCGAACCATATGGCATCGGGAGTCCATTGCCACGCATTGATGTTGGCCAGCAGCGGAGCATACGAAGCCATCTGAACCACGTCGCCGTTGCGCTCGAGTCCCGTCATGAATGCGGCTTCGGAGATCGCAGTCTTCCAGTTGTTGCGATTGTTGGGACTGGTTGAGCCGACACTTTGCGCCGCGTATTCCCCCGCAAAGACCTTGGGGCCGGAGCGATCGTAGTGGTCGTAGCGAGCGGTGTTGGAGAGGAACCACTCGGGGCTCATGTAGTAATGTTCATCGACGATGTCGGCGTGAAGCTGACGCCAGTTGGACCACATGCTGTCAAAGGGCTCGCCAGTAGGAAAGGGACCGGCACTGACCACCAGCTTGATCTCAGGATGTTTGGCTTTCAACGCTGCGGCGAAGACTTTGTACCGCTCCAGGTAGCGCGGTCCCCATTGCTCGTTTCCGACGCCAATCATGGTGAGATGAAATGGCGCAGGGTGCCCCATGGCGGCGCGCAGCTTTCCCCACGGCGTCGTTACAGGACCATTCGCAAAATCGATCAGGTCGAGCGCGTCCTGAATGTATTCGTGAAGGTCTTCGACGGCAGCCGTTTCGCTGGAGTTGAACTGACATGCCATTCCGCAGTTGAGGATGGGAAGCGGGCGGGCACCGATATCTTCGGCCAACTGGAAATACTCGTAGAATCCAAGGCCGAACGACTGGAAATAATCCGGCGCCGGGCGCGTGTCGAATTCATCATTCCAGCGATTCACAAGGGTCTGACGCTCGGCCAGATCGCCAACTGTCCTCTTCCACCGATAGCGGGTCGCGAGGCGGCGGCCTTCCACGATGCAGCCGCCGGGAAAGCGCAAAAAACCGGGATGCATGTCGTAGAGCAATTGCACGAGATCCTTGCGCAGACCGTTGGGGCGCTGCTTCCAGGTATCTACGGGATAAAGCGAAACCATGTCGATATCAATCGCGCCAGGTTCGTCGAGGGAGAGAACCAGCTGAGCCTTGTCGGCCGTGGCGGAGGCACGAATCACGGTTTCATATCTCTTCCAGTGGTCGCTGAAGCCTTCGAGTTTTCCGGTGGCCACGGGCTTGTGGTTTTCGTCATTCACGACGGCATTGAGAGATTTTGGCCCATGGGTCCGCACATAGGCGGAGAAGCGATATTCGGCTCCTTCTTTAACGCCGATTCCTCGGAAGCCCGCGTTCCACCAGCTATAGCCGGGTTCAACGGCACGCGCCCTAAGGTAGTGCGGGTTGTGCTCATTCAGTGGGTCATCGGTGCGGATGTCGAGTTCGCCCTTGGGAACATCGAGACCTTTTTTGCTGAAGCCCATCACCTCATGCCATCCGGCCAGCGGCTCGCTGAACTCGAATGAGCGATTCTTGACTAGCTCTGGATACAATCCGCCGTCGGCGCCGAAGTTGATGTCTTCAAAGAAAATGCCGAACATCTGCGGGGAAATGGCGGCGCCGGGATGTGCCGCATCGACCTTGATGGTGACGGGCGCATTGGCGGACTGTCCGGGAAGACCAAGAGGTAGGAGGGCGAGAATGAGAACAAGTGCGGTGGCTTTTAGGCGCATGGGAGTCGCCCTATTCTATGTCGTTGGGCGCGATGCGTCATTCGAAAACAAGGTGGGGAACGGGGGCTGGGCATATGATGCATCGGCCCACAGTCGAGCAGAATCTCGAGTTGTGCATCGAATCAGTCTGCCGTGGCATCCTTAACAGAGCCGAAGTTCTGCCCGGACCCGGTCAGCGGGCGCGGCCGAACGAAAAATTATCGGAAGGTACGCGTTGCCGAGTTCAGACTGTTACCCCATCGACGTGGCTCCTGGACTGAGCCGGCTTTTCAAGGACTACTGTGCCGGTGAGGCGGTGGTGCGGCCTTTCTATTCGTCGCTGCCGCGGGAGACGGGCTGGCAGCAGCGATGTCCACTCCCGGACCACTGGAATGAAATTGTTGAAGTGCTGGCGACACAGAATCCCACCCCAGCGGCGGCTTCGGCATTGGAGGCCTTGCGAGCCGGCGCGGCCACGGTACTGACCGGGCAGCAGGTGGGATTACTGGGCGGCCCACTTTTTACTCCATTCAAAGCTGCAACGGCAATCGCACGGGCGCAGCAGGCAACGACCGCCGGTCATCCGCACGTTCCGATCTTCTGGCTGGCTACGGAAGATCACGATTTCGCAGAGATCAATCACGTCGTATTCCCTTCTCGAAAAGAACTGCGCAAGCTGGTCTATACCAAAACTCCGGCTCACGCTGTGCCGGTGGGTGGGGTTTTGCTAGACGAATCCATCGGGCCGCTGGTGGATCAGGCCTGGGAGTTGTTGGGCTCGTCGGACGCGATGGACGCGCTTGCGGCCGCATATAGACCGGGCCGCACTTTCGGGCAAGCGTTTGGCGAGTTTTATGCGAAGGCATTTGCCGCGCAGGGACTGCTGGTGCTCGATGCGGCGGGGCGCGAGGTGCATCGGTTGGGATCGCCAGTGCTGCGGGCGGCGATTGAGCTCGCAGACGAACTGCATGCGGCGCTGCTGGAACGGAACAAGACACTCGAGACTGCTGGATATCACGCGCAGGTAGCGGTGACTCCGCAGTCGAGCTTGCTCTTTTTGATCCATGAGCGCAGCGGGGAGAGGATTGCGCTGAAACGCACGGCTCCCACGATCGCCGAACCGAATGGAATATGGCAGGCCGGGCGCGAAAAGTTTACGACGAATGATCTGGTTGGAGTGCTGGCCGCGGAGCCGGAACGAATTTCTCCCGGAGCGCTGTTGCGGCCTGTGTTTCAGGATTTTCTGCTGGGAACGTCGCTGATCGTAGGCGGGCCGGCCGAGGTTGCGTACTTTGCGCAGTCGGCGGTGTTGTACGAACGCATTCTGGGTCGGTTGACGGCGGCCGAGGCGAGGCTTTCCGCAACGCTGATTGAGCCGGCCATTGGCGAACTGCTGCGCAAGCATGAGTTGGGGCTTGACCGCGTCTTCATAGAATCGGCAGATTCACTTGCACAGTTGCTGGCTGCCCGCGCAATGCCTGTCGAGGGCAAGCGGAAGCTGGCTGCGGCGGGAACGGCACTGGATGCGGAACTCGCGCCGCTGCTGGAATACATGAAGGCGATGGATGCCGGGTTGGGGCGGTCGGCGGATACGGCATCAAGCAAAATGCGCTACCAGATGAATCGACTGCGCCGGCTGGCGGCCAACTTTGAAATGCAGCGCGAAGGCTCGCTACGGCGTCATGCGGAGGCGATTGAGCGGGCGCTGAATCCAGGCGGCGTGCTGCAGGAGCGCGTACACGGGGCGGCCTACTATTTTGCACGATACGGATTTGAACTGTCCGAGACGCTGACGTCGCTGGCGGGCGATCCCTGTCCGGGACACAAAGCGGTATGGCTGTGACGAAGTTTTCAGTAATCAGTTTTCAGTGATCAGAAACGTGACCTTGAACTGCAGCGCAGCCTGTCCTATTTGAAAACTGATACCTGGGACTACGTCGTTGCGATCGCTGCCAGCGTCGGATCCTTGGTTTGCGGTCCGGTTACGCCCCATCCGGCGCGGCCCAGGTAGGTGTCGGCGAAGAGTTGGAATTTTCGGCCGCACGCACTGCACTCGAAGTCATGCTCAACCTGATTAGCTGGCCATTCGGCGCCAAAGAGATCCTGCAGCGGACACGTGGACTCGATGAGACTCATCTTGCCGTCGTTGATTGCGTTGAGGAGCCGCCGGGCTAGTTCCAGATATTCGCGAGGCTTCTCGAAGCTGAGGCTCTCCATGAGCCCGTCGCATTGCGTGCATGCCGGCATTGAATGAGTGTGCCACCTTCCGCGATGGTCGGGAGCCATGCCGAAGGTGCATCGGTAATGGTGGCCTAAAGACACGGTACCCTCATTTGGCGTTGATAAAAGAACGAGGAGATGACCCGCTTGTATAATTCCCCCGAAATGATCGGAGACAGGCAATGAGGCGGTTGTTGGTGATTGCGGCCCTGTGCGGTTTGGCATGTATGGCGCAGGCGCAGAAGGAACCGTGCGCAATGCCCGGCGAAAACAGCCCCTTTTTGGGTATCAAGACGATCCGCTTGTGGGCAGGGGAGGCCCCTCAGGCCAAGGGAACGGCGTGCGAGGACACACCAACTCTGACTATCTTCGATCCGCAGCCGGGACACGACAACGGATCGGCGGTGGTGGTGCTGCCGGGCGGAGCCTATGTAGGCCTGGCAGGCAATTTGGAAGGGCGGCAGGTCGCTGACTGGTTGACTTCGAAGGGATTCCGGGCGTTTGTGCTCAGTTACCGGCTGAGTTCTCACGGGTATCTGCTGCCGGTTCCACTGCTTGATGCACGACGGGCTGTGCAGATGGTGCGGGCGCGAGCCAGCGATTATCACATCGACCCCAAACGCATCGTGATCATCGGGTTTTCGGCGGGTGGGCACCTTGCGGCTCTGGCGGCAACTCAGCCGGTCGAAGGGAATCCAGAATCCGAGGATCCGATAGAGCGGGTGTCGAGCCGGCCGGATTTTCTGGTGCTGGGCTATCCGTGGATCGGGGCGATCTCAAGCGATACGTCGCACCTCAGCTATTGCAAACTGTTCAACGTGATGGACAAGTGCGAAGCACTGCGCCTGGCATACTCTCCGGACTTGTTTGTAACTGCCAAGACACCGCCGACGTTCTGGTACCACACTGCTGACGACGTTACAGTTCCGGTGGAGCAGGGCCTGCGGTTCTACGAGGCGCTCATCAAAGCAGGCGTTCCCGCGGAAGGCCACATCTTTGCCAGTGGACCCCATGGGTCAGGGCTGGGTAAGGGAGATGCGTCGATGGATCAATGGCCCGGGTTGCTAGAGACATGGCTGCGTGGCCAGGGGTTGCTGACCCGCGAGCCGTCAGCGGTGGCGCCCAAGCATTAGGCCACAGGCGCGCGGCTTCTCCGGCATGTCGCAACTTTGAAGCCAAAAATCTCTCTGCACTCGAAAATGGGTGAGTCTTCATCGATTGTCGAAACGTCGCTTTAAAATCCGCGCTTCAAATCCGCATCTTCTCTCCCCAGAGGCTAGCGGACCTGGTGTTCAACTCTCATTGGAGGAGTTTCCACTCATGATCGCAGTGTGTCGACTTGCTTGCATCCGGGTTGCGGCCGCAGCCTTGCTTTGTCTTTTGTGTCTTCCATCGATTGCGCAGGAGCGCCCTGCGGCACAACAACAGCAACAAAGGCCGGAAAGAGCTGAGCACTCCGGCGGAGACGACCAGAAGGATGCGGCTCCGAAGGAAACGCCGGTTCCTCCGGAAAAAAGCTCGGTGACGCATCACGAACTGGCGCTCGGCGGCAAGTCGCTGAAATACACAGCGACTGCGGGGACGCTGCTGATTCGCGATGAGGAAGACAAGCCTTACGGCAGCATGTTCTACACGGCGTACACTTTGGATGGCGCCGAGGCAACTGCGCGACCGGTAAGTTTCCTTTATAACGGCGGTCCCGGAGCCGCAACCCTTTGGTTGCATATGGGCTCGTTCTCGCCGGTACGCATCCAGACAGATAGCCCCAACGCGACGGCCGGCCCGCCGTTCAAGCTGGTGCCGAATCAGTATTCTCTGCTCGACAAAACCGACCTGGTGTTTATTGACGCTCCCCTGACGGGCTATTCGCGCGCCGTGGGCAAAGGACAGGCAAAGGATTTCACGGGAGTCGACCAAGATCTGAAGGCGTTCGACCGATTTATTGCTCGGTACATCTCGGTGAACCAGCGTTGGAACTCGCCGAAGTTTCTGATCGGCGAATCGTATGGAACAACGCGCTCGGCAGGGCTGTCGGATTTGCTGGGAAGCGATGGAATTCAGCTCAACGGCATTGTGCTGATTTCGTCGATTCTGAATTATGCAATTCGGTCACCGGGATACGACACCATCTATGTTTCGAATCTGCCTAGTTATGCGGCGGCGGCGTGGTACTTCAACAAGGTGCAGAACAAGCCGCCCGACGTAGCAACGTGGGTGCAGCAGGCGCGCGAATTTGCAGCGGGGCCGTATGCGAACGCACTGTTTGCGGGACACAATCTGTCGGCAGACAAGTTGGACTCCGTCGCCAAGGAGATGAGCCGACTGACCGGGCTGAGCGTGGACTACATCAAGGAAGCGAATCTGCGCGTGTCGCCCACAAGGTTCCGCAAGGAAGTGATGAGAAGCGATCGCAAAACGCTGGGCCGGTACGACATGCGATTCGAGGGCGAAGACATTGACGCAGCAGGTGAGAATCCCAGTTTCGACGCATCCGATACGGGAATCACGGGCGCGTTTGTGGCGGCAATTCACGACTATCTTGAACGCGAGTTGAAGTACGAAACTACGGACACTTACCGGCCCAGCGCGGGCAACATCGGGCAGTGGGACTGGAAGCACAGGCCCGCAGGAGGAGGCGGCCCGAATGCCGGTGGCGGCGAACAATTGCAGCCATGGGTAGCGGGCGACCTGGGAGCGGCGATACGGAAGAATCCGCATCTCAAGGTGTTTTCGGCGAATGGATATTTCGATCTGGCCACGCCGTTCTTTGCGACCGAATACGATCTCGATCACATGAACCTGGAGCCGGAGTTGCGCGGCAATGTGCAGTTCGGCTACTACCCGTCAGGACACATGATTTATCTGAACGTAGACGCGCTGCACCAGCTGAAGGATGATCTCGCGGCGTTTATTGACAAGGCGTCGAAATAGCGGAGTCTGGAAATGGATCAGGGGCCGCTGCGGCGGCCCCTGATTTCTTCTGCGGGTGCGGTTTGTTATTGGCTTGGTTCTAGTGTTGTGGCTGGGGGGAGGAACTGTCGGGTGGGGGAGGGGGTGGTCCGCCGGGACCGCCGCCGGGTCCATTGCGGCGCATGTTGGCTTGCATGGCATCGAACTTCTGCTTCTGATCGTCGTTGAGCAGGGCCTTGATGCTGTTGTTCGTGCCTTCGGAGATGGTTCGCATCTGGGCGCGCCGGTCTTCAGGAGCGGCCGATTGGTCCTGCATTAGAGCCTGCATCTTCTGCTGGCGGTCGACGAGCAAAGGCTTGATCTTTGCCTGCTGGTCCGTCGTCAGGCTGAGCACGCTGGTGAGGCGAGCGAGCTGCCGATCGGGGTCCATGCGCATGCCGCGTCCACCCGGGGGTGGGCCGGGCTGGTTCTGGTCGGGGGGAGGGGGAGGGGGGTCTTGTGCGAATGCGGCTCCGGTGACGCCGAGGGCGAGCAGGCCGCTGAGGGCCAGGTGAATAATCTTGGTTTGCATAAGGTTGTGAATCCTCCGATTCTGTTCAAGGAACCCGTTTTACGTCTGTTTGACGCCGGTTTCCTCGCGAGTATCCCCCGAGGCTGATGACTTGCCGGGGTGCCGTTCAGGGAGGTAGACGGGAAATGTTGTCTCAGGGATGTAGAGCAAGGATGGATTTGGGTGGAATTCGCAAAAAAAGTCCCCCCAAAAAAATAGAGGCGGGCCGGTCGGCTTCGGGAGTGGAAGATTCCCGGAACCGACTGCCCGCTGGACCCTGAACCGGGTCTAGGTGGTATGTTTAGTTTAGGCTTGTTGTAGGGGAAAGCAACACCTTTTTTGGGCTAAATTCCTAGTTCGTGACAGCTATCACAGGTCCCTCTCACATAGCGCCGAGTGGCGTTGACCTTAAGGGATTCTCCCTGATACAAAAGGGTGTTCTAGAGCATTTTCCTGATTCTGTTCTGTAGCCAAAACTCTGCAAGGTTGTAGCTTCCTGCTGGTCGCGCCAACTGAGCCAAATCTGGACGCGATACACGATCAGGAAGCTGCGAAACCTGCGATGGAAATACCCGTCTGCCCGAGTTAACCGAATACAAACATGGATGATATCGTTCAACAAGTCGGTGCGCTTCTACTCGGCGCCATCCCCACGATTCTGCTCTTCGTGGTGCTCGTAGCGGCCTACCAGATTCTGGTGCAGGGACCGCTGACCCGAACGCTTGCCGAGCGCCGCGCCCGGACCGCCGGCGCGGTCGAGAACGCCCATAAGGCGATTGAGCAGGCAGAAGCCAAGGCAGCTGAGTACGCCGACAGGCTGCGTCATGCACGTGCCGAGATCTTCAAGATGCGCGAGCAGCGGGCCAAAGCCCGGAATGCGGAGCGAGAAACAGCTCTCGATGCAGCGCGCAAAGCCGCCGGAGTCAAGGTCAACCAAGCCAAGGCGGAGATGGACGGCGAGACCGAGAGCGCCAAGCAGACGATCCAGGGTTCGGCGGGTGAACTGGCCAATCAGGTGGTGCGCGCAGTGCTTCCCATGGCTGCCGGGAGTTCCCGTTGAAACAGAATCCGCCGCAATCGCAAAATTCGATTCAACTGCTCAAGCTGATCTTGCTGGCGGTTCTGACCGTGGCAACTGCGGTTGCGCCGCTTCATGTCATCGCGCAGCAGAGCGTTGAGCCGCCGGCACAGCCGACGGTCGAAACGACAAAGCAGGAAGCGCAGAATCCTCCCAAGACCGAAGCCGCCAAGACTGAAGAGCAGGAGAACGATCAGTACCGGCACGCGCCCATCGTGCAGTCCCTGGCGCGGTTGATGCACGTGAACGTCGAGACGGCGGCGCGGATGTTCGAGATTTTCAATGTCAGCGTGGTTGTACTGGGCATCGTGATCCCGCTGATCCGGATTATGCCGAAGCTGCTGCGCAAGCGGTCAGAGAAGATCAGATCCGACATTGAAGAAGCGCGCAAGACGACTGTGGACGCGAATTCGCGGCTGAACGCCGTGGAAGCAAAGTTGGCCAGCCTCGACCAGGAGATCGCGAAGTTCCGCGCCGAGGTGGAGCAGCAGATTGCCCAGGACGAACAGCGAAGCAAGGCGGCTCTGGAAGAAGAGAGCGCGCGCATCGTGGCGTCGGCGGAGCAGGAGATCGGAGTAGCGGCGGCGCAGGCCAGACGCTCGCTGCGCCATTTTGCAGCGGACCTCGCGATTGAGCAGGCGGTGAAGAAGCTGGTGCTGACGCCGGAGACCGATAGGGCGCTGATTGCGGAGTTCGTGAGTGAGACAGGTCGTGACGGAATGAATGGCGGAGGGAAAAACTGATGGCCGCCGCATTTGCAGCAAGGTATGCACGCGCGTTTGCTGACGTCGTGGCTTCGGCTCATCTGGATGGGGCCGCGTTGGACAGGCAATTCAATGATTTTCTCGGGACCTGGGATGGCAGCAAGGAGTTGCGTGAGCTATTCATCAATCCCGCGGTTCCTGCTTTACAGAAGGTCTCGATTCTCGACAAGCTAAACGCGAAGATGGGCTTGCAGCGCGAATTGCGCAATCTGCTAGCAGTCCTGATCAATAACGATCGCATCGGCGAAGTTCACGAAGTCGCTTTGGCGTGGCGGGCAGAGATGCAGGAACGACTCGGCATTCGCCAGGCGGAGATCGTGACGGCGCGGGAGTTGGGCAATCAGGAGCGCGAAGAGCTGGTGGCAGGGGTAGGCAAGCTGGCAGGCTCTCGCATTGAACCAACGTTCAAGCTGGACGAATCAATTATCGGCGGAACCGTGGTGCGGATCGGATCGACCGTCTATGACGGATCGGTGCGCGGCCGGCTGGAAAGACTGAAAGAAGCGTTAGTTGCGGGCTGAAGCCCGCAGATATGAGTTCAAAGTTCAAAGTTCACAGAGATGCTGGAACTGAAGACTAAGAACTACGAACTGTGAACTGCTAAGTGTAAGGAACACAAATGGCTCAGATCAAGGCAGACGAGATTACGCAATTACTTCGCGAGCAGATCGCGAATTACGACTCCAAGGTCCAGGTGGACGAAGTCGGCACGATTACTTCGCTCGGCGACGGTATTGCGCGCCTTCACGGGCTCGATAAGGTCATGGCCGGCGAACTGCTGAGCTTTCCGCACGGCATTGCCGGGCTGGCTCTCTCGCTTGAAGAAGACCAGGTCGGCGCCGTGGTGCTGGGTGACTATACGGAGCTTCGCGAAGGCGACGAGGTCAAGCGCACCGGCAAGATTCTGAGTGTACCTGTGGGCGAAGCCATGATCGGCCGGGTGGTCAATGCCCTTGGGGTGCCCATCGACGACAAGGGGCCCATCGCGTCCACGGAGTCGCTACCCGTGGAGCGGCTGGCTCCCGGCATCATCGACCGCCAGGGAGTGCGCGAGCCCATGGCGACCGGACTCAAAGCCATCGATGCCATGATTCCCATCGGCCGCGGCCAGCGCGAGCTGATCATCGGCGACCGCCAAACGGGCAAAACCGCCGTCCTGCTTGACACCATTATCAATAACGCCAAGAACAACCTGATCTGCATCTACTGCGCCATCGGACAGAAACGCTCTTCGATCGCACAGGTCGTGCAGACGCTGACCGAAGCCGGCGCCATGGGCCACACTATCATCGTGGCCGCCTCCGCGTCAGAGCCTGCGCCGATGCTTTATCTCGCGCCATATGCTGCGACGGCGATCGGCGAGTACTTCCGTGATAACGGCAAGCATGCGCTGGTGATGTATGACGATCTTTCGAAGCATGCGATGGCGTATCGCGAAATTTCATTGTTGCTGCGCCGTCCACCGGGCCGTGAAGCATATCCCGGCGATGTGTTCTATCTCCACTCGAGGCTTCTGGAGCGCTCGTCGAAGATGAGCGACAAAAAGGGCGGCGGATCGCTGACCGCGTTGCCGGTGATTGAGACGCAGGCCGGTGACGTATCGGCATACATTCCGACCAACGTTATCTCAATCACTGACGGGCAAATCTTTTTGGAAACCGACTTGTTCAACTCCGGCGTACGACCGGCGGTGAATGTGGGACTTTCGGTTTCACGCGTGGGATTCTCGGCTGCCATCAAGGCCGTGAAGCAGGTTGGTTCGACACTGAAGCTTGATCTGGCGCAGTATCGCGAACTGGCAGCGTTTGCGCAGTTTGGATCGGATCTTGATCCGCTGACACAGAAGCAACTGAATCGCGGCCAGCGGCTGACCGAACTGCTGAAGCAGCCCCAGTTCCAGCCGCTGACGTGGCAGCAGATGGTGGTGATTCTGTTCTCAGGCACGCAGGGATATCTCGACGATCTGAATGTTACAGACATTCGCGCATTTGAAGATGGCATTTACAAGTATTTCGATTCAGCACAGACCGCGCTGATCGAAGACCTGACCAAGAAGAAGTCGCTCGATGATGATCTCCGCAACCGGCTCCACGCGGCAATCAAGGAATACAAGGCGAACTTCGTGGCGGATCTGCAAGCGGTAAAGGCGTAAATGCAGCTTCTAGCTTCTAGCTTCCAGCTACTAGCTAGAGACTTGCAAGCTGGAAGCTAGTGGCTAGGAGCTAGCAGCTGATTTATGGCAAACGTACTCGATCTACGGCGACGGATACGCAGCGTTAAGAACACGCGGCAGATCACCAAGGCCATGAAGATGGTCTCGGCGGCGAAGTTGCGTCGCGCACAGGAGCGGGCGCTGGCAGCGCGGCCGTATGCGAAGATGATCACCAGCGTGCTGGAATCGCTGACGCGGCGCGTAGATATCTTCGATGAAGAGACTGGCAACTTGCGGCATCCACTGTTTGCCACGCGGCCAGAGAAGCGCGTTCTGATTGTTGTAATCAGCGGCGACAAGGGCTTTGCGGGCGCATTCAACGCGAACATTACCAAGACGGCGTTTCAGTTTATCAGCGGCAATCCGGGCAGGGAAATTGACGTTGAAGCCATTGGCCGCAAGGGCCGCGACCTGATGCGGCGGCGTTACCCCATCGCAAGTTACACCGAGCAGACAGACGAGAACGGCAACAAGCGCGATGTTCGCAACGAGCGCAAGGGCAAGGTCGAGATAACCGGCGATCATCCGGGAATGCTGCTGAAACTCGAAGCCGGTCGCGTATTTGAGCTGGCGCAGAGCATCATCTCGCGCTATGTGCACGAGGAGATCGACGCGGCCTACATTGTCTACAACGAATTCAAGTCGGTCATCGCGCAACGGCTCGTGGTCGAGCGGCTGCTGCCCATTCTCGAAATCGGCAAGCCCAAGATTGAAGGCGCTGTAGAACTGACCGAGGAAGAACGCGAGCGGGCTGCGCACGCGGCTTTAAGTGCGGGCATCACGCTGGAAGAAGCGGACACCGAAGAAGCCGACGAGGAAGCGAAGAAGTTCGGCACGGCCAACGTGGACTACATCTATGAGCAGTCCCCTGAGGATTTGTTTAACGGGCTGTTGCCGCAGTACATTTCGGCGATGTTGTATCACGCGATGTCAGAGTCGGTGGCGGCGGAGCATGCGGCGCGTATGACCGCGATGGATTCGGCGACCAACAATGCATCGGATATGATCGACGCCTACACGCTGGAGATGAATCGCGTGCGGCAGGCGGCGATCACCAAGGAAATTATCGAGATTGTCAGCGGCGCTGCCGCTGTTTAGCACTGGAAGGCAAAGTTTATGGCAGAGAACATTGGCAAGGTAATTCAGATTTCCGGTCCCGCGGTAGACGTGCAGTTTGAAGAAGCGACGATGCCGCCGATTTACCAGGCGCTGCGCGTGACCAGCGACGGCTTCAACGTGCCCACCCCAATCAGCGTGATCCTCGAAGTCCAGCAGCACCTGGGCGAAGGACGCGTGCGTACCGTCGCGATGGAAGCGACCGACGGCATGGTGCGCGGTATGAAGGCTATCGATCTCGGCGGACCGATTCGCGTTCCCGTGGGCAAAGAGACGCTGGGTCGCGTGATCAACGTGATCGGCGAGCCGGTGGATGAACTGGGTCCGATCGGCGAGAAGACACGGATGCCCATTCATCGTCCGGCACCGCTGTTTGACGAGCAATCGACGCACGAGGAAATGTTCGAGACCGGCATCAAGGTCATCGATCTGATCCAGCCATTCTTGAAGGGCGGCAAAATCGGCCTGTTCGGCGGCGCCGGTGTGGGCAAAACCGTCGTCATCATGGAACTCATCAACAACGTCGCCAAGAACCACGGTGGCTACTCGGTGTTTGCCGGCGTCGGTGAGCGCACCCGTGAGGGCAACGATCTCTGGACTGAAATGACGGAGTCGGGCGTGATCAAGCCGGGCGACTTTGCCAATTCAAAGTGCGCGCTGGTGTACGGCCAGATGACCGAGCCGCCAGGAGCCCGCTTGCGCGTGGCGCTGACCGGACTCACAGTCGCCGAGTATTTCCGCGACGTGGAAGGTTCAGACACACTGCTGTTTATCGACAATATTTTCCGGTTTACGCAGGCAGGCTCTGAAGTGTCAACGCTGCTGGGCCGCATGCCGTCGGCTGTGGGATACCAGCCGAACCTGGCGACGGAAATGGGTGAGCTGCAGGAGCGCATCACCTCCACCAGCAAGGGCTCGGTAACGTCGGTGCAGGCCGTTTACGTGCCCGCCGATGACTTGACCGATCCGGCGCCGGCGACGACGTTTGCTCACCTTGACGCGACTACAGTTTTGAGCCGGCCTTTGTCAGAGCTTGGCATCTACCCTGCCGTCGATCCGCTCGCTTCGACGTCGCGCATTCTGTCGGCGCGCATTGTGGGCGACGAGCACTACAACGTGGCGCAGGGCGTGAAGAAGATTCTGCAGCGGTACAAAGACCTGCAGGACATCATCGCGATTCTGGGTATCGACGAGCTTTCGGAAGAAGACAAGCTCACGGTGGCACGCGCGCGCAAGGTGCAGAAGTTCCTGTCGCAGCCGTTCCACGTGGCGGAGCAGTTCACCGGTATTCCGGGCGCGTATGTGAAGATCGCGGACACGGTGCGAAGCTTCAAGGAAATTATCGAAGGCAAGTACGACGATATTCCGGAGCAGGCCTTCTACATGAAGGGCGCGATCGAAGAAGTGCTGGAGACAGCCGAGAAGTTGAAGGCAACGGCGTAAAAGCAGCTGTTAGCCTCTAGCTATTAGCTTCTAGCTAGAGGCTAGGAGCTCGAAGCTAGCAGCTTGGGTCAAGGATCTTATGGCAGAAGATACAGGTCAATTGCGCGTTCGGCTCGTGTCGCCGGAGCGCATTCTGTTTGACACTACGGCGGATGCGGTAGAACTGCCTGCGAAGAACGGCTACATGGAAGTGCTGTATGGGCACGCTCCCTTGCTGGCTGAGCTTGGCGCGGGCGATGTGCGGCTGCATGGCGGTGCTGAAGGCGGCGAGCAGATTTACAACGTGTCGTGGGGATTTGTAGAAGTGCTGCCCGACCGCGTAACGATTCTGGCGAATGATGCGTTGAAACCCGAGGAGATCGACGTACCTCGTGCCGAGCAGCAATTGGAGCGCGGCCAGAAGGAATGGAACGAAGCCGGGGATAGCGAAGAGAAGTATGCCGACGCGCTGCATCGGATATCCGAAGCCGAAGCGAAACTGGCTACTGCGCAGGAAAAGCATTAGGAATTCCGCACCCGCAGAGCGGTGAAAAACAGAAGGCCCTGCTCGAATGAGAGCAGGGCCTTCGAGCGTCTGGTTCATTTTACTCATCAGCGCTTTTCTAGCCAGATTTGAAGTGATCACCGGATCGTTGAATTGTGATCGGACTCTTCGAATTCGGCGCGAGAGATCATGCCCTTCTGGAGCAGTTTTCGTCGCAACCGCTTAGTGACAGCGCGTATCAGAGGACGAAGTGGAAGAGTGATCGCCCGGAGAAGTGGATGCCGAGTTCGACTGTAATTTCGTTCGAGCTTTACTTTCCATGCGTCCGCTACGTCCTCTCTCTCTTTGTATTCCGGACGACTTGTGAAATGGATGTGATGGCCGATTTCATGAAAGAGCACATCGCCGATTTCCGCTTCACGAATGAAATTAAATCTTAGCCACCAACTCTTTTCCCAGCGTCGGAGCGTGTTATCGACAAAGATCTCGATCCAGGCGGACTTGTTCTGCCAAGCCGGATGATACAGCCCTCTCGCATCGAGCATTCGAACCTTGCGTTTTCTTGACCTCGTAACTGCTCGGCGTCGCTCACGAGACATCCCTGTTGTATTTGTCAGAACTATTTCGTTCAGGCCATTGAGGTACTTCTCAGGAATTGAGTCGAGCATACGCCGGACGATCAGTTCTACATCAAATGGTGGGTCGTATTTGAAGTAGATTGCGGCGATTCCGACCGATTGAGAGGCCGAGCCGTTCGTGCCACAAACCTCGTCTGTCAATTCAGTCCCCGTGAGATCGAGTGAGTGCAATAATCTTACTCCGGACGACAGGATTTACTGCGGAGTCAGAGGCGGTTGTGTCTTTTCCGGTTCAACGGGCGTCGCTTCGCCAACGATGCGGCTCGTTACGTGAGTCTTTTCAAAGTTGCGGTTCTGGGCGTCGAGGATAATTTCGCGATGGAAGAAGAACAGTACATTGATTTTGAATTCGGTGGAGAAGGTGACGGGAAACCAGACGCCATCGGGCTGCGGGGCATACGTCACGGTGAAGCCGAGTCCGGGCAGATTCGTGCCTAGAAAAGTGCGCACGGCAAAGGGAATCTTGCGGGCCATGCCGGTGGTGACGAGGACCGGTTGAAATTCGGCGGTATCGATGAATGCGTCGCCGCTCCAGCCGAAGTCGTCCTTCTTCTTCGGCCGAAACGAGATATGGAAGACATCCCGGCCATTCAATCGTTCGCGGCCAACCATGCGAAATGCGTAGTCGATCTGATCCTTTGTCGTGAGCGGGAAGAGATGGGCGTTAACGCCGTCCTTGGACTTCTCATGGATCAGGTTCCAGCGCATGTTTTCGACTATGTCGCGGTCAATGGTTTCGTTGCTGTTGGGATCGAAGGTCGGATCCTTTTCTTTCTTCTCTTTCTTATCTTTCTTCTCGTTGTCCTTATCTTTGGTTTTTTCTTTCTCTTTGTCCGTGTCAGCCTCTTTGGGCTTTTCATCGTCGCGGGGGAGCAGCGCAGTGTAGGAAATGTAATTTTTGTCCCTGCGGAAGCGGCCATCGACCTTGAGCAACTGCTCATCGGTTCCGTCGGCTGACGGTGTAAGTCGGTAGTCGGTTAGTTCTTCGCACATCACGGTCTTGCCGCGGCGTGAGGTCATCTTCGCGTGCTGCACGTAGATGTAGTGGGCGCGATCGGCTTCGGCCTTGTCCTGATTGGCAGCGACGCGAGCCATTATCTCTTCCGCAGTGGGAGTGTGATCGGGAGTTTCATGACTTGTCTGCGCCGCACAGACGCAAGCGAGAGCAAAAGCGGCTGAGGTAATCGCTGATCGAAGGCAGTTCATCGTGCGTGTCCTCGAATGGTTTAGGGCACTTCGTGAGGAGTTCGCCGCCCCACTGTAGCAGGGGACACGGTCGTGAGGGAAAGGTTGTGCACTTCGGATCAATTTGTGACGAGATTGCCTGCTTCGCTGGTTTCGGCAATATTCCGAGCAGGTAACGGGTCGCATGGCCGAGAATAATCTCTCCGGATATTCGAAAGAGGTTTGCATCGTTATGAATTTCTTCCCGAGAGCAGGTTTGCTGACGTTGCTTGCCTTAGTTTCGTCATGGTCGCTGAACGGGCAGGCACTCCTTCTTGCGCATGTGGACAGTTTTGCTGGGAAGCCGCGGGTGGTGGTGATCAGCGATATCGGCAACGAGCCGGATGATCAGATGTCGTTTGTGCGCTTTCTGCTTTATTCGAATGAATTTGACGTTGAAGCGATGATTGCCACGACTTCGACATGGCAGAAGGCGAAGACGCACGCGGAGACGATGCACGAACTGATCGCCGCTTACGGAGAGGTGCGGTCAAATCTGTTGCTGCACGCGAAGGGCTGGCCGGAGGCAGCCGATCTGGATGCGCGTGTGTTCCCTGGGCAGACTGCGTACGGGATGAGTGCCGTGGGCTCGGGCAAGTCGTCCGAAGGGTCAAAAGCAATTGTGAAGGCGCTGGAGCGCGATGATGCACGACCTTTGTGGATATGCATCTGGGGCGGAGCAGGGACACTGGCGCAGGCGCTTGAGGACCTGACGGCGTCGCACACCGCGGCTGAAAGCGCGAAGCTAGTTGCGCGGCTGCGCATATATTCGATCAGCGACCAGGATGACGCGGGGCCGGTCATTCGCAAAACCTATCCCGATTTGTTTTACATCGTGTCGCCGTCGACTCCCACGAGCGGCGAATATGCAGCTGCGACGTGGACTGGCATCAGCGGCGATCGCTATTACCGCAATGCTGAGGGAGCCGATTCGGCGACTGTGACCAACGAGTGGCTGGAGACGAATATCCGCAGCAAAGGGTCGCTGGGAAAGAAATATCCCAAGTTCATGTTCATCATGGAAGGGGATACGCCGTCGTTTCTCGGACTCATTGACAACGGACTGAATGCGTTCCGGCGGCCGGACTGGGGCGGTTGGGGCGGACGGTACGTGTATCGGCAACCGTATGGCGAAACGCACCCAATCTGGACGCAGGGAGGAGACGAATTTGCCCGGGTGGATTCCCGAGATACGGTGATGGGTATCGACGGGAAAGAGCATGTGAGCGACCAGGCTACGATCTGGCGATGGCGCGAGGCGTTCCAGAATGACTTTGCGGCGCGGATGACCTGGACTGTCGCTGACTACGCACATGCGAACCACAATCCGGTCGCGGTGGTGAACGGGCAGGGAGGTACGGCTCCGCTGGAGATGGAGGTGCGGGTCGGGCAGACGATCACGCTCGATGGCGGAGGCAGTTCGGATCCAGATGGCCAGAAACTGCAGTTTCACTGGTTTCACTATGACGAGGCGGGACTTGCAGACGGCAATCTGGCGACGTTGACCCTAACAGGCTCTGATACTTCTCAGCTGACCGTGCGCGCGGACGGGGCGTGCCGGCCGTTGTGGCTGCCGCTCATTCCCTGCAAAGGGGACGGCATCGCGCACGTGATCCTTGCGGTGACCGACGACGGCTCGCCGCAACTGACTTCGTATCGACGCATCATTCTGCATGTGCGGGCTGCGGCGAAGGACAAGGGGCCCACGAACCAGTAGGGATTTCGGGCGTGAGGCACATCTCACGCCCGGCGCCGAAGCTCAATTCTTCTTGAGCACCAACGGTAGCTCATGGCCCATCTGGGTGAAAGCGCCATCAATGGTGTTGTGGTCGGCGGAGATCGTGCCTTCAAAGGTGGCGCTGAACGCGCTGAATTCGACGGTCAGCTTCTCGCCGTCCCGCTTGATGGATGTTGCGGGCGCCCAGTTCGGCGCCTGGTCGGGACTCTGCAACTGTGCAGTGAGGCCTGTATCCATATTGGCAATCTTCAGGTTGATTGTGAGAGTAGCAGCGCCTGTGTCGAGCTTCCCGGTCCAAGTTCCATCGATATTTGTTGGCGTAGCGGGCTTAGGGGCGGCTTGTGGCTGAGCGCGTTTGAAGCTGAGTGGGAGCGGCTGGCCCTGAGTCCAGGTGCCGTCGATTCCGGATGCGTCCTTGCTAACCGTGCCCTCATAGTTGCCGTGAACGGCTTCAACGTCCAGAGTCACCTTTCCGTCCTTATACGTGACGGTGTTGATCGGAATACCGTTGGCGCCCTGATCGATGCTGTCGAGCGTAGCGGAGAGGGAGCCATCTTTCGCCGCGGTGATATGAAGCACGAGGCGGAGTTGTGCGGGACCAGCGGTGAGAGTACCAGCCCAGTCGCCAGCGATGGCGGGTTGCGTTGTGGCGGCAGGTGCGCCCGCCGCAGCATCGCCGGATTGTGCTGCGTCGTGCTTGAACGTGATCTGTATTGGATTCTGGGGTGGCTCGACCTGCAGCAAGGTGCCGCTCACCTCGTTTGCTTCTTTATTCAGGGTGCCGTCGAAGGAACCTTTGATGGGGATGTCTTGCCCGTTGGGACTGATCACATCGTCAACTTCAATTCTGACGTCGGAACCTTTGACGGTGGTCGTCTTGGCCTTTGTGCCGAATATGCTCTGCGTGACGTTGTCGATTGTCGAAGTGAGGGTTCCATCGGGAGCTTCAGTGACATGCCAGACGACTTGGTAGGTGGCACCATTGGCGTCGAAGGTGCCTCGCCAGTCGCCGGCGAGCTTGGCCTGGGCGGAGCAGAAGGGAGTGAGTGTCAGGGCTGCTACAGCGAGAATTGAGAGTCTTGTAAGAAAAACGCCTTTCATGAAACTCCTTACGGCGGAGGGAGGGTTCCGCGCGGTGCAAAGGACAGCGTTAACCTGGAGGGGACTGCATGCTGACAAGGGTACGCCGGAACGAGCAGGAAAGTTCAACAAGGGCTGGTTAGACCCGAGGAGACTTTCGGTCCTGGGGCGCGGCTTTCCTTGATTCGGCCGGTGCGCCTACAATTGCTCTGTTATGGGCAAAATCAAGGAAGAAACATTTCAGGTTGCATGTCCCGACTGTGGGGCGATGATTCTGGTGGACGCTGCTACGGGTCTCGTAGTAAGTCATACGTCGGCACCGCGCAAGCGCATGTTTGAGGATCTTGAAACGGCTGCCAAGGCCATGCGTGAGCAGGATGAGCGGAAAGAATCCATCTTTCGGCAATCAGTCGACGCAGAGAAAAATAAGGAAGATCTTTTCGATAAGAAGTTCGCTGAGGCACTGCGCAAGGCCAAGGACGCGCCTGCCGGCAAGCCACTGCGCGATTTTGACCTGGATTGAGGACAGAGGACGCGGTACCTCGCGATGGGTCCTGGCTGCCGCATTGGCCCGGTCTGCATCAGAGTAAAAAGAGGAGAACTCATGGTTATTGCGACTATTCCGAATCGGGAGAGTAAGTCACCGCGCGTCACCGAATTTCCTGCAACGGCCCAGGTGGATTGGGTAAAGATCGCCGCCTGCGGGTCGCTGCTTACGGGCGGGCTGCTGCTGCTGAGCGGTCAGAAGCGCGGAGGCCTGGTGATGGCGGCGGCCGGTACGGCGCTTGCCCTGATGGATCATGAGGAGGCACTTCGCGAATGGTGGGAAGCGATGCCGGGCTACGTGGATCGCGCGCAGTCGATGCTTGAGCAGGTGCAGGACGTAGTGGAGAACATCACTGAGAAGGGCGAATCTTTGCGGAGGGTTTTGTCACGGCGGACGACCACGATGCCTGCATGAGTTGAAACACTCAGCTGGTTTGCGGTGGAAGAAGCAGATCCTTCGCTTACCCCTTCTTCCGCTTTGCGGATGATGGGGCCCCAAGCCGCTCCGCTCAGGATGACACCGTCGTCTAAATGATCAGAGTCCCAGTTGTTTTCTACCCGCTTCGCTGATGCGATGCGGGGTCCACTTGGGTTCCCACACTAGATTCACTTCAACTTTGCTGATGTCGGGGATGGTAGCGAGCCGGTTGTGAACCTGCTCGAAGATCAGCCCCGATGCCGGGCAAGCCTGCGTGGTCAGCGTCATGGTGACTTTGACCCACTGGCGCGGCCATGCCGGGGCTGAGTCGGGGTCGGGGCCGGTTTCAATGGAGTAGATCAGGCCCAAGTCAACGAGATTCAGCTTCACTTCGGGGTCGAAGCAGTCGCGGAGAGCGGCGAAGATCTCAGGTTCAGTCAGCATTTTTCTTCACGCCGATTTCAAACTTTTGAGATTTCCCACCCTTGCCGCGATGAAACTGCGTCATGGATGGGGCACCCACTTTTTGTCGCCAAGACGGAAATCCTACCGAGGCTCTTCAGTTCTTGCGTTCGACCAGGTACCGGGCTACGGACTTGAGGCCGTCAGCACGGGAGCCGTATGGCTTCAGGGCAGCAAAGGCTTCGTCGATGAGCGTTGCGGCGTCGCGTCGGCTCTGCTCGATACCGTAGACGGCTGGCCATGTGGCTTTCTCAGTGGCTAGGTCCTTGCCAGCAGTCTTGCCGAGGTGGGCGGAATCCACGGTCATGTCGAGCACGTCGTCGACTATCTGGAAGGCGAGGCCTGCTTTGCGACCAAAAGTGTCAAGACGGGCGACATCATCCGCGGCGGCACCGGCATAAACTCCGCCTGCAACCACGCTGACGCGAATGAGCGCCCCGGTTTTGGCACGATGGATGGCTTCAACGAGTTCTGGTGTGGGCTTGAGGTGTTCGCTCTCGATGTCGAGCACCTGGCCCCCGATCATGCCGTCGACGGTTCCTACGGCGTTTGCGATCAGGCCGATAATCTGCACGGTTGCGGCGGGCGCGGTATCGAGGCCGGCGAGGATTTCAAAGGCGCGGGTCTGCAGCGCGTCTCCGGCGAGGATGGCGATAGCTTCACCGAAGGCCACATGGCAGGTGGGCTTGCCGCGGCGCAGATCGTCATTGTCGAGCGCGGGCAGGTCGTCGTGGATCAGTGAGTAGGTATGCAGCATCTCAATGGCTGCGCCAAGGCGCTCAATGCCGCATGGAAGCGAGCCGGCGATGGTGACAGCGGCTTGCATCGCGAGGACAGGGCGCAGGCGCTTGCCGCCGGCAAAGACGGAGTGGCGCATGGCGCCGTGGATCGAAGCGGGAACCGTATCGACGGTGGGGATGACCGTCTCAAGAGCGCGATCTGTGAGCTCCGCACCTTCCTGGATCAGCGATTTCACATCGGATGGCATTCATCTTCATTTTAACCGAGGTTTGGCTTGGACTTTCCAGCGTTCAGCTTTCGTTCGATTAAGAAGATGATCACGAGATAGCCGAGCGACATAAGACTTACCAAGCGTCCCATCACCACGTCGCCGGTGATGGTCCAGTCGACATCAACTTGCACTGGGCCTCGGGGGACCGGCACAGCCATGAGACCATCGTCGCGGCGGGGCAGGGAACCATAGATCGGGTGGGCGTCGAGGGCCACGGTCTGGCCATTCACATTGACTTTCCAGGCAGGGTAGGTGCGCAGATGCAGGATGAGAAATCCGGCATGCGGGATGTTGGCGGAGAGGAGGAGATGCTCCGCGGAATTCCTGCCCGCGCGGCGCAGCCAAGTGTAGATCGCGTCACAGTGGGGGTTCGCGGGATCCCACTGGGGTGTATTGCCGTCGTCGGAGGATGCGAGCACCACGGACGGGTTGGTGGTGAGGCAAGCATCCGGCAGTCCAAACGCCACTTGCGAATTGTCTGCCCCGGGAGGTGCGTATTCGTCGGCACCTTCGAATCCCTGACCGCTACTAAATGCGGCGAGCATGCCTCTTACCGAATCTTCTGGGTCGCAATGCTGGTGAAAGAGGAATAGGGTGACACCCGTGATGAATAAAAATCCGGCAGTAGATGCTGCGATGGCTACAACGCGGAGCCAGCGACGTGTTGGCCAGATCGCCACGGCGATAAAGATGCCCAGCGGAGCCTCCGTAACTACGAGCCATCGCCAGGGGAATTGGAGAAAGCGCAGCTTGGGGAGCAGGTTCCAGAGTGGCAGCGAGATGGGGAGTTGCAAAAGCAAAACCACGACAGGGATGAGAGCGAGCGGAATCCACCAGCTTCGCTGTCTGGGCAGGCGACCGCGTCGCCACGCGATGAAGAAGGAAACAAGCGTGAACGCGATCATCACGAGGGCAATGATGGAAACCCGCATCAGTTCGACATCGTGCAGTTCGAGATTGGGATCTGCGTGGCGACCGAAGAGGAAACTGTTTTCGATCGCAACGCCTGGATCATTGGTGGCCTGCGAAATCTGTACCCATTTCTGCTCGACCGCGGCGGGGACGAGATAGATAGCGGTCAGGCCGAGGCCGAGAGTGACTGCTACCAAAGATCTGAGAATCGGGGCCCACGAGCGTCGAAGTAGCGCGACCGATAAAGCGACGCCCGCAAGCAGATAGCTGGCCATGACACCGAGAGGCGCGTTGGAGAGCCACGCTCCCGATATGACGAGAGCAAGAGATACTGCAGAGCCATCCAACGCCCGCCGCCAGGGTGAGCCCTGCGCATTTCCATCGCGGAAGATCAGCAAGAGCAGAAGCGGGATCCAGAAGCCACCGGCGAGTTCGCCGAACGCAGTTCGCTCGAAGGCTGTGAACATCGAGTAGCCAGAGAAAAGGGCGATGCAACCGGCGAGAGTAGCAGGCGCGTCTGCCATTGCCTGGCGTGCCAGCATTCGCGTAGCGAGACCAGTGGCAGCAAGGAAGGAACACGTGATCGCAAGCTCAACACCCTTCCACGGAAAGATCAGCCCGAAGGCAGCGCCGAGCATCCATGTCAGCGGTGGATAGAAGACGAAGCGTGGCTCCCCTGCTCCGTAGTTGGGGCTGGGCGCCCAGTGCGGATAAGGGAGGCCGTGCTTCCAACTGGCTTGCGCGTCAAGCCACGATGCGAGATGGAAGTCGAAGTCGTGACCGCACGAGGTCTTGTGCATCAGGTCAGGTGAAGTGGCGATGAACGCTGCGAGGCAGATGATGGCGGGACCGAGAAGGCGTCGCAGTCTGCTCAAATCCATCCCAGGTCTCAGAGGCGAGACCTGGGGCACCCAGTCCTCAGTACCTCGGGCGCCTTCTACTCCCTGTTCCGTGTTCCTTATTCCCTTGTCTGTCATGGCAGGAGGCGGAGGGTGTGCCGCGTGTTAGAGGTCACGGCCGTGGGGGTGAAGGGAAGCGCGAAGGTACGGCCGTTGTAGTAGTCATCCCACTGATCGCGGAAGTAGGGGCTGTAGGGATTGCCGCTCTCGCCGAGGACGATGTTTTCGGTTGAGCCGTCGATGTTGTTCCAGTCCATGGTGAAGCGCTGCGATGGACCGAAGGAGCGGCCTACTTGTTTGACGGTGGTGGTGTCGCCACTTAGCGGTTGCTCTCCGGTTCCCGCGATGCGGCCTACGTAGGGCAGGAAGTTCGAGAGCGGATGTTCGATGTCGACGACGTGCCAGGAGCCGTATGTCCATTGAGAGACGTTGGTGGTGGCGTGGCCTATTATCATTCCGCGGCGAACAGCATCGGCGAGGAAGGCGTCCCAGTCTTTATAGGCAGATGGAAGCCACGCGGGGTTGGAGCGCATCACGATCTCTTCTACGGCAAAGTTGGATTCCGACCATTCGTAGTTTTCGGCGTCTTCCGCGCCCAGCTTTGGCTCGAGCAGCATGATGCGTAGCGCATAGCGAGCCTGGGTCACGAGCGATGCGGCAGCGGAATCAGTGGTGAGGCGGCCATCCCAACTGCGCATGAGGTCGGCGGCCTTGCGGAGTTGGTCATCGGCGTTGGCAGTGTGGTCGATGGCATACGAGAGTCGGTGGCCGAACTCCTGGTCCATCTCGCTGTAGATGTCGGTCTGGGTGGCGAGCATATCGGCCGGCTTGAGGTTGTCGCGGCCTTGGAGGAGCTTGGAGATGCGTTCGGCGCGGTAGGGGTCGGCCCACTCGTCCGTGATCGGGTACTTGGATTTGTCTGGTGTGACACGCGAGTTGGCGGTTGCAAGAAAGCCTGAGGGCGGGTCGAAGGCGTTGGGCATGTCGTCGAAGGGGATATAGCCCTGCCAACCATGCACGGCGTCAAGCACTGGCTTGTCTGTGATCCCTGCGGAACGCATCGGAATGCGGCCGACAGCGTGATAACCGATGTGACCTTGATCGTCGGAGTAGACGACGTTCTGCGTGGGCCAGCACCACTGCGACAGTGCGGAGGAGAATTCGGTCCAATTCGATGCGGTATTCAGTCCGTAGAGAGGAATGGAATTCAGCGTGGTGTCATAGAGCGTCCACTTGAGAGCGATGGCGCGCGAATCTCTGGTGAAGAGAGGATCGAGCAGCGGTCCGTGGTCTGTCAGACGCACATCGTAGGCGAAGTCCTTGCGGCTACGGACACGAATAATTTCATGATTGACGTTGAGCGGTTTCCAGCTCCCGTCTGCAACCTGAAAGTTGCCCTTTCCATCGAGCTTCTCGATGTAAAGATCCTGAACGTCTCCGTAAAGCGCGGTGAATCCCCAGGCAACGTGTTCGTTGTGTCCGGCGATCACGAAGGGCATCCCGGGTAGCGTAACTCCCGCAGTGTGGTAGCCGGGTGCGCGCAGGTCGGCCATGTACCAGATGTTTGGTTCGTTCAGTCCGAGGTGCATATCGTTTGAAAGCAGCGGCTTTCCACTCGCAGTGTGCTTGCCGTCGATTACCCAGTTATTCGAGCCGGGAGTGCAGTCGCGGCAGGAGTCGATTGGCGGATTAGTGCTTCCCCACCCATGCGCGAAAATGCCGCGCATGGACGGGGCACCCATGGGTGTGGGCCAGTCTGGAACAGGCATTGTTCTCGTGACGGTACGCTCGTCGTCTTCGTCGTTGCTGGTGCCGGGCGGTTGAGGATGCGGCTGGCTAAGGTCGAGCAGTTCGCCGGTGGGCGGATGATCACGCCAAGAGCCGACGGGGTAGAGGTCAGACTCCAGCTTGGGGTTGTTGAGCTTTGCTGCGATCTTCTCGCGCGAAAGCTTGGTGTACCAATGCGTATCGAGCATGTCGACCATCATCATGCCGATGCTGATCGAGTCGGCGCCAGTCCACGGCTCCGGTTTGTAATGGAGAAGATGAAACTCAGGAGGCAGCGAGTCCTGATGCTGGGTGATGTAGAGGTTCACCCCGCGCGCATAGGCTTCGTAGCGGGCGCGCTCCGCGGGCGGCAAGCTAGCGTAGATGCGGTGTGCGGTATTGCGGAATTGAAACATGCGCTGTGCCTTGTCGTGGCGGAGCAGTGATGGTCCCATAACCTCGGCGAGTTCGCCGTTGGCGTTGCGGCGGAAGGCGTCCATCTGCCACAGGCGGTCCTGCGCGGTTACGTAACCCTGCGCGACGAACATGTCCTCCTGCGTGGCAGCGTCGATGTGAGGGACGCCATGTTGATCGCGGCGGACAGTGACGGGAGCGGACAGAGTTGGCGCGCCCTGGGAGGCGAGATGGATGTCGCCGTCGAGGATGGGAAGAGCAGATTTCGCGGCCGAGCGGAGCCAGAGAATGCCCAGACCGCTGAGAGCTACAACGATGATCACAATCCACACTGCGGTGAAGAGGATAATCCTCAGCCAATGGCGCCGGCGGGTGGGCGCAGCGCTCATTTGAACTTCATTGTCGGGGTAGTGGCTGGCCATCGGTCTTCTACAGAATACCGCCGTCTGCAAGGACGAGGGCTGAACGCGTGTTCGGTGCCGTTCATTCGGGCTGTTTCACTTCACTTGTACTCCTCGCAGCGATTGATTCGACGCGATATTGCTGCAGGTTGCCTGGGAGCTTGGGGGGTGCGCAGCTTTCGATTCGGCTCTATGCTGTTTGGTAAATCTGAAGGAAGACCCAGTCCAGAACGTCCAACCGACACACGGTGGCAGCACGGCTCGTTCGTTGTCGCCCGTTGGTTTTGTGCGGCTAAGGGTGCTGAAGGCGATTATTGCTGTAATGCACAGAGGGAAAACCAAGGCACACTGCGCCCATTCATCGACCATCGACTCTGGGTTTTCGGGATCAGAGGATCTCAGGCGCATGTGCGCATGATTGCCGATCTGAATTCTCCTGATCGTAATGGTGAGTTCGCCCCATTGCCTGTATGGCACTCCACGCCGCACGCGCGAGACTTTTCCTTCGACGGGAGTTCCGACATCGAGCACCTTGACTCCGTTCACGACCAGGTCTTTCGCGAGCGCAAATCGGACTAAGGACTTTTCTTTTGCGGTGTCGGAGGAAACATGCTCCAGCGAAACCAATTCAATTCTTGTTCCCTTGGGGATGACCACTTCGTCGGGAATCGTAGCCGTCGGTAGCGACCTGTATCTGGCCGACTGTGGCTCGGCTGCTTGCTGGGCAACCATGAGCGGCGTCAGGCAGAGACAAAGCGCAGACTGGAGGGTCTTGCGCAACGCGACGTACTTCATTGCGCCTCCTGCGGAGTTGATTCTTTTTGGAGATGTGCGGAAACGAACTTCTTGTGCGTGGGAGGGCGCTGGTAGACGAGGTGCCCAGGCGTTAGCAAGGCAACAGGTCCGGCGATGATGATGCCCACCAGCGATCCCGCCAAGCCGCCCGCCAAAGCTCCGAGTAGGCGATCTCCCCCGTTGGAAGTATTGGTGGCCGCAGCCATCGTTACGGCACCGACACCGGCCGAGACCGCAATGGTGCGCTTGAAGTTTCGCTCCCCTTGTTCAAGCCGAACCTTGTCAACATCGGCGCGATCGAAGCGGAATTCGCCGTTACCTCGATAGGAATAAAGCGGTTCGCAGAAAAGATAGTTCTCCGTTGCGCCCGAGAAGAGGCAGCGTACGTGCCGATTGCGCGAGGCCCACACGTTGATCTCTTCCTGATGCACCAGTCCTCGAAGGCGGTTCCAGTCCTCGCTGCTGTGGGTTGGCGCGGTGGCCGAAGCTGGACTTTGTGCTTGTGGCGTCGCCTGCGAGACGTCCTGCTGCGGCAATGATTGTGCCGCGGCCGTGAAGATGTAGAACATCAGCAGAACGGGGATGGTGCAGTTCGTCGATGCGGATCGCATAGCGGCTTGCTCCTTTTTCATTCAAGTGAAAGCAATGCTAGGAGCGAACGGGCCGCGACGGTGGAGTAGTTGGGACAGTTTCGGGTGTGTCACATCGCCGTAGAACATCCTTACAGCGAAGGGTTGATCAGTTCCGATCAGGGGTCGTCAAATTCTCTTCGTGACTACGTAGGTCTTTGATGGACGCTTCATCGAAGAGGCGGAAGACAATGGCGCGCGTTCCCGCCGGGAGATCGTGCTGGATAGCCGCATCGCACAGCACAGCGGTAGTGGTATCGAGGCCGCGCTTCCATCCAGGTTTGGTCGCGTCGCGAACAAGGAGGGATTCAGGCGCGAATCCGGCGGCGATGAGCATGGTTTGTGCAATGCGCTGAAAATCGCCCCACCGGGAGGCGATGCCGAGCAGATCCGTCGAGTGTTCAGGCATGTACCGCTGCAGGTAAGCCTGCAACTCCGGTGCCACGGGATGGACCTGGAGAGTAACGAGTTCCGTACCGGTCGGCAAAAGCTTTCGGACCGCGAGAACTTTGCTGGGCAAGGTTGCAGGCATTGAGCCTTCAAGCATGACGGACGTGCTGCACTCTTCGAATCCGCAGCCGACGACGGGAAGAGTGACGGCCTGTTCCATTTCGCAGATCACGATGC